>CAYUZF010000001.1:0-5342 GCA_964449615.1 uncultured Aureispira sp.
ACGTCGTCGTTCAAGTCCGTTTGGAAGATCAAACGCGCTTTGGTCTCGTCGTTCAACTCCGTTACAGACACATTGGGGCCATTTACTTGGTAGACTTTGTACCCTTGAAAATTATACGTTGTATCGACATCGGTAATGCCTAAGGCAGACAAAGAGCGCAATTCTCCAGGCGATTCCTCATAAGACAGCCCCACATTATTAGAAGGCAATTCATTGTACATGTTCAAAATCAACTCTTGGTTCAATTCTACAATATCAATCGTAGGCGCATCGGGGCCATCGGTAATTTTGAAACAGTTGTCAAAAAGATTCTGTGCCAATACATCGGCTTGTACCAAAGGCTTCAAACTCGGACAAGGATAATCGGGAATACTAGGCACCCAAACTACTCCTGAAATCATCTCATTTGTCGCGCCAGGCTGCAAAATAAAAGGCCCTGAAGTGTGCAAAAATCGCTGGTCTAGGCCAGACAAATTTTCACTACACATCGACCATTCACTAGCGCCCTGCAAGTTGGGAAAAGAAGGAAATACGTAGGGCGTAGGTGTAGAAGTTGTGCTGCCAGGGTTGTAGCCGTCGCCTCCTGCGGTAATGGGTGTTCCGTTGGGCCAATAGCCCGAAATAAGCCGATAAAAGCCCAATGTACTGGTCGGGTCGCCTTTGGGATCTGAGGCACTGTTGATGTGGTATTGGAAAGAAGACAACCCGATTTGGTTGCCTGCAGAATCCAACGGCCCTCTAAAGTAATCCACTGCCAAAGCAGGAACATTGAGACCATAACCCGCAGAACCCTGCGTTCCACAAGGATCATCATCTTCTACGTCTCTGTTGTAAACATACCCCATACCTGTGGTTGTATCACAACCGATGTAATCATCTTCCGAACAACCCAAATCTGGATCAGACCAAAGCGAGAAGTAGGTATCTTTAAGTGTTAACTTGTTTCTGTTGAGTAGTTTATAACGGTAGAAAGTCATGTTGTTGACCGCGTCTGTCGTGCGGTAACCAAAAGCCGTCACTTGAATTTCCATTTGCATGGGCTGGCCGTTGGTTTGTGTATGCAAGTTGCCGTTGTCGTTGTAAACCCACCAAGTCATTTGATCCGCATAAATAGGATTGTTGTAATCCAATGCTCTAGTAGCACAGTTACCCGATACTTCAATGATAGGGTGGTCTCCTTTAGAAGGGTCATAGATCCCGTCTTTATCAAAATCTACAAAGGGTGCTAACTCTTGGTCAAAACCGTGAATTTCTGCAAAGAATGGATTTCCTCTACCAGGCCAGCCTTTTAATCCTCTGGAAAGTGGCTCTTGTACACCAGGGCTGAGAGGGTCTAGTACATCTATTCTAAGAGCAGTAATGTCGTCTCCAAATACCGTAAAGTGCTGATCCCAGCGCTCACATTCTACTTTCTCAATCGTACCCAAGTCTGGGTCCAAAGGTCCCGTCCAGTAATCGTTACCACTACTGCGGTACGTTTGAGCCGCTAAGATAAGGTTGTCGCCCTCATCGTAAGCCCCCAACCAAATTGCCCCAGCAAAGAGCGAAGAAACTTCTGGCTCTCCCGAAGCGGGATCTACATTAGGCACAATATAGCGGGCAGTATTAACGCCGTCCCACCACATATCACCACCTGCACGCAACAAAGCACGTACGTTGTTGATTGCTAAATCAGTCTGCGCCCTAGAGGCTGTACAATCAGCGCGATATGATTTCTTGTTATCGGTTTTGTGTTTTACAGGATCTCCTACAAACTCTCTGGCAGAAACCGAAGAAGCCGCCATTAGTGCCAATAGAAATACTGTTATACAGCTTAATTTATTCATTGCTATTTTATTTATACTTGATAGAATAGGCGTTCCAACTATTCAAGTTGGAACGCGTTCTCCTTATAGTGTTCTATTAGAAACTAAAGATTAATCCTAAGAAAATTCGTCTAGGTCTAGAGATGTTGAAGGGATTTTGCATACGCAAATCATACAACAACTCGTAAGAAGCTGGTTGAGAAGCGGCAAAACCAGGACCAGGACTGTTGGCAATAGTTAAGAAACCATCGTCGGTAGTAGAACCAGTAACCGAGTATACGGCCAATGGATTTTGTGTGTTGAACAAGTTCTGAATACGCAAGTAAACGTTCAAACGAATAGGATTTTTGGTTTTCTCACCAATTACAAAATCTCTATCCAATTTTACATCTACGCGGTACGTCCAATCCATACGAGCACCGTTGATGCTTCCTACGGTAATTCTGTCTTGGAAACTGTTTCCGATTCCTCCAGGAATTTCTTTGCGCGTATAAGGACGACCAGAGTTTACGTTCAAAGCAACGTTTAAACCCGTGTTGGCAAATACGTCAAATTTTCCAATTTTAGGCCCGTTGTACTTGTCTCCTTTTCCATAGCGGTAATCAGCCATGAGGTAGAAGGTGTGGCGCTGGTCGAAATTCAATGGGAAAACATATTTCAATTCTTTAGCAGCAACCCCTGTAGAAGAAGTTGGGCTAGAACCTGTACCTTCTGAGAAGGCTAAAGTGTAGTTGGCCAAAATACGCAAGTTGTTGTTAGAACGCATGTCGTATTCCAACTTGAACGCTTTTGTAGTAGAGAAATCACTGTTGCCGAAAGAGCTATAAGTAGCAGGATAAGCACCCACAAAATCTCTAACTTGAATCAAATCACGCTCTTCACGGTACAACAACGACAACTTAAATTTAGAGTATTCCGTCAATTTTTGCTGGAATCCAACTTCGTAGTTAATGGTACGTTGTGGGCTCAAGTTCGGGTTGCCAATAAATGTGTTGGGATCGGAAGCCAATTCTCTAAAGTTGTAATAAGTCAATGGAGAAGCAAAAGCTCCAGATGGTGGCCGCTGAGACAATACGTCGTAATTGGCGTAAAAGTTCGCTTCTCTGGAAATAGGGAATGAGAACGCAATACGAGGCATTACGATTAAAGTAGGCGTAAAGTCACGGAAAGCCAACGTTGGGTCGTAGTTCTCTCCTTGTGGATCGATTTCTGTCGTTCCAAAACCTTTCAAGGCAGGAAAAATAACGCTTCCCAACTCATTGGGCGTTCCAACAGGTGTTCCCTGTGAGTTGTACCACTGCTCTCCGTCGCGGTAACCAACAATGCTCGCGTCGCGGTTGTTGTCGTTTACATAGACTGCAAAATCATCCTCAATGTTGTTGGGACGAACAGCGGTTCTACCTGCGGAGTAAAGAGAAGGATTGTCAGATTCTGTATCGAAGAACTCTCCCGCTGTTTCATATCCTGTTACAGAATAAGGATCGTTCAACACTTTTGTATTAGCATCGTAGCTATCAAAGCGAACACCAATGTTGCAAATAATATCTTTGTACGTAAATTTATCTTGAATGTATCCCGCTGCGTAAATAGGTTTGAACGGAGCAATTGGACGCGTTTTGATTTCTCTACCGTCGATGTTTTCTGTTTCTGTAAAGAAGGAGAAGAAATCAACGTCTGTTCCAATTGGATTTCCTAAATAATCGTATCCAAAATAGTTCAATACTGCTTGTTGACCTGTAATCAACGTAGTAGGCTCAAACCAAGCAATGTCCATTTCATCGGGTGTAAACTCATGTACGTTTACCCAATCGCGATCATCCAATCCGTTGGCCTCTCTAAGGCGAGAAGCAAACAAAGAAGGCTGTACTTCGTTGCCTTCCTCATCGGTACGAATCAACGACTCGTACAATTGGTATTGACGCTGGAAGAAAGGATCGTAATAGGTATCTCCTGTAGGTCTGCTGCGGTCTGTTGCATTGGAAATGTGGTTGTTAGCAGTTTGATCGGCTAAGTTCCACAGGCTGAATGGGTTGATGTTGTAGCTGCGTGTAATACGCTGCTCAAAAGTACCTCCCATCTGAATGTTGTGGCGAATAGGACTCCCTGTAGCGCGCCCCATTACCAAGTCAAAGTTAGCTTTGACGTTGGCACGCACTTGTGTTTGGTTGCTTTTTCCAAATCCTGGTCCATCGTCGCGGTTGGTGTAGAACGGAGCGTTGAACAAACCATAAATGTTGGTACGAGCACCAGAGTTTAAACCGTTGATGACCTCCATCGCGTCGATGCTGGTTGGAGAAAATGGATCTAATGGATCACCAGGTTGGGACAGCAAATTGTTGTAAGAAGCTAGTCCAGGGTTGATTGTTGGGTCTAACTCAAAACCGTCAAAAGAGTTGTTGAAGGCAGAGTGTCCAAAATCTACGTTGGTGCCAATGGTATCTCCTACAGAGTTGGTGATGTAGCTGGTATCTACCGCACCGATAACGGGGACACGGCTTCTGTAGAATTTACCAATATAACCATACTCCCACAAACGATCGTTGTAACGCGGATCTTCTGAAGTATTGTTTGTTGCGGTATAATCTCCTTGCAATTCGTAGCTAAAGTTCTGGAAAACAGACTGTAAAGTAGTAGGATCCTGTTCTTCCTCTTCACCATCTCCACCAGGTTGCGTCGCACTTACGGTATGGCGGAAACGTCCACTTACCCGCCAAGTGTTTTCTGTGTATTGTGGGTTGTACTGGTAGTTAAACAAGCGGTTGGTTGTAGCTGCGCTGTTTCCCCAATTGAACTGTGCATTCCCTCCCAATACAAAATAGAAGTCTCTACTGGGTTTGAAATCAAATTTACCATTCGCAATAGCGTAAGATTCTCTAGCGTTTGGACGTACAGCCGTAGGCTCCAAGTCATCTTCGGTCAAGAAATCTGCTGCGAAAATAGTACCGGCGCCACTGGGGTTGCGAATCAAAGGATTGGCTAAAATCTCATCCAATTTCTCGTCTTTCAATTTGAAAGAACCCAAAGCAGAAGGGCGGCTGTCTAGTGTTGTAGAATAAACACCTGCAAAGCGATAGCCCAAAATAGTAGATTTACGAATTTGACCGTCTGCCTTTTTCAAGGTATCGCCCAATGCGTTTAACATCGGACGCGCCAAAATTGGCCCAGCCAAGTAAACATCCGCACGATTGGCAGCAAAGGCATCCAAAAATTGAGAACTCTCAAAGCGCACCCCACCTGTCAATTCAGAAGAAGGGCCTTTGGTAATAATGTTGGTAATCGCTCCTGTAACGTCACCAAACTCAGCAGGGACACCAGAAGTAATAATTTGCACCTGGTCAATTTCTGTCTCAGGAATACCTAAATTACCAATAACCCGTACGCCATCTACGTAAGTATCGTTACTAGAACTACGACTACCATTAGAGTTGAGGGCTTCACCTTCATCGGCTTGGTTCACCCCTGCTGTAGTTGCAGTAATACTATTAACATCACGAGTAGCTAAGTTTTGAATATCTTCTGCGCCTAGTGTCTGTCCAC
>CAYUZF010000001.1:5352-33806 GCA_964449615.1 uncultured Aureispira sp.
CGCATCTTGCTCGATCAATGGAATGCGGTAAGCGCGTACAACAATCCCTTCATCATTACCTGTACTGTCAGTACCGAAGGTTAGTTTTTGCCCCTCTTCCATCTCTACATCGAATCGAACCACTTGTCCCAATCTGACAACCACGCCATTGGTTTGGACTGTGGGAAAACCCACATAAGAAACCAAAACATCGTAGGTACCTGCCTGAATGTTAGAAAAGTTGTAGTTACCGTCGAAATCCGTTTGGGTTCCGGTGACTTGCATGCCGTCCTTCTGAAGCACGACGTTTGCAAATGGAAGTCCTTCGCCGTTGCCAACATCAATAACCTTCCCTTGCAAACTACCTGTCGTTTGGGCGAGCAGCGCTGTGCTTCCCACAAACAGCAGGGTTAACAAAATTATGTAACGAACCATAACCATAAGAACTTTAATTAAAGTTAAAAAATAAACGTTTCGTAGACAGCCCATCTATTGAGCTGTTTTTCGAGAATTCGACGCTAGGGGTTGCTATCCAACAATAGCGCTTGCTGTTGTCTGATTTCTCCAAACGGTTTGTGGGTAACCAACGCCACTCCCCGCTTAATTCTTCGTTTCTTGCGAAACTTATTGTTTCAATATTGTGACACACTAGTAACCAGCTAGTAAGCGCCACGTTGTTCTTTCTTCTTCATACTTTCTGATAATCAGCCTCTAGCCCCTCTCAAATGTTGTCTAGAAACAGCCTGTCGGAGCGTTTTTTATAGGCACTGAACGCAGAATTTTAACAATCCTAACATAGTATTAACAAACGCTAAACAGTTGCTTATCAACATTTTGCAACCAAGCCCAACGCTTACAACGCTTTTATGATTTAAAATAAAATCAATCTGTTAAGACTACAGAGACTAACAAAAGTATCATCAAATTTCGACAATTCCAAGTCTAAAGCACCATAATTCGGCGCAATAACAACTTAGCCAAACGTTCTTTAGATTCTACTGTCCAGCCCGCAACATGTGGGGATAAGAGTACATCTTGACGCTTAAATAACCGCTCAAAATCAGCGGCCTGTTGGGCGCTGTACGTGGCTGGTTTTTCATTTTCAAAAACATCCAAGCAAGCTCCTTTTAATTGTCCCTGTTCTAAAGCTTCGAGCAAATCGGCGGTGGGTACGATATTACCCCGTGAGGTATTGATCAACACCAACCCTTTTTGAAAACGCTTCCAATACTGGGCATTTGCCAAGCCTTTTGTTTCGGCGGTAGCAGGCAAATGCAAACTCAGAATTTGAGCTTGGTCAAACAATTGCTGCATAGCACATTCTTCTACATAAGGCAAATCGCTGGCGTACCCTTTCTTATATTTATCATAAACCAACACCCGCATGCCAAACCCCGCTAACCGTTCCGCAAAGGCGCGTCCTGTATAACCAAAGCCTACGATTCCGATCGTTTTTCCCCACAATTCCCAACCTCGGTTTTGTTCGCGCTCCCAGATGCGCTGCCGCACTTGTTGGTCGGCTTGTCGCAAATTATTGGCCAGCGCTAGCAGCATCCCCAAAGCATGTTCGGCCACTGCATCGCAATTGCCATCGGCTGCCCGAATGACGGCCACACCACGCTCCTGCGCCAACTCCAAGTCTATAATTTCTAAGCCTGAACCCAAGCGGCCTATAAAACGCAACTTTGGCGCAGCCTCCAGAAAGGCACGATCTACGCGTATTTTACTATTAATAACAATACCGTCGTATGCGCCGACCAATTGGCGCGTGGTAGCCAAGTCTATCTTGGGCAAGTAGGTGCAGGCATATCCCGCAGCACTCAAGCCATCTAATAACAAGGGATGTACGCCATCGGTAATCAAAACACGCGGCGTAGCATTAGTGTGTTGTTGCACTTGCATACGTTTCTTATCCTTTTTGTTAGAGCAATAGCTGGCAAATGTAGCCTTTATTAGCAAAGCTCAACTCAGACCACAAAAAAAATATCAAGCTAATGTCAAGCTTTTGTGGTTCTTGTTTTCGGTTGGTAGCAGGCATAACAAGTTCCTTTGGAAGCCGTTGAAACAACTTCCTTTGATAATCTTAAACTATTTAAAAGTGCTTTGGTAAGTGCACTACAAAAAATGGTGGGAGTAGTGTGCAGCGATTGTGTGTTGCGCCATCGTTGTTGGGCAGGACGGCCTCTGCTCTAAAACAGTTTTTTAATCGCCTATTTTACAAGATAGCTATAAATATTGAGAAGCACGTCGTGTTAGGGTAATAAATTCTGAAACAGATAGATTTTCAGGCCGTTGCTCAAATAATTTGTCTTCAAACAGTACCTCTTTTGGAAAAAATTGTTTCATAGAATTGCGCAGCATTTTTCGGCGGGTGCCAAAAGCGACTTTAACAATGGCTTTGAAACGGCTGGGGTCGCAGCCCAAGTCCTCGAAATTGGCTTTTCTATGGAGCCGAATAACTGCCGATTGTACTTTGGGCGGTGGATTGAAATGTTCTGGCCCTACCGTAAATAAATATTCGGCGTCGTAATACGCTTGTACCAAAACCGTCAATACGCCATAGGCCTTGTTGTTGGGGTGTGCAACTACGCGCTCGGCGACTTCTTTTTGAAACATGCCAACCAATTCGGGTACATCGGTGCGGTTGTCCAATAATTTGAATAAAATCTGAGAAGAGATGTTGTAGGGAAAGTTGCCAATAATGGCATACGGCTCTTGAAAATGTTCTTTTAAGGGAACTTTTAAAAAATCCTCGGCGATGATGTTGGGAAATAAATCTGGATAATGTTTGGTCAAGTAAGCTACCATGTCACGGTCTGCCTCTACTACCTTAAGCTGGTGGTTGGGGTGTTCCTCAATTAAGTGTTTGGTTAACATCCCCTGTCCTGGGCCAATTTCTACAATTTGCTGGTACTGATCCGTCCAAGTGAGTCCTAGAGCGATGTCGCGCGCAATGTGTTCTTTGTTTAGAAAATGCTGGCCGTATGATTTTTTTGCTTTCATAATTGAATAACTAATAAAGGGCGAAGGCTTTTTTTAATAGCAGGTAATGGGGTACAAAGGTACAATAATTATTTAAAGTTGCGGTTGGCTAATGTCGCCCGATCCTAGAGAACTTATCATCTATAGACGAAGTATTCCCCAATTTTCTCTATCTTTATCCTACAATGCCCCTAATAAGGCTAAGAGTCCCTTCTCTCCTTGTATTCTAAACAACTACAACCAACTAAATTAGAAAGTTGTTTATCTATTCTATTTTTATCATCTCCGAATTATTCGATTTGGACTAGTTCAGGTTCTTTGTACCTGTATTTATCTTTATGACTAATAAAAAACTAATAATAGGCATTTCTTCTGGCGATATCAATGGCATCGGTTTAGAAGTTGCGCTCAAAACGCTGTCTGATAAACGTTTACTCAGCTGGTGTATTCCAGTAGTATATGCTTCTACTAAAGTCGTTTCTTACCACAAGAATATCGCAAAAATAAGAGACTTCTCTTTTCACAATACCAACAGCGTACAGGCCCTCAATCCACAGGCGGTTAATGTTGTTAATTGTTGGATGGAGAATGTAAAAATAACAATAGGGCAATGCACTTCTGACGGAGGAAAGTACGCCACCTTCGCACTAGAACAAGCAACAGAAGATTTGCGCTTGGGACATTTGGATGCCCTGGTTACTGCTCCCATTAACAAGGCCGCTATGAAAGCCAGCGGTTTTGAATTTCCTGGCCATACCGAATATTTAACCCATAAGTTTCAGGCTCCCGAAAATTTGATGTTGTTGGTGAATGAATCGCTCCGTGTGGGCTTGGTCACCAACCATTTGCCGCTCAGCCAAGTGGCTGCTACGTTGAGTCAAGAGCTTATTCTAAAGAAAATACAGCTTATGAATGAGAGTTTAAAGATGGACTTCGGCATCGACCGCCCCGCTATCGCTGTTTTAGGACTCAACCCCCATGCTGGCGACGATGGCGTGATTGGGGACGAGGAGAAAACCAAAATTATTCCCGCTATCGAAGCGGCCAAACAACAAGGTGTTTTGGCCATCGGGCCCTATGCTGCCGATGGTTTCTTTGGATCGGGCAACTACCTCAATTTTGACGGTATTTTGGCCATGTATCACGACCAAGGATTGGTGCCTTTCAAGGCGCTTTCTTTTGGCAAAGGAATTAATTTTACGGCGGGCTTACCTGTTATTCGCACCTCGCCCGACCACGGCACTGGTTTTGACATTGCAGGTAAAAACATGGCCGATGCGCAGTCGTTCCGCGAGGCTTTGTATCTAGCTATGGACAGCGCTCGGCAGCGAGCTGCTTACAAAAAAATGACTAAAAACCCGCTCAAAGAGTTGCACACGGCAAAGAATGAGGTGGATAGTGAAGCGCCAAAGCGACACGACGAGAAAAAGCCCAAAAAATCACACGGCAAAAAAGACCAGCGAGAAAAACAGCCGCGCAAACGCGAAGAGCGCCCCCAAAAGCCCTCCGAACAAGATGCACCGCCAGTAACCAACGAGGACAAAGGAGTACAAGCGGCAACCCTAAAGCCCGATGTACCAACAACTGTGGTTGAGCATAAAAAGCAACAACTATCGGTGGAAGACCGTCTGGCACTTGCAGCTAAAGAGAAAGCGCAGCAAGAATCCGTTGAACAACCTTCTGTAGAAGAGGTGTTGACCACAGAAAAAAAGTTGGCAGAAGACCTAACGCATGCTCCCGCTGAAGTACTAGAGCAGGAAGCTGGTATTATTGACGAAGTACCTCCAAGCACCGATGTTCTACACCCAACTGAGGAAGAAACGGACACTAAGAATTAGCCCTATCATTGTTTAATAATGGGCGATATCTCGGCAACGATTATCGAGTATTGCTGAGATATCGCCTATTACTTTTGTGCGCACTTTGACCCTCGCTACTTTATACCAATGATCACATAGTTAACAATTCCCTTAAGTCCGCTGCTGTTTCAGGTACCGCGATGGGGCGCATGGGCAACACAGGGGCGGCACCTTCCAAAACATCGGGCGATACCTCGGCCACTAGCAATTCTCCTTGAGCGCTCAATGCCCATATTTTTTGCTCTTGCTGGTGCGGCAACGGCAGTTCTGAACCGTTGTTGGCGCTGGGTGAAGAATAATAAAATTGTTGTTGTTCGGTTGCTACGAATACTTCTTGCAATGCGATGGGCGCTCCTTGCAAATCTACGAACTGTGTATTGACGGCTTTATCCAGCAGCCCTTCTATAGGTTTGCCACAATTCCACAATCCAAAACGCTGTATAGCAAAACGATTGATGATGTTTACCCACTGCTCAGGACGCTGTACTTGAGCTTGTGCGGCAGCTACAATATCGGCCTCCCACGTCTGTAGCGCGGCTTCATAGCGCGCTTTTTCCGCTTGGTACTGAGCCTTCGCTTCGTCGGTCGCTACCACTACAGGCTGTACTTCCAATGTTCTAGTAAAAACGCCCCCTTCTCCCTGGTATTCCAACCGCAATACGTACCCCTCGTCCTCATTGCCCTGCAATTCCATGTCGTTCCAAATCGTATCTTTGAAAGTAGCCACCGAGACGTTGCTTATCGGTGTCATCAGGTCTATGTTTTGGTTGTATTTGGCCAGTTCTGGAGAAGATTCTACATCAATAGCAAAATCAAACACTTGCATTCCCGCTGGTACGCCTGGTCGAATAGGCTCAATGGGTTTGGTGCTGCGTTGTTCTTGTTTGAGTTGGGTAATGACTGCCGCTAATGCAGGGTCATCTGTTGTTGGATCTAGGTCGTCGGTAGTAGCAGTGTTGTTGACCACCTCTACCCGATCTTTTGTTTTGTAAGACCAACTATCTTCTTGGCGACTGTATACGTACACCCCTAAATCATCGGTGTCCATGCCTACAACCATCTTCCCTTTCAATTCAATGTCTAAACTTTTGTCCATTGTTAAATAAACGGGTTCACCGTTTTGAAACCCTTTGATTTCCATCATTCCTGTAGATTGTAGGTCTTGATGTTTATTGAGTTGTTTGGGAACGCCTGCTAAAAACATATCCACTGGGTCGTTGAATTCTCGGTAAGTAATCTCTACTTCGCCTTTAACAGGTGTCCCTTCTTTGTCTACAAAAGCAGCAGCTGGAATGGTAACTCTAGAGCCTGAGGCGTAGGTTAACGTTTCTCCTTGCTCTGCTTGCATGGTTTTGCGCTCTACAGGTTGTTCCAGACTTGGCAACGGACTTTGGAGCGCTAGTACTTCTTGAATTTGAACAGTGGGAGGCTGATAATTTTCTATAACTTCTAAGGGTTGGCGCAGGATAGAATAGACCAGACTAGCCGCCAATACGGTAACTACTGCACTCGCTATATATACGAACCGACGGCGTTTCTGTGGCGCGTCTTTTACAACTTCTAATTCTACAGGTGCTGTTGGGGGCGCTTCGGGAGTGGTTGGGGCTTGCTTGAAGTTGGCCAACAGCGCCTCAAAATTCTGATGCTGCTTGATTTGTTCCGAACTAAGTTCTGGAGGATTGATTTTTATGTTGTACTTGTCTTTCATGTCTAAACTAGTTGAGACGCATTTGGAGGCGTAAAAAAACTGGGTCAGTGATTAATATTTACGTCAGTCAGACTGCTTCTTTTTAACAAATTTCTTTTTCATTTTTTGTAATAAGCGGTAGATCTTCACCTTCGCATTGTTCTCCGTAATATCCAAAATGTCTGCGACTTCTTTAAAAGGGCGTTTTTCAAAAAAGCGCAATTCCAACAGTGTTACTTCTGCGGGTTTCAAGTCGTGGATGACCGCTTTTAATACTTCGATGTCCACTTCTAAAGCGGCCTTGTCTTCGTACTCTTCTGCGATGTCATGCGCACTGTTCTCTTCTAGCGCTACGACGCGCTGCTTTTTATTTTTTCTATAATGCTGGGCAATTTCGTTGCTTGCAATTCTAAACAGCCAAGCGGAGAAAGGTACGCCCTTGTAGGTGTACTTCGCTAAATTCTGCATAGCTTTTAGAAACACTTGAGCTGTCAAATCTGCGCTCAAGGCTTCGTCTATGGTTCGTTTGTATACAAACCTAAAAATAGGTTCATGGTAGCGCTCATACAGCACCCTAAAGTGTGCAGGATTTTGCTGTGCTTGCTGCACTTCTTGCCATTCGGCCTCTATCGCTTGCTGTGTGAGCGTGTGTTTTGATGTCGACATAACGCGTAGTAAATATATTCTAAGTCCCCCTTCCAAATCTCCTTGAAAAAGCATTCAGTTCCAAGATAATGATTTTTATCTAAATACACTACCTGCCCCATTTGCGCTCTTCGTTTACCTTGCGTTTCTATTCTGTAAAATAGGAATATTCCAAAACCGTTTGTTGATCCTCTTCTTCTATAATGTGCTGTTCTAATAGGCCATCCCCATTGTATCTAAAGTACTCGATCTTATAGACAGCGGGTTCTAACAAGACTAGAGCAGCGGGGGCAGCATCAACTTCCGTTGTTCCCTTTTTACGTGCTTTCTTTTTGGCCTTTCCCTTTTGGATTGGCGCAGCCGCTGTAGGCGGTTCTTCTTGTGCGATGGGTGCTGCACGACGCACCCAGTATGTTTTCTTGGCGAGCCGTCCCGCCTCGTAATGATAATCAATCGTCCACAGCTTTTCCCCTTTGGCGTTGCGCACTTCCGTTAAAACGGGCTGCTGCTCGGCATTTAAAAAAGTCTTGCGATCATCCAAGATCAAGTGCAAATCCTGAAACAGTTTTTGTGTCTGCACCGTATCTCCATAATGGGCGCTCATCAGCCGCTTTTCATTGGCTTTCAGCCCCAACAAACTGTCCATGTAGGGAGAAAAACCGACTACAGTAGACTTTTGCCGCGTCAGTCGCCGCGCCTCATCAAATTCAAATTCATCCAACACTCGAACACGACTATTAGGACGTCCGTATACCGTCGTGCGCTGTGCTGGGGCGTCTTTCTCTTTGTAATACAAATACTGCAACGCATACTTCAACTCCGACGCTTGCAAGGTATCGTATTGTAGAACCTCTATAGCAGAAAGTAAATGATCGCGGTAAAAATATTCCATCGTTTCCAACTTATTGCCAGATGGTAAATAGGTACTTACCAACATTGGTTTGCCGCCCGAGAACTGGTAGCGCTGGTATTGATGTGCGTCTTCTATAGGCGTTGTCCAAATTTGTCCAGATTCATCTTCTGCGGTGCGTTGGTAACGGCTTTTCCAAACGCTGCACTTGTTATTGCCCGTCGCCAATACTTGTTCTAGAGCGAATGGCCATTCAGGATAAGCAGCATTGTATTGTTGCCATTGTGCGTTTGCTTGTTGGTTTAGCATTACCAATAAAGGCCATAACAGTCCTATAGAGACAAAATTTTGTTTCATAATCATTCGTTTAAGCTGGGTTGGTAGGTTGTACAAAGTCTGTTTTTTATTCTTCGTCTTCTCCCATGCTACAATTGCGCCATTTAGCGGCACAAAAGTACAACTTCCCATCTAATTGGCTTCAACAGCCTGTTTTTTTAATACAACTTCACTATCTTGCTTTCCCAAAGCCTATGAACGTTTTCTTTCTACTACCTTCATAAGCTCGTTTTCACAAAAAGATACTCCGCGCCACTATTTTTTTTAGCCCTTTTATAATAAAGGGTTATTCCTGAGCGTTGGGCGGCGTACAAGTAAAATAAACACAGCATGACAGAGACAAAAAAAGGGTTGGCTTTACACTGGCAAATTCTCATTGGTATGATTGTCGGCCTCGTCTTGGGGCTAGGACTTAAACAAGTGGGTTGGGGTGCTGGTTTTATCGGCGATTGGATTTATCCCATCGGTAAAATATTCGTCAACTTACTCAAACTCATTGCTGTACCTCTAATTATTGCCTCTTTAGCTAAAGGGATTGCGGATTTGCAAGACATCTCCAAACTCTCCAAAATTGGAGGGCGCACCATAGCCATTTACCTTACGACAACTGTAATCGCCGTTACGTTGGGATTGATGGTGGTAAATGTGGTAAAACCTGGTGCTGGTATGACGCGCGAAAGCATGAGTAGCATCAGCGAAATGAACAAAGAGGCCAGTAGCCAAAAAGTAGCCGCAGGGGCCGCACAGGCGCAAGCAGGGCCTTTAGATTTTGTTGTGGACATGGTTCCCGACAACATATTCGGCGCTGCCAGCAGCAACAGCAACATGCTTCAAGTCATTGTCTTTATCTTATTTTTTGCTGTTTGTATGCTGCTCATTCCAAAAGAAAAGGCCAAGCCGCTGCACGATTTTTTCGATAGTCTCAACGAGGTTATTCTCAAAATGGTCGATATTATCATGCTGCTCTCGCCCTATGCCGTGGCAGCGCTCTTGGCCAACTTGGCCGTCAGTACAGATCCCGCCGTATTTGGCAGCTTACTCAAGTATGCGGGTTGCGTAGTACTGGGACTAAGCCTCATGGTCGGCATCTACCTCACAGCCATCAAGGCATTTACAGGGCGCTCACCCATCGGTTTTATAAAAGCCATCAGCCCCGCCCAACTCTTGGCCTTTTCGACCAGTTCTAGTGCGGCCACTTTGCCCGTGACGATGGAGCGCGTCGAAGAACACGTCGGTGTAGAAAAAGAAGTTACCAGTTTTGTCTGCCCAATTGGTGCGACAATCAACATGGATGGTACCAGCCTCTACCAAGCAGTGGCGGCGGTATTCATTTGCCAAGTCATTGGTTTTGATCTGACTTGGGGCGACCAAATTACCATTGTGTTAACGGCAACTATGGCTTCTATTGGTTCGGCTGCTGTCCCTGGTGCGGGTATGGTTATGTTGGTTATTGTATTGGATACGCTGGGTATTCCCGCCGAAGATTTGGCCTTTGGCATTGCCTTAATTTTTGCAGTAGACCGCCCTTTAGACATGTGCCGAACGGTAATCAATGTAACGGGAGATGCTACCGTAGCGACATTGGTTGGTAAATCAGTGGGCAAATTGGGGGAGCCGCAGGTAAAGAATTGGAACGACCATTACGGTGGCGATTTGGTGTAGAAGTAGGCAGCGATTTGTATAATCCAGTGTAGTTCAGTATTCCAACACCTGCTGTCATATAATTTATTTTGAATTACTTCCATACAGAAATACGCGCTAGAGAATAGTCAAGTGCTTACCATTCTACTATAATACTAAAAATCAATCAAAAAAAGCAAGTGAAGTTTATTGTATATTCAAATTCCAATCATAAACACGATACGCGAGTGCTGCGCTATCTACCACTGTACTATCCGCATACCGCTGAATGTAAGCCACTACGTTCTCCGACCCTCCAAAATCTGTCGCGTACCAATCAAATATTTTGGAGACGGCAATGCTATCGGTAGAAAGATAATTGTAACGGCTATCGTTAATAAAACTCTTAGTCCTGTTGGAATAATAGTGTTGCAAATTGGTTTCCGTCCAAGCTTTGTTGAGAAGTGGCGGGCAAGACGCGGCGGCGCAGTTGACGGCAAAATGTACTTTTGGCTCGTTGAAAGCCGCCAAGAGTTGTTCTTTTTCTATCTGGTCTAAGGTGTAAGCCGTGTTGCCTACAGCAACCGTCCGTTGCGTCCAAATCATTCCGTTGTCAAGGTCTAAGATGCTGTTGACAGGATATTCTAATAAAACGTTGTAAATCGTAAAGGCATTGTAGAGATTAATCCAATACGCTTGTTTTTTATTGGCCGACCAAGTGGCAGCTGGTTCGTTGACGGACAAATGCTCTATGTACGCCTTCAATTTTGCTTCGTCGGCTTTAAAGGCGGGATAATCTACCGCTCCCCAATCGTCTACGTGTTGTTGGAGCAGTTGATCAAATACATCGTGGCTCAATGGTGTATTGTTCTGGTTGTTGTTGTTCTGGTTGTTCTTTTCGCAAGCTGTAAACAGCCCCCCTAGCAGCAATAACAGCGCTGCGATTGTCCAATTGTTTTGCATTGTTTTCTGTTTTAGTTATTAACCAATAAAAACGCGTCCAACACTTCTAAAACAGGGGGTCGTTTCCAGCAGATCGTCAGAAACGTGTATAAAAGCAGTTGCCAGCACTTACTCTTCTTCGTCCAAGTCTTGACGGTCTTTTAGCTTTTTATCCTCCACCTTATCGTTCAAAAACTCGTTCAATTGTTCTACCGAGTAGGTAGAGATAATTTCACCAAACTCGTTGATGCGAATGTCAAAGCCTTTTAAATCTTTGTGTGTTTTGGGTTTCTTTTTATTCTTGTCGCTCATACTTATTAATTGTTTTAGTTGTACAATTGGATAAAGAAAAGGACACTCCAACGAATTGGAATGCCCTTTTTTATAGAAAGCTTCTTTGGTTGCTAGTTCAAGCGTTTTTCCAAACGGATTTGTGTGCGTTCTGCCTCGCCTCTGTCCATTCCAATTTTATCGGCAAAAGCATAAACTTCGTCTCTGCTCATTTGTCCATTGGCGCGGATGTACATTTCGATGGTGTAATCTTGAGCATAACGCAACAACTCGTCGTGCTTCTCTTGTTTGAAATCAAACATTTGAGAATACTCATCTAATTTCTGCTTTTCTTCGTCTGCAAATTCATTGTCCGTCAACGCCACCGCTGCCACAATCATGAAAACGTTCTCTCGTGCTTCGGCGTTCACCTCTTCGCATTCGATCATAGAAATAGCAGGTGCGCGCATCAAGTCGCGCAACGATCCTGTTTCCTCTGTTAGAAAATCATCAAAAAATGCCTTTTCCTCTTTTTCAACAGTACCGTCGGCTCGCGCCATTTCCACCAACATTCTCGCCAAGATTTTCTTGTCGTAGGCTTTGGTCAACGGTTGGCGGCGAATCAGTTTCTCAAATTCAGAGAACTCCGTTGCCAGACGCCAGCGGCCCCCTTCGTAGGTAATATCAGAAGTTATTTTTTCGAAAGCACCTACCACAGCGCGCTCTTTATCTTTTCGAGAGTGCTTGATGCCGTCGGTACCTTGACGAACTACCTCGTTACCCGTCATAGAAACAACGGTGCCTGCAAAGCCCCCTCCTACTGCTCTACGCAATACTTGCAGAATGGTAGAACGCATACGCCCAATAGCGGTATTTTTGACCATGCGCGTTACCCGTTCCTTTCCGTCAGAAGTATTGGTGCGAATAGAATTGGTAGCCTCAAAAACTTGGTTGTCTACCTGAAATTTACAAAACATTTTAGAGCCTTGTATTTTTTCCTCTAAAATATAGGGTTTGATTGCCTCATAAGTAATTTCCATGCTATAAATTATTTCTTATTGCTTCCTGAAAATGCTTCAGTGAGCTGGATGATAATGCTAAATAATGTCTCTAAATGTAAGAAAAATCTATGGCCACTCAAAAACAATCGTTTATTTAATTTAAGGTGTGAAAGTTCCTTCGGGATTTAATTTCACCAAACCCATCATTTCATTGGTTCCCAATCCAAAAGTTCCTGTAAAGGCATACCCCGTCAAAACGCTTTGACTCGTTCCACTGACAAGCTCAGTTACTGGCATAACAGTTCCTGCGATATCCTTCGTTGCAAAAATAGCAGAAGCACTTTGATCGTCGTAACCGAAGAAATACGTCCACCCCTCAGCATCCGATAACTGCTCGTCTACCTTCATGATGTAGATGTTGTTTTCTACCAAACCCACTTCGTGTGTGGCCGATATAATAAACCCTCCTCCATTGGGAATCAAATCAATAGAAGCCGAAATAAGCGGATTGTCAGCCGTAGCAATGCCCCCAACATCATAAAAAGTTATTCCCTGCTGTCTAGCACCACTTTCGTCCACTTGCACAATGGCTAAACTTCCTTCGTTAGGCCCGTCTGTGACATGCCCCAAAATCGTAATCAACCCCGAAGAGGCATCGTATACAGAATGACCTCCCAAATAATCGTACCCCTCTTCGCCATAATAAGTTGGTCCAATGGGCAATCCTTGGTCTTTGGTCATGATGACCGTCAACATGTCAGAATAGGGCACAAAATTGTTGTTGTTGGGGTCGTAGTTGCTTTCAATGGTTCCACAAACCAAATACCCCTGTGGCAAAATTTGAACCGATACGCCGTAATCTTTTCCGATACGGCCGTAGGCGCGGTTGCCTTGCGTCCATAGAATATCAAAGTTCTCATCCAGCAAAACGGTATAAATATCCGAACGGTCACTTACTTCGTTGTTGTTGTTGCCCACCGTTGCTTTAACGGAAACGCCTGTTGTCATTCCAGTCAAGATGTATTTAATAATCCCACTTGACGTATCAATTTTCATATCCGATACAACTTCTGTTACCGTATCTGCAGTACTGCTGTTCAATTCTACACCGTCCTGCGAGGTCGGCGCACCTGTTGCTGCATCAATTTGATACATAACAATCTTAGTCTCGCCACGTCTGCCCACCGTAGAACTAGCATCGGCATACGTTACATAAGTACGGTTACAAGCTACGGCATAAGCGCTTCCATCGGGCAATTCTGCTAAGCGCACCCCTACTTCATCGTAACGAACATAATCGCCTTCAAAGGCGGTTCCAACATCACCATCAGAATCGAGTTTCCCAAAAGAAGAACTCCATTGTTCGTTGCCCAAAGAATCGGTTTTAACAACAAAGATATCGTGTTCGTCGCCTGTGTTGTAGGAGTTGGTAGACCCCAGCATAATGTAACCGCCATCTGGAGTGCGCAACAAGTCCGATGAGGTCTGCGTTGCTACGTGTCCATAGTATTTAACAAAAGCGGTACTTTGGTTTTGTGGAGAAATTTTATCTTTTTGACAACTGCTAAAAGCTACCAGAGTCGCTAGCAATAGCCAAGCGCTCCAACTATTTATTAATATGTTTTTCATTGATTTTGATCTTTTGATAGAACGTTAAAACGTCGGTTAAATCTCTTGTTGGTACTGCTCCAAACAAGGAAAAGAGAGAAAATTTTACTCGTATTTTACTTCTACACGAACACGCTTGTTTTTGATGTCGTCCAGCTGTCGCTTTTTGTCATCCAAAAACTTATCGCCTCTTGTTTTGCCCATCTGAATGTCTTCAATCAAAGAAGGGCGTTCCAGTTCCATGTCTTTGATGGCACTGTTGAGCTCGCGTTTGAGGTCTTCGTCTGTTTCTCTCTTAATGTAATTCCGTTCCTTTTCTAGCCATTTGTTATAGCGGCTATTGATCACTAATGGATTGTATTGGTGTTTCTTTCTCGGGACATAAAACGCTTTGATAAAACCAACGGTTAAAGCAAAATTGTCCATTCTAAAATCGTTGTCTACATGTGCATAATTGTACAACAATTCTCGGTTGTTGTAGCGGTTGTCAATGTCTACATTGTTTAAGAACATGCGAGTATATCGAAAGTCCGCGTACAAAAAGTTGCGTCCCAATCTAAACTTCATACCCGCCCCTGCTACAAAGGACACATTAACTTGTGTTCTCATAGAAGGCAACCGCTCGCCCCCCTTCGTAGCTTCGTAATGGGTAATACTAATCGTCTTTGTCGGTACACTTTTATCTCTGATTCCTGTTTCGGCAGTGGTAGAGCGCGCTACATCCTGCAAGTCCGCACTCAATAAAAAGTTAGCGGCAGCACCTGCATACACATAAGGCAAAAAACCTTCAAACTTTGTAATATTATACCGCAAGGTCAACGGTACATCTACCCAATATTGGTTCTCCTTGAAGGTCAACGTAGAGTACAAAACAGGCTGTCCTTGCCATCCACCAAGATTGGTGTTTGTCAACTGTGTAGTTGGGTTAACCGAACTAACAGATAGATACAAAGAATCGGCAAACGCATACGTGCGGTAGCCAAACGTAGCGTCTAAAGTCAAATCAAAGTTGTACAACAACGGCAATTCAAAACCAACGGAACCATTTAACCCCATCACAAATTGGCGTTGGTAAGTTTCGCGGTCGGCAACACCAGAAGTATTGTCAACGCCGTAATTTTCTAACTGCTCTACCAGTGTATAATTAACACCAGCTCCAAAATACATGGAGAATATAGGACGGCGGCTGTAGGTTTTAGCCAGATAGATCAAGTCGTAAGACTCTTGGGATTCGCCCTCTATATCGGGTTGATAAAGCGGGTCGATGCGCAACATTTCTTGAAAAGAGCGATCGGCTGCGCCAATTTTGTTGCGGTAGAGATAACTTTCGGTAATTAATTCAAAGGCTTCCAATCTTTTTTCACTAGACATGGATTTTGGATCTTTGGCGCAAGCCTCAATGGATTCTACTTGGTCTAAGTTCCCCTCTTCATACCAGCGTTTGGCTTCGTCTAAGTTGCAGTTATCACTGGACGTTCCTTTGTTGTTTTGGGCGGAAGTAGCCTGTGGCTGGGCTAATGCTAACAAGCAACATAGGGCGAAGCAACGAATCATAGCATCGTGAGCTTTCATCATAATTTAGTTTGTAAACATCCGTGCTTCTGCTTATTACTACTAGCGAGCATCTTCACGGACAAGAGTGATATAATAAACCCAACTCAATAAGGTGTAGTTGGGTAGTCCTGCAAAGGGTGCAGCAATTATAGTTTCTCCATCAGCAGTTAGCACGAGGGGAGGCATGCTGAGCGAGAAAAGCAACCCAAGATAACTTTTTTTTAGCCATCTTGGGTTGTTATTATGATTATTTTTTTTTAGAAATCTGCTTCTTCTAGTTTACGAGCATCGCGCATCTGTGGCACCATTTCACCACAAGTAGACAACGGCGTACGACGACCACCATCGGCGGTTTCGATGTACAACTGCTCACCTCTTGGGTCATCTGTTCCTACGTAGCGTTTCCAACTCTTATCGCTCATGTTCTGGCGAACAATATCGCAAATTTGATCTGCGTACAAGGTCATATCGACTTCCCAGATTTTGATGTGTCCACTAGCGGTTCCTGTCAATACTCTAGTCCCATCGTTGCTAAACGCTACCGAAGTTACCCAGTTGTCGTGGTCAGCCAATTTGATTGGAATGTATTTAGCCCCCAAATATGGAAACTCTTTTTCATTGCCATAACCGCGGTAGTCCTCGTTGCGAATGGTCCAGAGCGTAGCGGACTTATCCAAACTTCCCGCAATCATCATCGTTCCATCTTTGCTAAATTCTATATCAGAGATTTTAGAACCGTGGTGCAAGAATTTCTCTGGCAAATAAGTTGGGTCTGCTTGTACTTTATTCAAATCCCAAATCAGGAGCGTTCCATCTTGGTAACCAACGGCTACAAAACGGCCTTGTGGGTTAAATTCTACGGCTGTAGCATGTTTGTCACTGCGTGGATCGTTGAGCAAAAACTCACGGCGCTGGTTTTGAAGGTTCCAAATCCAAACTTCCGAAGATTTACCAACACCTGCAATGTATTTGCCTTCACTCGACACATCCAAAGAAGTTAGACGATAAGGAGTTTTGCCAATAATCGGAGAAGCAGAACCGCTCATATTGGTGTAGTTCACGGCTGTTCCTCCCGAACCATCATCCCCTGCGGTAATGACCCCGTCACCTGTCGGCGTAAAGCACAAGGCCCAAATGCGTTTGCCTTTGTGGGCATCCAACTCATTAACTACTTGTCCAGATTTGGCATCGGTGATGACCACTTTGTCCGCGTCACCTGCACGCGCTAACAAACTTCCATCAGGACTGATGTCCAGCGTTCTAGATACGCCTTTGTTGCTCGATAGAATTTCAGGCTTGTTGGTTTTGTCGTTTCTGGCACTTTTACTGCCGTAGATGTTAAAATCCCATTTCAACAACAAACCATCAGATCCCGTCGTATAAATTTTGTTATCGGTAGGCGACACTTGCATGCTGCGAATTCTACCAACGCGGTTTCTACCATCAGGTGCTTGGTCTAACGTGTTGAAGTTAGGGTTGTTTTTGTTGACATCTTCTAAGCGATTGAGGGCGCGGTATACCGCCTCATAAATGAAAGCGTCGTGTGGATCTCCTGCGTTGGCGGAGTTCATATCGTATGCCTCTTTGGCCAAGATGCCTTGAATATCTTCGTTCTCTTCTTTGGCAGATTTTACCGCAATGGTTTGCGCCATTGAAAGTCCTTTGATTTGTACCGCTATTTGTTTTTGGCGGATGGCTTCTTCTTTCGCTTCATTGGCTAAGGCGGTTTGTGCTTTAGCAATTTCCTCGTTGCGCAAGGCTTGCTCTCTAGCAATTAAGGCCTCTTGCTCTTTGCGTTTGGCGTTGCGTTCTGCGTCCTTCGCTTGGCGCGCTCTAGCCTCTGCGATGCGCGCTGCTTCCATAGCACTTAGGTTGGCTTGCTCGGCTTTGTTTTTCTCTTCCATCGCTTTGCTCGCACTCATGTTCGCATAAAACTCTTGCTTGTTGGCCTCTTCTTGACTCAACGCAGCTAAATAAGTTTGGCGCTGTGCTTCTCTGGCACTATTGTCTGCTTTGCGCTTGCTTCTGTGGGCATTGGCGGCTTCAAACAACGCCCAAACCATCATTCCAATACAAAACAGCACAACAAAAACACCGATGTATGCCCAGCGTTTGCGGCGATCATCTTGTTTGGTATTGTTGTCCTTAACGCGGTTGATGGCTGCTAGGTGCTCCTCGTGGCTCTTTTCTAAAAACTCAATGGCTTTGCCATAACCAACGGCAGCTTCTGAATAACGCGTTGCCCATCCGCTGTTGGGGGGCAAGCGCCAAGGATTGTCTTCGTCGTATTCTTCAGGGTCGTACCATTTGAGCCCCATGCTCAATTCTGGATCTACCCAAAGTCCTCCTTTGCCATCGTAATACAGAGCAGCTGCACTAGCGAGGCGCTTGTACATTTCGGCGGTTTCTACTTCTTCTTTTGCCCAACCTTTGAGGCGGCTCCAACGCTTAATTAAGCTATCGTGGGCAATGCCTACTACACTGTCCTCGTCGATCTCCGCTACTGGAGGCGCTTTCAAAAACCAGCGCCCTGATTGGCTGAAGGTATAAATGACCAAACGCACTTCTTTCATAGAACGCTCCGTCACTTCCATCATTTCGCGTACCGTAACCGCACGGCTAGAGGCAGAACCATCGGGTGCCTGCTTCACCATAGCGCGAAAAATACGCTCGCAAATAATGCGTTTCTCCTCTGTATCCAAATCCGCGTACGCTTCTTCTGCGTGCCGCGCCATCGCCCCTTTTACTGTACCAATAGCCTTGTAATGCGACAGATTGATCGGTACGTCTGTATCTTGTTCCTTGTCTAGCCAATAATTCCACATGCGCAACATGGCATGTTGCAAGGTGGCTAGTTCATCGGTATTTTTTCCTAAGTCATTGAGAATAGTCGTAGCGACGATTTCCTCCATTTCTGGGCGCACTCCTGTAACGCGTACGGCGCGGTCGTGGCGAATGGGGTTAAGGATAATGCGTTTTACTTCTTCGGGTTTAACGCGTGGAATTAAGAATTGTCCATCGTTGATCGCCTCTGCCAAGCCTCTGAATTCGGCGCAGTCTCCAATGTAGTTGGAGCGCATGACCAATACAATATATATAGGCGCTTCCTTTTGGCGGCTGGCATTGAGCAACAGATTTACAAAAGTAGCAGCGTCTTCTTCGTTGCGTTTGTTCTTTTTACTAAAATTAAAAATCTCCTCAAACTGATCTACAACGATCATCAAGTTCTCCCCCCTGTTGATTTCTGATTTTTTGAACGCCTCTACGATGCCTAGACTACCGTTGCGCAACATGCCTTCAATTTTGGCGGGGTAGCTGGGGTCCATCATAGAATCGCCGTGCAACACATTGCGCTGTGCCAATTGACGGCTCAAGTTTTCTAAGGGGTTGTTGCCAGGAGTACAAGTAGCAATTCGCCAAGAGGCCCCTGCTTGTCCGTTAAAACCTTCTTTGAGCCGTGGAATAAGCATCGCGTTCACAAAAGAAGTCTTGCCATTACCATTGCTGCCTACCACTGCCAAGAAGCGATTGGAGCGCAACTTGCGCAACAGTTCATCAAGTTGGCGTTCGCGCCCAAAATAAAATGCGCGTTCGGATTGCTCGAAAGAGCGAAGGCCGGGGTATGGTGCCTGAATGTTGAGAGTTTCTACTCCTTGCATAGTTAGTTTTTGTTGTTATAGGTGGGGGGTTACAAAAAGAACTTTTCCCTGACGCCGCTTTTCTCTGTTCACATGGACTTGTAATATAGCAGAATTATTTTGCAAAAGAAAGCCCGAAATAGGTCTTAATTTAAACCTTCTGCTAAAAGCCCTCTAAATATAGTAATTTTTTTACGGCCACTGAATTTTCTTCCTAAAAAAAATCTTCCTTTTTTGAGAATACATAAACAGCAAATCAATGTATTTCTAGCTAAAAAACAACGTTTAGCCGCTCTTATTAACCAACAGTAAACTTATACTTCTTACAAATGTGACGGTGTTGTGATGCGTATAATCTAGTCTAATAAAAGAATTGCGATGAACAAACACCAGAAAGAAACTGTTATAAATAGGTTGTCTGCTCTTCTGTTCCTCCCTTCAAAGATAAGTTTCCTACGTTGCTTATTCTTATCCTACCCATTAACTAGACATTAAACATCCACGCGTTGTATCTTGGCCCCCAAAGCTTTCAAGCGTTCATCAATGCGCTCATATCCCCGATCAATTTGGTTGATTTGTAATATTTTGCTGGTGCCTTTTGCCGATAAAGCTGCAATCAATAGCGATACCCCTGCCCGAATATCAGGAGAAGTCATAGTGATGCCGCGCAGAGGATATTGACGTCCCAGTCCGATGATATTCGCACGGTGGGGATCGCACAAAATCACCTGTGCGCCCATGTCAATCAATTTATCTACAAAAAACAAACGACTCTCGAACATTTTCTGGTGAATCAAAACACTTCCCCTTGCTTGGGTAGCAATGACCAATAAAATACTCATCAAATCGGGTGGAAAACCAGGCCAAGGTGCGTCGTAAATGGTCATAATAGAGCCGTCTATAAAAGTCTGGATTTCATACAAGTCCTGTGCAGGAATGTGGATGTCGTCGTCAATGACTTCAAACTGAATTCCCATGCGGCGGTACATCGGCAGAATGTTGCCCAATGCATCGGCACGTACATTTTTAATCGTGATTTCAGATTGTGTCATGGCCGCCAAGCCAATAAAACTTCCAATTTCAATCATATCGGGCAACAAACGGTGGGCGGTGCCAAACAATTGACCGACGCCTTCTACTACCAGCTTATTGGAACCGACGCCTGTGATGCGCGCCCCCATACCATTGAGCATTTTACAGAGTTGTTGTAAGTACGGTTCGCAGGCTGCGTTGTATATGGTGGTGATGCCTTTGGCCAATGCTGCCGCCATCAAGGTATTGGCTGTTCCTGTAACTGAGATTTCATCCATCAAAATGTAAGCACCGACAAGCTGTGGCGTTTCTATGCTGTAGCGGTTGTTGTCGGGATCGTATGTAAACTCCGCTCCTAGTTTTTCTAAGCCTAGCAAGTGGGTATCCAATCGACGGCGGCCAATTTTATCGCCTCCGGGCTGTGGTAAGATGGCGCGTCCGTAGCGCGCCAACAAAGGCCCCAACAACATGACCGACCCGCGAATGCGGCTGGCTTTCGCCGTAAAAGCAGGACTGTTTAAATAATCCAAATCAATTTCTTTGGCTTCGAAGGTATATTTGTGGGTATCTAGTTCCGTTACTACAACCCCCAACCCCTTGAGCAAATCTATCAAAAGAATGACATCTTTGATATTGGGTAGGTTGGTTAGTGTAACGCGCTCTGGCGTCAATAAGGTCGCGCAAATAACTTGAAGGGCTTCGTTTTTAGCGCCTTGTGGGGTAATTTCTCCTTGTAAACGGTGGCCGCCCTCTACAATAAAAGCTTGGTTTTTTGTGGACATAAGAACAAGTACTTTCAGTCGTTGTTATAAAATAATTAATGGCGTGGGCAATAGACCTTATAGAAAGGCTCTCCTCCAAAACGCTTGTACTGCTGTGGCTAGTAAAATACAGTCTTTTTAGAGCTTCGTCCTATTTTTCAAAAGGATTTATTGAAGGGCAGTTATTATAGCTGCTTTCTGCTGCGTATTCGTAGGCTACGAATGCTTAAACTGCTTGTTTTATACTATAATACTATGATAAAGAAACTACTAAAACTCTTCCTCTTCTTATTCCTAATTTTTATTGTCGTGAGCAACGTTGTTTTGTACAACCACGCTTACAATTTTACCCATTTTTCTGATAAAGAACTTCCTAAAATTACCACTCAAAGCCTTCAAGAAAAAACGCTTAGAGAACAGGCAGAATTGGCATTTTTTGGGGTGGAGATTCCCAAATCAAAGAACACTTACAAACCCAAATACAGATACGAAACGCTTACCATTGGTACTTCTCCTCAGCTCCACTGCTGGTTGATGAAGACCAGCCGAAGCCGCAAACGAGGCGTAGTACTGTTGTTTCACGGCTACACTTCCAAAAAATCCAACCTACTCAACGCAGCTTATATTTTCAGAAGTTTGGGGTACCATTGTCTGTTGGTGGATTTTAGGGGGCATGGCGATTCAGAGGGTTTGGAAACAACCATTGGCTACAAAGAGGCAAAAGATGTACAGCGTTGTTACCAATCTATGCAACGCCGCTATCCCAAACTGCCCATTATTCTTATGGGAACCTCTATGGGGTCTGTCAGCATTCTCAAAGCCATACACGATTATCAATTAGAGCCTCAAAAAATTGTTATAGAATGTCCGTTCAAAGACATGCGCACGGCGGTGGTGCAACGGTTCAAACGCTTTAAGCTGCCCCACATCGTCATGCCCGATATGTTGCTGTTTTGGGGCGATTGGCAAACGGGGATCAAAAGCAGAAAGCACAACAGTGTACGCTATGCCGAACAAGTAACCACTCCAACCCTAGTTATTTATGGCGCCAAAGACCAGCGCGTAGACCGCCACGAAATAGATGCGGTCTACGCAGCCCTAGCAGGCCCCAAGAAGTTGGTGGTTTTTGAGGATGCGGGACACGACCACATCATCGATGATGTGGGTAGAAAGTGGACTACCGCAGTCTGGGACTTTTTAAAAACCAAGCATTAGCGCTTGTAATAACGCAACATAAAAGCAGGATCTATTTTCATGATGTCCCAATTATCGGGCTCTCCTACGTCGTGCAAGGCATCTTGCTCTGTGCCAATATAATACACGGGCACGTCTACGGCATCGCCATCGCCTGCCTGCGCAAATAACGCATCCGCGATACGCGCCGAATCTTTGCGGTATTCTGCCAGCAAGTAATCGCGGCGGCGATCCAACTCGTCGTACAAATCGTTGTAGATTTTGATGCCAATCAATTCCCCTTCTCGGTAATAGTACGTTTCTGTTACCTTGTAAGGCGGCTCGCTGCTGTAATAATCGACCGCGCCCGACAAAATGCCTTCTTCATACATGACCACATCCGTCTTTTTAGTCCCATTTTCGTGGTACTGAACTTCAAACAAGATGTTGCCATTCTTCATTCCAGAGTAGAAAAATTTGTGTTTGGGATTGCCATTAGGCCAATAATACACCGTAGAATCTACTCGAATTCCGTTCTCAAAATGCGCAATGAGCAGCGTATCGCCCTCTTCGTCGTATTTGTATTGGGTGCCGTGGATGCGGCTGTTTTTGTAAGGCGTGTCTTTCATTTTATAAATCAACCGCCCTGTCAACTTATCCGTCCAGTAGTCGGTAGTGTGCTGGGTACTGTCGCTGTCGCGGATGCGCACTTCACAAATTTGTGGGGTCAGTTGGTCAATGTATACCGTAGTATCGGGGTAAGTGACCGCTTTATAATCGTCAAAAGGATTTTTGCAGGAGGAAAATAGCCAGAGCAATACAGCTAATAGGAGTAGCAAATATCTCATGAATGGTTTCTGTTTGTGAGAACAAAGAAATGTGCAGTTATAGGAAGCACTGCAATAATTTTGGAGGTGTTGTAGTGTAGTTGCTTAAAGATACCAAATTCAAGTATTTTATCTTGCTTCCCGCTTGAACTTTTTTAAAGTTGGCAAACAAAAGAAAAACGCTTCTCCGAATGGTCGAAGAAGCGTTCTAAACTAATCTTTATTTGGGGGGCGCTTACTCATCGCCCAAGTCTGTCGCTAAATAGCTGACCTTCCGAAAGTCGATTTTACGCAATTCCGTTTTAACGTCGGTCACTGTTCCCATTTTTACATCTTTATCGATGCGGAGGGCAGCCGTCATTTTATCACGCAATTTGGCAGGTACTACCTTCTCTTTCTCGTTGGCAATAAATAGAGGGATTGCAGAAGGCTCGGCAAATTGATCGTTGAGCTGAATTCTAGGTTTGTTGCCCATTGTAGAAGCATATTTGGCTACTGGAGGCCCAATATAAATATGCGTCACTAGAGACTTTTTTTCTAATTTCTGCAATTCTGTCGCTTTAGGCACTTGAATTTGCACCATCATTTCACTGTCTCTCATTTTGGTTACTACCATAAAAAAGAACAACAACATAAAAACGATATCGGGCAAAGAAGCGGTCGTAATCCCTGGAGCTCCTTTTTTACCTTTCTTTTTGAATTTAGACATAATCTTTAATCCATAAGTTTTTCAATGTGACCTGACTGTCAAAGACAGTTTAGAGGTCTTTAATCTTACTCCTATTGGGCCGCTATCCATTGCGTTTCAGCAAAAACTAAAGGCAACGAACGACGAATTTCTTGCTGTATTTTCGGCGATAGATCGCTGTAAGCCCGTCCGTATTGGTCGAGCGCTTGCGCGTTCCATCGACGTTGGTACGCCGCTTTGACTGCGTTGTGAACGGCTAAGTAATGTGCGTAGTCCACTTGCTGGTCATGTTTGAGGTGTACAATGGCTTTTTTTGCACTAATTTTTTCTAATAACAGATCGAGATAGCGCGGTACTTCTTCTAAAGTAGCGCTGTTTCCTTCGATTAGCAACGCTCCCTGTGCATTGAGTTGTAAGGACAATACCTTGCCACTCGGTGTCAGCACATTTTCTTCGGACCAGGGCGGCAAAGTGGTTGGTAATCCCGCTTCGGTCTGTATGGTCGTCGTTACTAGAAAGAAAATCAGTAATAAAAAGGCAACATCGGCCACTGAACCCGCATTGATTGGCGGTGTCTTTTCTCTTCGCATAAGAACTTCTGTTTAAAGTGGTGAATAAATCTCCACACATTGCTAGATAGAAGTTCTGTTGGCATTACTGTAGTTGCTTCTTAGGCATCCAAGCTGGTTGGTTCTGCTTCTGAAATAACTAGTGGTATATCGTTTTTGATGGCTTTTCGTTCGGCCGTTCCCAAATCGTCAAAGTCTCGACCGTAGCGGCTTTGTGCTTGTTCTTGCCAAAGCTCGAAATAAGCGGCTTTTAGTTGGTTGTACACCCCGATGTAGGCTTCGTAAGAAGTTCCGTTGTCGTTGAGCAAACTCACTACTGCCAATTTAGGCGAATCAGAAGCGTTGGGATCTTTGCCGTAGTTCATAATGAACGTTTTTAGGCGCTCTTTTATTTCCCCTACATTTTCCAACGCCATAGGACGTCCACGCACCAATAAAGCATTGTTGGCATTGATTTGTACCGCAAAAACATTTCGTTTGTTTTTTTTCTCTGGCGGTGGCGGTACTTCTACGTAAGGCGGCAATAGGACGTTTAAGCCCGAATCCGTCTGTATGGTGGTGGTTACCAAGAAGAAAATCAACAACAAGAAAGCAATATCTGCCATCGAACCCGCATTGATTTCTGGAATATCTCTTTTAGCCATAATTCTATACTGCTTATTGTTTAATAAGATCGCGGATCATACCGATTACCATAGCAACACTGGCTAGGATCAACATGATGTAACCGTACTTAATCAGACCATCGGCCATTTTTAAGTCACTAGACTCGGTGTCTCCTTCGACAAAGACAACGGGTTTCACAATAGTTTCGCCGTTTTGTACTACTTCTTCTGTTGGCAGTAGTGTAGCATCACTGTTGATTAAATCGGGCGTTAATTTAGCATCGCCCATTGTATAAGTGATTGCAAAAATAACCGCTAAGATGGCAAAAGCAATGATTCCTTTGATAGATTCTTTCGGGTTGCGTATCACATACAACACAGAGAAAATCAACACTAAGGCGCAAGCTAAAATGATCAATGCATAAGTAGCGTAAAGACCAAAGTTAAAACTGTCCATCTCGTAGAGTTCTTCTCTAGACGGATTGATAATATCCGACGCTCCAAATCCCGCTACAATAATAACTAGGGTTAGAATGGCTAAAATAGCGCCTACTCCAAAACTAATTGCTACGCCATATTTTTTGAGAAACTGATAGGCTCCAGTCATAATAATTCTAGATTTTATAAGTTAATCAAAAAAACTATCTTTCAACAATAGTAGCGTTTCCAGCTCTAGTATCAATTAGAATATCCATCAAGTCCAAAGAAGCAGCTTCCATAGAGTTGATCAAGCTGTCTACTTTTGCAGTGATGTAGTTGTAGAAAATTTGTAGGATAATCGCTGTGATCAAACCAAATACTGTAGTCAAAAGGGCTACTTTAATACCCCCTGCAACCATAGAAGGCTGGATGTCACCCGCTTTCTCAATCGCCGAGAAAGCATCAATCATACCGAGTACCGTACCCATAAACCCTAACATTGGTGCTAGAGCAATGAACAATGCCAACCAAACCAATCCTTTTTCCAATAGTCCCGCTTGGATGCTACCGTTAGAGACAATGGCTTTTTCTACTTCTGCTAGCGAACCATCGGCACGCTTTAGACCTTCGCCCAATACTTCAGCAGTAGGGCCAGGTGTAGCTTTACAGATATTTTGAGCGCCTGCATAATCGCCTCTAGCGATGGCACCTTCCAAGTCAGCTACTAATTTATTGGTGTTCACAGTTGCCAAGCTCAAGGTAATAATACGCTCAATAGCAATCGCCAATCCGAGAATCAAACACACCAATACAATCGCCATAAATTTCCAACCACCGTCGATAAAGTTTTGCTTTACTACTTGGTGAAAAGATTGCTCTACGATCGGCTCCGTATTAGTTAAGGGCATTTCCTCTTCAATAGGATCATCTACAGGTTCATCAATTACCTGCTCCACATCTGTGGCAGGAGAATCCACAGGATTTTCATCCTGAGCCAAAAGCGTATTGTACGTACCTACACTCATGAGGAGTGCGAAAAATAAAACGAAAACCTTTTTCATAACGTAAAGATGGTTTGCGAAAGTTTTTGAACAAAAAAAGATTAGTTAGTACTAATTAGGCATTAAATAAACCGTCTTGGTGAGAGACGGCGCATCAATAACTAATGTAAAGAAAACTACTTGTGCAAGGAACGCTGGTTGTACTAAATTGGTTAAGAATAGGACAGCAATTCAATTTGCAGTAGCCAAAAATATGGCGGAGAGAGCGGGATTCGAACCCGCGGTACCCGCAAAGGCACACACGCTTTCCAGGCGTGCCCGATCAACCACTCTGGCACCTCTCCTAGTATTTTGACCTACCAAAAGCATGGTTTGCTATTAATAGGATGCACAAAAATTGTAAATAAATAGGACAATACAAAATTTTCATCCGCTAATGTCCTATTATTTTTAAGCTGCTTCCCAATTCCCTTCTCACTATCCGAAAAGGCTCTTTTCGCCACTTTTTGTGCCGATGCTTCCTTTCGTTCGATTCCAATAAAAGTACATAGAAACAAATAGCCTTTGGTTAAGAGACTAGCTTGCTTCTACGCAACCAATACCTTAGGTTAGAAAAATTGGCTCCTTCCTTGCGTGCTTGTTGTTGGGAGCAAGCACCGCCGAAGGTAGTAGTATAGATGCAGTCGATTTTATTTTTGGTGGCTCTTGCGTAGAAAAAATTACTCAGCTGGAACTAAAATCCAACTAAGCAATTGATTTTCAAAACCTTACTACTCTATATTTTTTTATAAAAAACTATACAAAAAAGTCGGGCATCAGCTCTTGTGTGGGATCAACAGCGTATTTTCCCAAATTGTCAATGCCTTCCTCTGCAAGTACTTCATCGTCGATAAAGAAATTACCGGTACAAGTTGCCCCAGAACGGCGCAAAATATAATAAGCTGCATCGGCAATAATTTGCGGGGTGCGAGATTTTCTGGCCATTTCTTCCCCACCGAGCAAGTTGCGAACGGCGGCGGTGTCGATTGTTGTGCGTGGCCAAAGCGCATTGACTCCAATTTTGTAGGGTTTAAATTCTTCGGCTTGTCCCAGTACACACATGCTCATGCCGTATTTGGCCATCGTATAAGCGACATGCCGCCCAAACCATTTGGGATCCATGTTGAGCGGTGGTGATAGGTTGAGTACGTGCCCGTTGTCGCTCTTTTTGAGATGTGGCAAACACAGTTTGGTAGTCAAAAAAGTGCCTCGCGCATTGACGCTGTGCATCAAATCGTAGCGTTTCATGTTCAACTCTTCGGTATTGGAGAGGTTGATAGCGCTGGCGTTGTTGATGAGTATGTCAATACCTCCAAAGCGTTCTACCGCTTGTTCTATTGCTTTTTGAACCAAGGCTTCTTCCCGAATGTCGACCACTACGGGAAGCGCTCGACCGCCTGCTTTTTCCATTGCTTCGGCAGCAGTATAAATGGTTCCTTCTAGCTTGGGGTGGGGTTGTGCTGTTTTGGCAGCAATTATGATGTTGGCGCCTTCCTGTGCTAAACGTTCCCCAATGGCCTTACCGATTCCACGGCTGGCACCTGTAATAAATACCGTTTTGTTCTTAAATTCACTCATTGTTTGTTGCTGTTGTGTAGAAGGTGTTATAGTAGTGGATTATTTTTTTTTATAACCTTATAATGCTGGAACGGTTCAATAGAATTCAATGTAGAGAACTTGTACCCTGCTTGCTTTTGTTGTAGTTTTGACTAATTATTCACCCAACCATTTATCAATGAAATTAATTGACTCTTTGGGCTTCTTTATTCTTGGAGCTATTGTTGGCGCTTTTATATACGCCAATTATTTTGGTGTTCCTCGTACGGCTAAAGATCCTATGCCCGATGTCAACCAACATATTCTGTTGGAACGCGTCAAAAAAGTGGCTAAGTTTATCACCGTAGAAGGCGATTTTCAAAATGTTCATCAATACAATGATTCCTATTGGTCGGATGTTTCTTTTTTGAGAAAAAAAGCATTGATAAAGGTACAAGCAAAAGTCTCGATGGGTTACGACCTTAAAAAAGCACAATTTGAAATCGACCCCGAACAAAAAATACTCCGCGTGCGGAATTTGCCACAACCAGAAGTCATTGCGGTAGACCACGAGTTGCAGTATTACGACATTCAGGAAGGGATGTTCAACAACTTTAGCGAAGCAGAATTGACTAGTATTGGCAAAGTAGCCAAACGCAAACTCCGACAAGAAGCTATGAATGGGCCGCTGATGGATCGAGCTATGGAAGAGGGGTTAGAAAGTTTGGAAATCATCAAATTATTGGTGGAGCAAGCGGGCTGGCGGTTTGAAGTAGAAAACAATATTGTAGAGCCGTCTGCACCGTCCAAAATAGAGCCTTATCAAATTCCT
>CAYUZF010000001.1:33816-34916 GCA_964449615.1 uncultured Aureispira sp.
ATTCCTATTGACTCTGTGTATGTGAAGGGTATCGATTTTGAACCGAAGGATTCTATTAAGAATTAGTTTTAGAACAAAACTTTTCTGCTTAGTTTTGCAACTTCCTGCTGCACCACAGGAAACACCAATCAATTGTAATTCTAAAAAATAAGACATGAAAAACAACGACCAGCAGCTAAAGCAGTTGCACGACGAACAAGGCAGAACAGCCAGCCCTATTCTACCCGAGGATATCAAAAACTACCTCATTGACATTGACGGCACCATTACAGAAGACGTGCCCAACGAGGAGCCAGAACGCATGGCAACCTGCGAGCCTTTTCCCGATGCCTTAGAAACCCTTAACAAGTGGTACGACGAAGGGCACCGCATTTGCTTTTTTACCTCTCGCACCGAAGCCCACCGCGAAGTTACCGAAGCTTGGCTGCAACAATACGGCTTCAATTACCACAGCCTTTTGATGGGCAAACCACGCGGCGGCAATTACCACTGGATTGATAACCACATGGTGCGCGCTACGCGCTACAAAGGTAAATTTACGGATTTGGTACTCAAAGAAAAAACCATTGAGGTATTTGAGAAATAACAGAATCAGTAGGAATATTTAGCAAAAAATTTGCGGGTCAGCGAATTGTTACTATCTTTGTAGCCGCTTTAGAAAATAGACATCAACGTAAAATAGAATAACATAATGAAACGTACATTTCAACCATCCAACCGCAAGCGTAAGAACAAACACGGTTTCCGTGAGCGCATGAGTACTAAAAACGGTCGCAAAATTTTGGCACGTCGCCGCAAGAAGGGCCGCAAACAATTGACTGTTTCTGATGAAAAACGCGGTCTAAAATAACTTTGAGCTAACAGCACTTTCTCAACCCTTAGTTGATGTAGTGCTTTTACGATACTTTTTTAAGTTCGTCCTGGATTCTTTTCAGGACGAACTTTTTGTGTGTGGGTAGTCCAACGGAGGAAGGTGGGTAGCTTTAGTTCAACTGCAATTGTGGCGTTTCCCAGTGGATGAGCCATTGTTTGTTGATGCGCTTGAGGGTCAAGGGGGCAGGAAGCGCCTCCCCTGCCTCGCTGCAACAAGCCTTGCAGAT
>CAYUZF010000001.1:34926-35237 GCA_964449615.1 uncultured Aureispira sp.
ACCGCAGACAAAGCGGTATTTTCTAAAGCTGCCTGTTGCTCGGCTTCGGGAAGCAGCTGGTGCAAATTGCGCAGTAAATTGATGGTGCCTTGCATTTCTGGTGTCCCCAACCGAAGCAAGCCCTCAAAATCTTGCAATTGTAAAGCGTGGTAATACGCACGGACAACGCTCTTGGGATTTTTGTAGTTGACCGATTTGGAGGGCGTGCATTGGCAAAGGCCAAGTAGCAGCCCTCCTAAAAGAAGCAGGCGCATGCTAGCATTTATTTTAGGCATTAGAAACAGGGTTGCGAAGCGAAAAAAGACTTAGAC
>CAYUZF010000001.1:35271-44131 GCA_964449615.1 uncultured Aureispira sp.
GTTGCTAGGGTCGCTTACATCGGTCACAATACCAACGTGGTTGATGCGGCCTGGCGTCCCAGTGGCAAAAAACACCAAATCTCCTGGCTGTAAATCTGCTTTGCGGATGGGGGTTCCCAAAGTGGCTTGATCTCTGGAAACACGTGGTAATTTTACCCCAATGGCATTAAAAGAAGTTTGTGTAAAACCCGAGCAATCCATGCCACTGTGCGATACGCCGCCTGTGCGGTAGGGTACGCCATAGTAAGAACGCGCCGTTTGCAACAACGCATCAATTTTGAGATGGCGCGCTCGCAACGAGGAATTTCCTCCACCAATTACATCAATGGTATCTCCAATAACGGGATTGTTGTTGGAACTCGGGCGGCTACTGCTGCGGCGTTTGGACAACTGTTCCACAAATACTGCAAATTCTTTCTCATAGCGACGCAGGTCTACTACGGCACTAATTTTTTTTCCTTGGTTGTCATAAATGTATTGAATGCCTCTCAAACGCATGGTCTTCTGTTGTTTTACTAATGGTTTACGGATGGGAATCCTAAAGTTTGCTAGAATTCAAAAGGTATAGCTATACCTTAACAGCAAGAAGGCCAAAAAGGGTTTGATCCGCCCTCAACTACCCACCGCTGTAGTCATCAAAGTACATTCTTTTTTAGAAAAAAAAGAATTTCGTTTGGCTCGGTCAAGGGATAACTTCAAAATTAAGCGTCTCAATAAAAGCAACACTCTACTAATTTTTACTATTTTACCTCCTATAACAATAATATAGAAACGTCTACTAGAAAGCCTTGACAATACATGTGTTTAGGAAGTTGTTTGAAAACAACTCCCCTTTACAGGCGTTTCTCCTCCTACACGACTTATCATTACATATATGCTTTATTCTATGACAGGTTACGGTCGCGCCGAGCAGGCAACCGACCAGCAGCGCATTGCTGTGGAAATTAGAAGTGTAAACAGCAAGGGCTTAGATTTGCGCATTCGCTTGGCACCAGCCTACCAGAGCAAAGAAATTGAATTGCGCAAGCGCTTGAGCAATGCCCTACACCGCGGCAAGGTCGATATGACGGTAACCATAGAAAACACCGAGCAGAATGACCATGCCATCAACCGCCCTGCTTTTGAAAATTACTACCGAAACTTACTGGAAATCGCTGCTTTTCACGGTATGCCTACCGATGAGCTGCTCACTACCGTGGTGCGCTTGCCTGGGGTAATTGTTCCTGCCAACGAAGCCGTAGACGAAGCGACTTGGCAGCGCTTGGTAGAATTGGTGGAGGAAGCCACCAAAGCCTTACAAAGCTTTAGAAAACAGGAAGGCGAAGCAACTTACCACGGCATTGTAGAACACATCAGCGCCATAGAAAATGCCCTCTCTCAGGTACAGCCCGAAGAGCAGGAGCGCATCGAAAAAATCAAAACGCGCTTGTTGACCAGCCTAGAAGAGTTGCAGCTCAAAGGCAAGGTAGACGAAAACCGCTTGGAGCAGGAAATGATTTATTATTTAGATAAATTTGACCTCAATGAAGAGAAAATGCGCCTAGAACAGCATTGTCAGTATTTTCGGGAAGAGTTGGAAAAAGACACGCCTACCAAGGGTAAAAAACTGGGGTTCATTCTGCAGGAAATGGGGCGCGAGATCAATACGTTAGGCTCCAAAGCCAATTCTGCTGCTATACAGCGTTTGGTTATTCAGATGAAAAACCAAGCGGATAAAATCAAAGAGCAGTTGGCTAATGTTTTATAAGGATTTTATTGAAGTTGTTTAGTTAGTTATGGATAAAGAACAAGCCTTTTGGCGACACCGCTTGCATGAAATCATCTTTGAGGCCGATACCAAAATGGGAAAGGCGTTTGACGTTGCTTTGTTGGTACTTATTGTATTGAGTGTTGTATTGGTCATGCTAGAAAGCATCAGTGCTTATCAAGAGGTATACGGTTACTGGTTTAGGGTGTTGGAATGGATTTTGACAATTTTCTTTACGATAGAATACATCTTGCGGCTTATTTGTGTCTACCATCCCAAGCGGTATGCACTCAGTTTTTTTGGTATTGTCGATTTGTTGTCTATTCTGCCTACCTATTTGACGCTAATTATTCCCAATGCCAGCTATTTCATGGCTGTGCGGGCGATGCGTTTGGTACGGGTGTTTAGAATTTTTAAGTTGGCCAAGTTTCTCAAAGAAAGCAACAGTCTTATGGCGGCGCTGCGAGCCAGCCAGGCCAAAATTACCGTTTTCCTCACGTTTGTGATTATGATGGTTATCGTTATTGGATCGGTGATGTACTTTGTGGAGGGAGGACAGAGTTCGGGATTCACCAGCATTCCACGCAGCATCTATTGGGCTATTGTAACTCTTACAACTGTAGGCTATGGCGACATTGCACCAACAACAGCGCTGGGACAATTCTTAGCGGCTATTGTTATGATTATGGGCTATGGGGTACTGGCCGTACCAACGGGCATTGTCTCGGCAGAGATGACGCAACAAAACAACAATAAGAAGCCCTCTACCCAAGCCTGTAAAGCTTGCCTTCGAGAAGGGCACGACGTGGATGCCATCTTTTGCAAGTACTGCGGTGCTTTGTTAAACCCTCGTTAACCAACTCTTTTAAAGATAACAATTAAATTACAAAGTATTTGAACTGTTCGAGCGGCTAAGTCACTTTTATTTGTTACTTTTCTACTTCCTTTACTTGAACAACAAACACAAACATTAGCCGAAGGTTGGTACAGAAGCGGGAGAGGGTATTTTGAGCACATTGGACGGCTCAATAACTTGGAGCGAAAGCTGCCTATTTTTCCTTATAGCAGTATAAACAGTTGCCCTCCCAAAAAGTTGCTTTTTGCGACCAGCTTCCTTACCCTTTTGTGCTACAGACGCGTATACCAACAGTTATGCAAGATAAATTTAATCTTAATGCGCAAGCAGCTAAGACCGTAGAGCGAGAGCAATTAAAAGAAAGTTGGTTGAATTTCATGCAACAACTCTCTGGTGATATTTGGACCGACTACAACGCTCACGATCCAGGTATTACGATCATGGAACAGCTTTGCGACTCCCTCGCCAAAATCAATAAACGCGCTACGACGCCCATTCAGAATTTGCTGAATTCACAGTCGAGAAAAAAGCGCGAAGAAATCAACAATGCTTTTTACGACGCGGTAGAAATTCTACCCACCAATCCCGTCACCAAAGAGGATTACCGTATTCTGATTATTGACCGCGTGCAATACGTCAAAAATGCTTGGGTAGAGCCTGTCCGTGATAACCTACAAGGCATCAAAGGGCTGTACCGCATTCTCTTACAAATCGACGAGAGTGCGCGCAGCGAATCCACCATCGAACGCATCAAAAAAGAAGTTTTTTCTCTTTTTACGCAGCACCGCAACCTCTGCGAAGATATTGAATCTATTCAGGTCTTAGACGTGGAAAAGATTGAGATTTTTGCGGACATCGACATTCGCCCAGAGACAATTGCGGAAGAAATTCTAGCGGATATCTTATTTCAGTTGGAGGAGCACTTGAATCCTTCGGTTCAATTTAACACGCTGGAAGAATTGCTGGAGCGTGGGTATACCGTAGACGATGCCTTCGATGGGCCACAGCCCGTGCATGGCCTGATTCTCAAACAGGACTTGCGCGGTATGACGCAAGAGGTCTATGTTTCCAAATTGATTGAAATCATTCAGGGCATCGAAGGCGTGCGCCGCATCACTTATTTTAGAGTGGATAAAAATGGCATTCCTGTAGACAGCGACGTCATTCCAATTCGTCAAAACACCTATCCTGTTCTCAACATGGATACCATTGACGAACGCTTCGCAGACAGTGCGGATTATCCCTTACAATTTTTTAGAGGGGCGCTCAATTACGAGTTGGACTTGAATACGGCCAACCAATTGTTGTACTCGCTGTATGCGCGCTACAAGAAGGGGTACCAAATGAAGATGTTGTACCACGAGAAGGACTACCCATCTACCATTACGCTCAAAGAGGTAGAGCGTTACGATTCCCTTCAAAATGACTTACCGGTTACCTATGGCGTCAACGAATTGGGTCTGCCCGATTATGCACAAGCAACTAGAGAGCGCGTCGCCATGATTAAGCAACTGCGCGGCTATCTGTTGTTTTTTGAACAGACGTTTTCTAATTATTTGGCGCAACTGGCCAATGTGCGTAAATTATTTTCTATTGATAAAGAAGTAGATCGAACCTACTACAGCAATACGCCCGATACCATTCCAGGCATCTACGACCTAATTTTTAATCCTACTGTAAACCATGTAGTAAGCAGTCAAGAGTGTAGTTTGGAAGAAGGGCAAAAGCGCGCTTTAGAGTTATTCAACGATAAGGTGGCCAAAATTACGCGTTCTTTTGATCCTTACATTGACCGCCGCAACCGCTTTTTAGACCATTTATTGGCGCGTTTTGGAGAGCGTTTTAGTACGGATTTCTTGCTCAAAGTATCGCATTACGTAGGCGTTGGACACGACGATGATGAATCCAACCCAGAGCACGAATTAATCAACGCTAAGATTGATTTCTTGCGCAACTACGTAGATATTAGTCGCAATAGAGGGAAGGGTTTTGATTATTTAAGCGGAAGCTTGGACGGTTGGAACGTATCTGGCTTAGAAAAAAGAGCCAGTTTACTGCTCAATGTACACCAGTCGGGCAATCGCTCTTTGTTGGGCGCGCTCAACGGTTACGATACCGAGGAGGAGCAGTTTGCACCCTTGTCCGAGGTGGTAGAGTTTATAGGCAAAGAGACGGCCGAAGGGTTTATCCATTTGGATGATTTGTATGAAATTCAAAATACGTTTGGTATTGACGAAGAGGAACTGGACGACGAGTTGCGCAATGAATTTAACCGCTTGCGGGATTCTTTAGAAGAGGAAAGCGATTTAGAAGATACGGACGATGACAATTTACAAGGGGAAGATGAGTCAATCGTACCCGACAGTAAGGCCACCCACGAAGCCGAAGAAAGCCTAGATTACACCAAGCGCTTTATTTTTAGAGCCAACTCCCGCAACGAACTGCTGCGCAATTTAATGTCGCAGGGGATCATGGGACACAACTATTTGGTACTGCCTACCAAAGACCGCAATACGTTTAGCATTTATTACAAAGGAAAACGTCGTTTGGGTATTTTTAAAGTACGCGAAGTGACCACCCGATTAGCGGCTAAGGTAGAAATTGAAAAGCTCATCAAGTACTTGCACAAAATCAACAAGTATTCGGAAGGGATGCACGTGGTGGAACACATTTTGTTGCGTCCGCAAGCGCAAGACCAACACGGCTTTATTCTAAGTGACGACCAAGACAACCCCATCTTGATGAGCTATGAGTTTGGTGAAATTGATCAACAGCGCATCTACAGCGATGAAATTATACAAGTAGGCACCACGCAACACAACTACAGCATTCGCAAAGATGAAAACGGGCGCTATGTAGTGGTATTGGCCAATAATTATGAAGTATTGATTGGCAAATACCCAGAGCCTTTGGCTACCGAAGAGGAGGCACAAAGTAAGCTGTTGGATATTTTGGATTATATCAAAAGTTTCAAGCGCAGCGAGATGCCCATCTACGACCGCCTGAAATTTACTACTAAGCACCGCAACGAGAGCGAAGTACATTCGGAAGAGGATTTTTATTCGTTGACATTGAGTATTATTTTGCCTACTTGGCCAAGTCGTTTCCAAAATTCAGATTTCAAAGATTTGCTGCGCAATGTCATTATTTTGAATGCGCCCGTGTATGTTCACATTGATTTTCAGTGGTTGAACAGCGAAGAAATGGTCAAATTCGAAGAAGTGTATTACGATTGGTTGCAAGAGCGTATTGCTTTGGAGCCGCGCCAACCCGAATTGGACAACAAAGCCCAGCGCGTCATGGATTTGTTGACGCACAACCACGATGGTGGTCATTAAAATAGTCTCATTCTATATTAGAGGAATGTAGCAACAAAGGATTTCTTTTTTTGTTGGAAAATGTATCTTTGAGGGCCTATGGTAAGGGCTGTTCGCTCGACTGTGTTCGGTAAACAGCCCTTGTTACAGCGCCCTACTTCATTTTCATTGATTCCTCAACATTCCCACTATGCACCATTTTTGTGTGACACTTTCCTTTTTTTGTCTGCTGCTAATCAGTAGTTGCGGCAGTACTTCCAAAAATACCGATACCCCTGCCGACAAGCCTGCCAACGATGCAGAAGCTACAACGCAAACGTTTTTCATCGGGCCCAAACGGGTAGATTGTGAAGACGCACGTCCTCGCAAATGCTTTTTGATCAAAGACCAACTCCAAGACGATTGGCGTTACCTGTACACCTCTATTCGCGGGTTGGATTATCAAGAAGGGTTTACGTACGAAGTCAAAGTACGCGTTACGACCATTGAGGAACCTGCGCCCGACCAGCACCCGTTGGTTTATAATCTAGTTAAAGTCCTTTCTAAAAAGGAAGCCAAAGACGACCGAGCGGTTGGTAGTGATTTAGAATTGGTGGTGTACGAAGCCTATACAAGGGGCAGTTTTTTGCGCGTAGAGGCAGACGATCAAGAAATTCGTTATTACAAGTCCCGCAATGATGCAACGCCTACCAGCCAAACCTTGAACGCTTCGGAATGGGCCGCCCTCTACCAGAATGTAGCTGCGCTGGATCTGCCTACGTTGCCCACCCTTGCAGCCCCCAGCAACCGCAGAGCCAGCGATGGCGCATTGGCCGCCCAAATAAAAATTACCAACAAAAATGGAGAGTACGCCTCGATTATTTTCGACCACAAAAATCCTCCAAAAGCGTTGGAACCTCTAGCTAATCAACTACTTTCTATGATAGAAGGCTTGAAATAGTAAACAGGGACGCTTTCTATTTGTTAGATAGTTGTACTACGATTCCATTTTATTTAAATTAATTAGAACATCACAGGTGTTTGGTGGCCGAATCATCGACATCCAACACCACTAGAACAGTATAGTATTATGTTAAGCCAAAAGACATTAGAAGCACTCAATCAACAAATCGTAATGGAGGGGTATTCCTCTGCCGCTTATCTCTCTATGGCCTCTTGGTGCGACCGAGAAGGCTTGGAAGGCTGTGCCAAGTTTTTCTATGCCCAAGCGGAAGAAGAGCGCATGCACATGCTTAAAATCGTTCATTATATCAATGATATGGATTGCCATGCCTTAGTGCCTGCCGTAAAGCAGCCTCCTAGAGAGTTTGACTCTATTCAAGCGTTGTTTGAAGCCGTTTACGAACAAGAAAAGAAAGTGACCAAATCTATCTACGAATTGGTAACGATTACAGAAGAAGAAAACGACCACACCACCAATTTATTTTTGCAGTGGTACGTGGCCGAGCAGCGCGAAGAAGAAACGCAAGTCCGCAATATTCTAGACAAAATTAAAATCATCGGTACAGGTGGCCAAAGTTTGTACTTCATCGACCAAGAAATTGAAAAAATAAACCAACAGCGCAGCGAAGAAGAGGAAAGCGGGGAAGAAATGCTCGCGTAGGCGTGTATTTTTTATTAAAACAAATTGTTTTAATAGGCACTAAACAATAGCATTTCTCGCATTTTTTTCGTATTTTTGTGGTCTACCTTGACACATTTTGTGTTGTCTTGCGTATACTAGTGGCAGCCAATGGGGGTTGCCCCTAACGGCGCAATACAACTTATTATCACTTAACTTACAGTATCATGTCAGAATTAAAAATGAAGGGTCGAATCATTGCGATCATGGACAAAGAACAAATCACGGACACTTTTAGCAAGCGTGAGTTTGTTGTAGAAACCGACGAACAATATCCACAAACGGTCAAGTTTGAATTGACACAGGCCAAGTGCGATGATATTTCCGATTATAAAGTAGGCGAAGAGTTGACCGTACACTTCAATGTACGCGGTCGCAAATGGACCAACAAACAAGGCGAAGACAAATACTTTGTGTCGCTCAATGCTTGGCGCTTAGAGAAAGAATCTGCGGCTCCCAAAGCTGCCGACGCGCCTTTCCCTACCGCAGACGCCGAGCCACCCGCCGATTCTTTTGCCGACGATTTGCCGTTCTAAACCGTACCTGCATCAAGACATTGTTTTTAAGCCTTCTGATTTTTTTCGGAGGGCTTTTTTTGTTGCGTGTCTCGGCTTCGCTCGACACGCAAAATACGGCTTGGCGTTTTGGGTTAGCTTTGTTGTGCTTAGTCAAAACAAGTACCCCGAATTACCGCAACACTACCGTATTCAATTGCTTGGCCAACGTCATTTTCATACCTTGCAACTTCTGGTTAATTTTTAAACAAAGCATTACATCAGCCATGTTGTCGGCCTCTTGGACGGTTTTTAGTTCCAATTGATTTTTACGAATCAAGCGCTCTATTTTTTTTAATTTGAAGCGCAGGATGCCACTTTGGGCATCGGCGATGTGGTTGCGCTCGGGAATTTCCTGGGTGTTTAGAAATACGTTTAGTTTTTCCCAGCCTTCGGAGAAATCGTGCTCCTGTAGCGTGGCTACCATGTCCACCGCCATTTTAGCGATTTCGGGATCGGGATGGGTAATAAAATGCTTGGCGCTCGGCAACTCGTCTTGTTGCAATTGCGTGAGGTATTCTCTAACAATTTTGGAACAGATAGCCTGGTCGAACTCGTCGAGTAAGTCCAGCATGTCCAGCAGGATAAATTCGGCCACGGAAGTTTCTTCGTCTAGGGCGCGGTCGCCGAAGTTGATGAGAATGCGCACGATGTCGCGCTCTTGGTATTGCTCATCGCGTTTTTTAGGAGCGACTTTGGCAAGGGGCGGCAAATCGGGGCGATTTTGCGGATCGCGCTGGTTGTTGGCGTTGTGGTGAGAGGCTT
>CAYUZF010000001.1:44141-48131 GCA_964449615.1 uncultured Aureispira sp.
CGCCTCGGCGGCGTTGCTCCTGTTGGTACGCTTTGGTGGCTTGTGCATTGAGCCGCTTGTTGACCTCGGTGTGCAGCAATTGCTCACTCATGTCCATGAGCTGGGCGCATTCTTTGACGTAGAGCGAGCGCTTAACAGCGTCGGGCACTTTAGCGATGGAATCCACAATGTCGCGAATGACTTCCGACTTGCGAATGGGGTCGTGGGCGGCATCGGCCAGCAACAAATTGCTTTTGAATAAAATAAAATCGTTGGCTTGCTCTTCGATGTACTTTTTAAAAGCAGTGGTTCCAACTTTTGTTAAATAAGAATCGGGGTCTTCGCCTTCGGGCAGCAATACAACCCGCACATTCATATCCTGTTCAATCACAATGTCTAAGCCTCGCAGTGCAGCTTTAATCCCCGCTTTGTCTCCATCGTACAAAATGGTAATGTTGGGGGTGTAGCGCTTAACGAGTCGCACTTGATCGGCCGTGAGCGAGGTTCCCGAAGAAGCCACGATGTTCTCAATGCCCGCTTGGTGCAAAGACAACACATCGGTGTAACCTTCTACCATGTAACACTCGTTTAACTGCACCACTGCCTTGCGCGCAAAGTAAATGCCGTAAAGCGATTTGCGTTTGTTGTAAATATCTGATTCTGGCGTATTGAGGTATTTGGGCGCTTTTTTATGGTTGGTGAGAATGCGCCCGCCAAAACCAATTACCTTCCCAGAAATGTTGTGAATGGGAAACTGCACCCGATTCCTAAAAAAATCCCGCTTGTTCTTCACTAAGCCCGCTTGTTCCAAAACAGGTTCTTCATAGCCCTTGCTCAGGGCTTCTTGAAGCAGATCATTGGCACCGCCATTGGCAAAACCCAATCCAAATTTACGAATAATTTCTTCGCGAAAACCGCGTTTTTTGAGGTAACTCAAGCCCACACTTTTGCCATAATCCGTTTCGAACAGTTGTCGTTGAAAATGCTCTTGGGCGTATTGGTTCACCACATACAAGCTGTCCGCTAACTTTAATTGGGCGCTTTGTTCCTCGTCCAATTCGTCTTCTTCTAGCTCAATGTGGTATTTCTTGGCTAGAGTTCTAATTGCTTCAGGATAAGACAATTGTTCCAACTCCATCAAAAAATTAATGGCATTGCCCCCTTCCCCACAACCAAAACATTTGTAAATATTTTTTACGGGCGATACGGTGAAAGACGGTGTCTTTTCGTTGTGAAAAGGGCACAGCCCAATATAATTGACTCCTCGACGGGTTAATTTTACAAAATCTCCTACTACATCTTCAACTTTTACCGTTTCAAAGACTGTTTGGATTGTTTTTTGTGAGATCATAGTTGTCCTGTTGGTAGGCTTATTTTAATACAATACAAAGGTACAAAATTTGCCTTAAACAGTTGAATGTCTGTTTTTTGTCATTTACAAATCACTTTGGTCAAATTAAAAATATCGGTTTTGTTTTGGCACAGTAGTTGACTTTGAATAGATACAAATAAAGGTTTTAATTGGGTGTTCTTATAGTGTGGGTCTCTCCGAGCTTTGGCTCGGAGGGACTTTTTTTTATTGCACGTTTTGGCTTCGCTCAATGTGCAATAGAAAAAGCTTCGCTCGACGTGTAATAAAAATGGTGGCTTGGCAAGAAATAGACAGAGGCATTCCAACTAAAGCGGCAAAAAACCTGTCTATAATGTTGTACAACTATTTGTACGGATACCTATCTTCCTGTTTCTAGCTCTTTATTATTGGCTTATGGCTTAAATTTTACACCGTTTCTTGGGCTTCGCTCATCCTATTGGGAAAAAATCTTACGAATCTTTGTATTTTTGTACTGCGTCTTCTGCACTAGAAGGAGGGGCAACAATCATCGAGTCAAGCGATTGCATCTTAAGCAGTTACCCAATGACGGTTGTATTATAATTTAACGAAGTTGTGCTTTGCAACTTTCGAATGTATCCTCAAATAGCCAATCAATGCTACGACACATTTCTACGGCGGCCTGCATGCTTGCCTTTGTTTCTACTTCTTTATTTGCACAAAAATACAGCAACGAATTTCTATCCATTGGGGTCGGCGCTCGTGCCCAGGGTATGGGGGGCGCACAGGTGGCACAAGTCCAAGACGCCACGGCGGGTTTTTGGAATCCTGCGGGCTTGACAGGCGTCAACACAGATTTACAAGTAGCGGCCATGCACAACGAATGGTTTGCCAGTATTGGGCGCTACGATTATGTTGGTTTGGCAGCGCCTATTTTAGACAAAAGTCATTATGTGGGCTTTACCTTTATCCGTTTTGGGGTCGATCAAATTCCCAATACATTGACCTTGTACGAACAAGACGGAACGGTCAATTACAGCAATGTAACTACTTTTAATGCCGCTGATTACGCTTTTATGCTGCACTATGCGCGTAAATTTGAGAAACTAGGGCTTTCTGTTGGGGCTACGCCCAAAGTGGTTCACCGCAAAATTGGTCCTTTTGCCACTTCTTGGGGTTTTGGTTTAGACCTGGGCGCACAACTCCAACGTGGAGACTGGCAATTCGGTCTCATGCTCAAAGATATTTCCACCACTTTCAACGCTTGGGCCTTCAGTTTTACCGATGAGGAAAAAGAAGTTTTGGACATCACGGGCAACGATATTCCTGTAAAATCGCTAGAGATCACTCGCCCTACCATTAGCTTAGGCGTAGGTTATAAGAAAGATTTTAAAATTGGTAAACCCGAAGAAGGTAAGCCGCAGCGCTATATTGGCCTCGCAGCAGCCATTGATTTTAATGTCACTACGGATGGCCGTCGAAATGTTTTGTTGAGTGCAGCGCCGTTTAGTGTAGATCCTGTAGTGGGTTTGGAATTGCATTACAACAACCTTATTTTTGTGCGCGGAGGCATCAACAACATACAGCAATTTAGAGACATCAGCGAAAACCAAAGATGGGCGGTGCAGCCCAATTTTGGCGTTGGTTTTAGAATTTATAGCTTTTATGTGGATTATGCGTTGGGTATGAATGCGGGAGGTGCTTTGATTGACAATACACAAGGTGCCGTCTTGTCCCATATTGTTTCGCTCAAAGTGGACATCAACTTTGATTACCTGAAAAAAGCGTTTAAAGAGGAAGAGTAACCCCCCCATTCTCTTTGCCGCTATCTTATTTTTGAAGTTTTTTATCAGAAGTTGTTTAAACGTTCTCGACCGTGTTGTTTGGGTATCGAAGTCGTTTAAACAACTTCCTAATTTAGTCCCTATTATGAATACAACTACTACCATGTTCCCCCGTTTTTCTAATTGGATGCTTGTGCTTCCTAGTCTTGTTTTTTGCTGGCTGTTCAGCGTTTCTTGTTATGGACAGGGACACAATGGTTTGTTTGGCAATGAGTGGATTGACTATAGTCCTGGAAAAGAATATTATAAAATAAAGATTGGTAAAAACGGCTGGTATCGTTTGAGTGCTACGATTTTGCAACAAGCAGGCGCGCCCGTGAATACCATCAATCCCAACCATTGGCAGCTGTTTCACCAGGGTAAAGAAGTCCCTTTACAAGTAGAAAGCAACAACGGCATTACCGCTTATGTGCAATTTTATGGTAGAAGAAACCGAGGTGCATTTGACGTGCATTGTTACAACGACTCTACCCACCACTTCAACGAATATTACAGTTTGTACAACGATACGGCCGCCTATTTTTTGACTTGGAGCAATACGCCTTCTACCGAGCATTTTACCGATGTGGCAGCTAATTTGTCTAACCTGCCTGCTAAGGCGCAATACTACATGCACACGAGCCGAACCATTTATCAGAATGAATGGAATCAAGGACTCCAGTGGCGCATTTCTACTGAGTTGCTGACCAAATCTACCTTTGAGTATGGCGAGGGGTATGGTAGCGTTGAAGCGCCCTCTATCAGTACGCCTGTTCCAACCTCCCACCCTTATACCAATGGCCCTGACGCGGTTGCAGCGGTCAAGCTGTTTACACAGGGTTTGTTTACCCACAACAT
>CAYUZF010000001.1:48141-49157 GCA_964449615.1 uncultured Aureispira sp.
AATCGGGGGCTACCTCCTACGGCACCCACACGTTCAACAACTGGAAAGTAGGCCGCTTTACTGCGAACTTCCCGGCCAACATTTTGCAAACTACCAACACCAACGTCACCCTAGAGGGCAGCAACAACAAGCTCTATCGCTTGGCTTACGCCGAATTAACCTATCCTAGACTGTTCAATTTCAATGGTCAATCCAGCTTTGAATTTAGAATGGACGCGCATGCGACTCGAAAGTATTTGGAGATCAATAACGTGGATGCGACCAATGCCAACCAGAATCGCTTTTTCATTTACGACTTTACCAATAAACTCCGTATTCAATGTTTTTACGACGCGAGCAATACACGGTTGTTGACCGATCTAACGGCTTCTAACCAAGACCGCACGCTGATCTTTGTCAACGAAGCGAATCCCAACAGCTATGTAGAAGTCTTAGCGGTCACCCCTACGGTTTTCCGCAACTTTAATTCGCCCTTCTTCAGTCCTACCAACTACATCCTTGTCACCCACCCACAATTGGAAAACGACGGCGCGGGGGGCAACCCTATCTTTGATTACCGCGCTTACCGCCAATCGCCAGCAGGTGGCAGCTATGTAACGGCACAAATCAACATTCAAGAGCTGTACGACCAGTTTGCTTACGGCATCAACGAACACCCTTTGGCCATTCGCCATTTTGCTCATTTTGTCAAGCGCAACTGGAGCAACCCCGAGTATTTATTTTTGATTGGCAAAGGCCGCGTGTACAAAGATATTCGAGGCGTGTTTCACAACATGCTGTTGCCTACTTTTGGGCACCCCCCTTCTGACCAAATACTGGTCGCCTCTGTCAACAGCGACGAACCTGCAATAGCGGTAGGGCGCTTATCCGCCACTACGGGCGCGCAGGTGCGCACCTATTTACAAAAAATAATGGACGTGGAAGCACAGCGCAACGCGCCACAAACCATTGCTGACCTAGGCTGGACAAAAAATATTTTGCACTTGGGCGGGGGACAAAACAGTGTGGAGCAAAAC
>CAYUZF010000001.1:49167-63103 GCA_964449615.1 uncultured Aureispira sp.
TACCCACCTCAATACGATGAAAACCACTATTGAGAATCCCCTTTATGGGGGCAACGTCAGTTCCTTTTTTAAAACCTCTACCAATCCGATTCAAGCGGCACAATCTTCGTTTTTAGACTCTTTGATTAACTCTGGCGTATCTATGTTGACCTTTTTTGGGCACTCGTCGGCCAATAGTTTTGATTTTAACTTGGATCACCCGCGCAACTACAGCAACTATCAAAAGTATCCACTGATTTTGGCACTGGGCTGTTATGGAGGTTCTATGTTTGAACAACGCGAATTGATTAGCGAAGATTTTATTTTTGAGCCACAGGCGGGCGCGGGGGTTTTCTTGGCCTCTTCTAGCGCAGCAGCACTGGATGGCCTCAACCAGTTTGGGCAGCAATTTTACCAGAGTGTGAGTGGCGCGCATTACGGCGAAGGCGCAGCAAAATCAGCGAAGCGGGCCATTGGCATTTTGGAAGACATCAACTACCCGATTACGGTGCAAATGGCGTGTCACTACATGGTGTACCACGGCGACCCTGCTTATAAAGTAGCCAGTGCCAATACCCCTGATTATTACGTAGACAACAGCTTAGTTAGTTATAGCCCCAATGTGGTAACCGTACAAATGACCACGTTTGATTTGGAGTTGGATGTATATAATTTGGGGCGGGCCATCGACACCACGTTTAACATTCGCGTAGAGCGTACCTATCCCGATGGAAGTACGGCTTTTGTAACAGCACAGCGCGTGCAGGCACCGTATTTCACCGACCGTATTACGATGCCTATTCCCGTAGGTAACGCGATGGCATTAGGCATTAATTATTTTGATGTCTACATAGATTCTGACTTAGAAATAGACGAACGCCCCAACCCCGCCGCAGAAAACAACAACCGAGTGATTCGCTACCCAGTGGCGATTTTATCGGATGCCATTGTGCCAGTCTATCCGCAGGAATTCGCCATTGTCCCACAAGCTCCGATTACGCTAAAAGCTTCTACGGGAAATGTTTTTGCCTTGCCGCAAACCTACGCCGTACAGATCGACACTACCGCGTATTTTAACAGTCCTTTGATACGCCAAACTACGCTTATGCAAGCAGGTGGTTTGGTAGAATGGACGCCCAACGGAAGCTATTTGGACAGTACCGTTTATTATTGGCGTGTCAGTATGGATTCTATTGACCCTACAGTGGGTTATAATTGGAGTCAAAGTTCTTTTATTTACATCAACGGCAGTTACCCAGGTTGGAACCAGTCGCATTTCTTTCAGTATTTGAGAGACGAGCAAACCAGTTTGTACATTCAGGAACCCGACCGCGCCTTTAATTTTATCACTTCTATACAAGAAGTTTCTATCACAACAGGCATCACGCCAGCGGCCATTCATCCCGAAAATTATGCGCTCTTTTTCAACGGCAGCAAATTGGACAAGTGCCGTTGTTCGAGTAAGAATGGCGTCTACGTCTCGGTCGTGGAACCAGGCAGCTTGAACTTTTGGCAATTGCCAGGCAACGGGACTAGAAACGGGGCCATCAATTGCGACGCTGCCAACCGCACCTCACAAATGTTCTTGTTTGAAACCAGCAACAACGCCAGTATCCAAGATTCTCTGGAGGATTTTATTCGCAACGAAATTCCCAATGGCCATTACGTAATGGTTTACAGCCTCAACAATGCGCGCCCCGATACATGGACGCCAGGATTAATAGATGCGCTGGAGGACGAAGGCGCTTGGTATCTCAACGACTGGGCAAACGCTTCTAACGGCAACAGCTCTCCCGCTTGGGCCACGTTTTTTAAGAAAGGCGACACAACTTATGTACATAAAGTATCTGCCTTAGCACCTACGGTTAACGACCTCATTAATTTATCAGGTATATTGGAAGAAAATTGGTTCCAGGGCAGCCAAACCTCTACCTTAATTGGTCCCGCTAGCAATTGGGGGGCTTTTTATTGGCAACACGACGATTTACTCAACGATACTTCGCATGTCAAAATTTACGGAGTAGATGCCAACCGCAACGTGCGTACGCCTTTCTTTGGAGAAATTACTGCTGGTAGCCAACCACTCGCTGCTATTGATGCCAATCAATATCCGTATTTAGAGCTGGAATGGAATACGCTGGATTCCATAGACCGCAGCGCCGCGCAGCTGAACTACTGGCGCATTACGGCGGACATGGTTCCCGAGGCGGCTCTGCGCCCTGATTTGTGGTTCAGTTTTGACAGTAGTTGCATTCAGCGCGGGCAAATGCTTAATTTATCCGTGGCGTTGGAAAACATCAGCCCTGTAGATATGGACAGTATGTTGGTGCGTTTTGAAATTTTGGGTACTAACAAGACCGTCTTCAAACGCTTGGCTCCTGTTGCTGCGGGAGATACCTTGCACGCTACTGTCTCTTTTGAAACCATAGATTTGACAGGCAGCGATTACCAATTGTTGGTAGAAATAAACCCCAACAACGACCAGCGTGAGCAGTTTCATTTTAATAATATTGGCCTATTGACGTTCAAAGTGCGGCAAGACATCATCAATCCGCTGTTGGATGTGACCTTTGATGGGATGCACATTATGAACAAAGACATCGTTTCAGGTACCCCCGAAATTGTGGTTTCTTTGTCCGATGAAAATCCGTTCTTAGGTTTAGATGAGTTGGAAGATTTTAATTTGATTCTGCGCCATCCTAGTTTCCCTGATGGAGAAATGTTCCTCTCTCCTGCTACCACCGATTTGCAGTTCTACCCTGCTGATCCTGGCAAATTAAACCAAGACAACACGGCTAAAATTGTGCTGCACCCTGACCTTAAGGCCGATGGCATTTACACCTTGTTTGTCAGCGCTGCCGATAAGTCGGGCAACAACTCGGGCGAGTTGAATTACAGCGTAGATTTTGAAGTGGTCAACAAAGCTTCGATCACGCATTTGCTCAACTACCCCAATCCATTTTCTACCTCTACCCAATTTGTTTTCACGCTCACTGGCCGCGAGTTGCCCAATTACATGAAAATTCAAATTCTAACCGTAACGGGAAAAATTGTTCGAGAAATTGGTCAAGAAGAACTTGGTCCGCTGCGCATCGGCATCAACCGCACAGAATACGCTTGGGATGGCCGCGATGAGTACGGCGACCAGCTGGCGAATGGCGTGTACCTATACCGCGTCATTACCCAGCGCGACGGACAAAACTACGAAATGCGCAGTACTAGAAACGATTACATGTTCCGCAAAGGATTTGGAAAGATGTATTTGATGCGGTAATGGGGCGCAAAGGCGGTTGTAGTGGGTTGGATAGTCGCCCTCTTACAAAAAATCATTACCTTTATTGCATCTATTCATTTACAATATTAACACAAGATGACCTACACCAATTTACTGACCGAATACGAAGATGGAATTTTAGTGGTAACACTCAATCGCCCTAAGGCATTGAATGCATTGAACCAGCAAACACTAAGTGATTTGCGCCAATTATTTTCTAAAGATGCGCTGGAATTGGACGGCTTACGCGGCGTTGTTTTGACGGGCGCTGGGGGCAAAGCGTTTGTAGCAGGCGCGGATATTACCGAATTTTCGGGGTTGGATGCACAGGGCGGCGTAGACCTGGCTCAAAATGGACACGATATTTTCAACTTGATCGAGCGTTTCCACTGTCCTGTTGTAGCGGCGGTAAGCGGTTATGCGTTGGGAGGTGGTTGCGAATTGGCAATGGCTTGCCATTTGCGTGTGGCAGGTGAAAAAGCGGTGTTTGGGCAACCCGAAGTGAACTTGGGCTTAATTCCTGGTTATGGTGGGACGCAGCGTTTGGCGCAGTACATCGGCAAAGGCCGCGCTTTGGAGTTGTTGATGACCGCAGACATGATTGATGCCCAAAAAGCCCTAGCTTGGGGATTGGCCAACCAAGTAGTAGCGCCAGGCGAAGAAGTAGCTGCCGCCAAAAAACTACTGGGTAAAATCGCTAAAAAAGCTCCGATAGCGGTAGCCAAATGTATCGAGGCCGTGAATGCGTTTTACAATGAAAAGGTCGATGGCTTTGCCGAAGAAGTGAAATTGTTTGGCGAATCGGCCAATACCGAAGATTTTAAAGAGGGCGCAGCGGCGTTCGTGGAGAAGCGCAAAGCGAATTTCCAAGGAAAATAGGTTCCAACGAGCGCGCAATTATTTTTTGTAGGGGGCAACAGTTCGGCAGTGTCGAGTTGTTGCCTCCTGCCTTTTTTTAGTTCAATTTCTTTTCTATGGCTTGCAATACATCTTTTTTCAGACCTTTATAATGCACAAAAGCAACCACATGGCAATTGTCGGGATTCCAATCGGCAGGGATTTCATAGTCGGTCACTACGCGCTGGGTCGCCTCCATCGCTGTTCCGCGTGCATAGATGATGTCTCCAGAATAATTGGTACTAAGAACATCGCGCAAAACATGTTCGTGTACATAATCGGACTCTACTCCATTCGGAGTTTTCTGATAACCAACAATATTGCCTTCTGTAATCATAATTGTCAACGCCACATCTTCCTCTACGGTACTTAAATAGAAATCGCTTGGATTGATGTTCACGGCAATAGAAGCCTTGCGGTCGGCAGCGTTGTACGTACTCACCACATCCAAACCGACAATAGGCCGCTCGCACAGTTCGGCACTGATGATGCCCGCCCATTTGGCTTGTACAGTGACAATATCGCTCTCGTCTTTGGCCAAGCGGCGGTTGATGGTCGCCGCAGGGTAGCCCGATACAGGGCCTAGATATTGCGCTTCTAGCAATTCCCCATCTTCTGCGTTGAGGTTAAAGCCGTTGTGGTCCCCTGCAAAATAGCCTGCGTGGATTCCTACTACAACAATTTTACCTGGATTTTGACTAGAGATTTCTTTTAATCGTTGAGCGCCTGTAGGACAATTGACACAGTCGATGCCTGTAAATTCTTCTACCAATACTACGCGATCGGTCTGGCAAGGTGTGATGGTAGGCGGTATTTCTTCGCAACTGCTAAAGGCAAGCAGTAAAAGAATCGTTCCTAATAAAATAGCTTTCATTGTAAGGAGTTTTACTATAAAAAAATGAAGGGCTACATCTAGTGGTTGTGCAGTGCAATGCCTTGTACAACAATGGTACAAATAGGGTCCGAACACCCCTCCCCCTCGCGTTCTACTTCTAATGTAACGTGCTGTATATTTTTGTGGATCAATTGGTGTTTAATCTTCTTTTTAAGTTGCGCAACTTGTTCGAAGGTGCAGTCTTTGGGTACCACCAAATGCACGGTCAAGGCGTTTTCAGTGGTACTCAACCCCCAAAGGTGTAAATGGTGCAGCGAAACAACGCCTTCTACAGCCATTAATTCTTCTTCTACAGCGGCAACATCTAAGGTATTGGGGACACCGTCCAAACTTAATTTCACACTGTCTTTCAGCAACCGCCAAGTAGAAACCATTATAATGGCTACAATGACCAAACTCATAACTGTATCTATCCAATACCACTGTGTGTACCAAATAACCAAGCCACTCACCACTACCCCAACGGACACCAACGCATCGGCCAACATGTGCAGGTAAGCGCCCTTAATATTGAGGTCTTTTTCTTTATCTTTTAAGAAAAGCCAAGCCGTAAACCCATTGACCAAGATTCCGATGCCCGCTACTATAGCCGTTGTACTCCCATCCACTGTCACAGGATCTTGAAGCCGCGCTACACTCTCCCACAAAATCATTCCCACTGCTATAAGCAACAACAAAGCATTCGCCAAAGCGGCCAAAATCGTAGTGCGACGGTACCCATATGTGTACTGTTTTGTAGGAGCAATGTCTAATAACTTAAACGCCAGCAAAGCAATGACCAAAGCAATAACATCGCTAAAATTATGACCCGCATCCGACAACAAGGCCAAAGAGTCGTACCAAAAACCCGCTAAGACTTCTATTATTACAAAAATAATGTTCAAGCCTATTCCAATAATAAAGGCGCGGTTGATCGAAGAAATGGTTAAATGCTCGTGATCGTGGTCGCAATGGTCGTGTGCCATATAATAGTTTTGTTGTAGCCGCTTAAAGTTAAGGAAATGTAGACAGAAGTCCGTACTTATTTTAACAATATCTAAGCGCTTAAGGTTAGTCTGCTAATTCCCGATAATGATGGGCTTGTTGCAACTGCAACATTTTAATAGACATCACCAAAATCCAAGACGTCATCAAAGCAAAAATCACCCACTCCAAAAAAGGCAACCACCAAATAACAGGACGCTCAAACAACGGCCCCGCATCGCGCTTAACGGCCATCAAATCTTTGGGCATGCTCATAAACAAAGCGAAAAAGATCGGAATCAACAAGCCGTGTATGGCGGTATAGCGCGGAAAAGGATTCTTGGATTCTTTGAGAATGCTCCAAGAAAAAATAGACACCGACAGCGTTGCCATAGAGAAAAAACCCAATGCCAAGACCAAATGCGGTACGCGGTAGTCTTCCGGTACAAAGCCCACTCCCATACACAAAAAAGCGGAAAACACACCAATAAACACCCCAATTCGGCTCAGTTTAGTACTGGTATACGCCAACAAACCGTAGACAAATAAACCGTAAGCAAGCCCGCCACATATAATTCCACTATTGTATATAAAATAGCGTACTGAAAAACGCGTACTGCCCAATTCCGAAATAAAATGATTAAAAATAGAATAGCTTTCGCCCTGCTGGCCAATGTAAGCAACAGCGGCAAAAAGAATAACACCGTACAAAATAAGGCAAGTTCCCAAACCTGCGAAGGGGGCAATTTTTCTCATAAAAATAACAAATAAAAAATGATACAAGGAGGTTCGGAGCAACGACAAGCAAGCGCCTGCTTCCCCTCCCAAATGGTTGAAAAGGTGGATTTTTAGCAACAAAAATCACACCATGTTATAGTTATGTTAAAAATTATTGTCCTCTATTTGGGCAGCAACCGCTGGCGCACAGCTTCCCAAGTTTCGTAAGGCGCTTGGCCAAAATGCAACTGCTCCCCTTCAAATTCGGGATACAAATGATCGTCGATCAAAAAATCGCCTTTGAGCAGACCCTTTCGTTGGCAAATGATGAGGTTGCGTGTGGTTTCTAGGCCCAAATGTTGCTCTACCCAAACGCGTTTTTCAGTATAACAGAGGGGATTGAGGTAAGAAGGTGCCGTCAATATATACACTTCGTACTGTTCTTCCAAAGCGCGGTAGGTCTCTAGGGCTCCTGGCAGCGGTTCCAAACTGCTAAAAAACCCGTATTGAGATTGCGGGTAGGGCAACGGATGCTTACTTTTGGCTTGCATTTCTGAGAATCGACCTGTGTAATCACAAAGCGTATTGTCCATATCTATAAAAATGCGTTGTTTCATACAGGTTATTCATTGGTTTTAAAAAAGACTTTAGTACAAACGGATTCCCAAAATACACTTTTGAATAAGACTTTGTTTATTCCACGCTTCATTTAAAAACATTTTACTTACCGCTTACTACAGTGTAACAAAGAAAAAGAGCCGCGCCCAGTTTCCCAGTAGCAAGCTCTTTTTCCAAACTTCTAACACGTTCTAACTAAACATCAACTTTAATTTTTTAAAAGCTATTCCTAACGGCTGTTCATAGCTTAGGCGCTCAATTGGCTGTATTGCTGGATTTTGCTTTCCAAAACATGTTCTAATTGCAAGCCCAACAACCGCTCCTTAATTTTTAGTTGGTGTACAAAAAACAGGGTAGGAATGCTGCGCACGTCAAATTTTTGAGCAATAGCCTGTTGAGCATCTACGTCCACTTTCACCACTTCAATATCTCCTGTATATTTGTCTGCCAAACGTTCGACAATTGGGCTCAAAGCTTTGCAAGGCCCGCACCACTCTGCATAGAAATCAATCAATACAGGTTTGTCTTGGTTAACGATTTTGTTGAATTCTTGAATGCTTTTTATGGTTCTCATTGTTCTTCTTTTTTAGTAGGAGTTGCTTGAACTCCCGTTCGTTTGTTATTGATACAAATATAGGTCATGCTAGCCCTTGAATGTTAGACGAATTTTCCTGCGCAGGTTGCAATTTTTCCCGATTGTGCCTTTTTGGAGGTAAATTGTGGCTGTTCTAGTACAAAGTGTATCTTTGTTACCTTGTTTTTCTCCAACGATCAATTGCCCTTATGGAACTGCTCACCTACTTTGTCTTAGTAATTTTTCTACTGCTTGCCCCCTATTTGATGCTGCGCCAGCAAAAACGATGGGCTTGGTGGAGTCCTGTAATGGCTTGTTTTGCGGTGGGTTTCTTAGTGGGTAATACCGCAACTTGGTGGATGCCCACGTTGGAGGTCAAGCAGCAGAGTAAAGACTTAGTCACGGGTGCGTTGGCGGGCTCTGTGCTACTGGCCATTCCCCTGCTGCTAATGACCAGCGACCTGCGTGCCTTTCGGCGGTTGATTGGGCCTTTCTTCATTTCTTTTATTATTTGCATAGGCACTGTAATCTTCGCTACCTTAGTAGCCACGTATTTCTTTGCAGATTTGGAAGAATTGCCCATTGCAGCGGGTTCCCTCTCTGCGGTGTACATTGGCGGCACACCCAACATGGCCGCGGTGCTGTACGCCTTACAAGCCTCTGAAAATTTATCGGGTATTTTGATTGCCACCGATACCTTCTGGTCAGGCTTGTATTTTTTATTTTTGGTCAGTGGTGCCAAATGGGTGTATGGAAAAATTCTGCCTGCTCCAGATTTAGAGGAAAAGCAATTCGCCAAGGCCTACGTTTCAACTACTGAAATACTGGACGCTGAAATACTCGTAGTTGCTTCTACAACGCCGCTTCCTCCAGCCTGGACTTGGGCGCGCATACGGCCTATCTTATTGGCTGTATTGGCTGCAATTGCTTGTATTGGCCTTTCGGCTGGTGCGGCTTTGCTGTTTCCGAATGTAGAAGGGGGTCTCAATGAGTTGGTGCTGATGCTGGTGCTAACAACCGTAAGTTTGTTGCTGTCTTTTTGGCCGCGCTTGCGCAATCTGTTGGGCGTCTACGATTTTGCGCAGTACCTGATGCTTATTTTTGCCTTAGCCATTGGCTATTTGGTCGATTTTTCAACTCTTATTGGAACGGGAGGCTATTATTTAACGTTCAATGGAGTACTATTGGCGCTCTTATTGCTATTTCATGTATTAGTAGCACGTTTGTTTCGCATAGATGCGCATACTTTTATTTTGACCGCAACTGCTTGCATCATGGGGCCGCCTTTTATCGGTTCTGTTTGTGATGCCTTAGACAGACGAACTTTGGTTGCTCCTGGGATGGCGCTGGCGGTAGTGGGCTTAATCATAGGTACTTACGTAGGGGTAGCGCTGGCGGTGTTTTTGCAAGGGTATTATGGTTAGAATAAGGTGCCTAATAAAGCACTCGTTGGCAAATTGCTCTTCCTCAAAGGCAGCACTCATTCTACTTAATTAGATCATGAGAATTTAGAAATAACTTCATAGATAGAAGCTACTTCTTAGAACTTTCATCCTACATAAAAGGTTACATCTTAGTAGCCTTTATAATGTCTAAATCTATTATACGGAGATATGGAAATTATTATCGGATGCGTAGTGGGTACGCTTGTTTCGATGGCGTTAGGGGTTTGGGTGACTAAAAAGAAAGACCAAGTATTACCAAATACCGAAAATCGTTTACAGCAAGAGCCAGCGCTTTTAGAACGCGCCTCCACTCCCAGCCAACTGCCCCTAGAGAAAAAATTACGCGATGCTATTTTTGACTGTGAACAACATTTAAAACGCTGTCAACAAGCAATCCATACCGCCTGCTGTCAACAGTTGGACCTAGTTGAGGGTGTTGGCAAAAAGTCTTATGTAGAGGTTGCGGGCAAGCCCTTGTTTCTTGCCTTTTTTAATCCTATTTCTAAAGAAAAACATTTCTATTACGAAAGAGATTTGCACAAAGACCTTTCCCCAGAAGTCCTAGAACGCACCAGCCAATTGGCTCAACAGTACCAACAACACATTGATTTACTCTGTACACAGCAAGAGATTTTTGAACAACTGCTACACTCCCACCAAGAAAATTTAACGCGCTTGTCGGGATTACAAGATCAAGAAGGCCAATTGGGAAAAATAAACGACCACCAAGAAAAACTGGCTGCCCTACAAGGTCAACAAGAATTGGAAGAAAAAGCCATTTACGAAGAATTGTTACTAGAGAGCATTGCCGAAGAATTGACCCATCAAGAAGAATGTATGCGCCAGTACATAGCGCTGTCGGATACTTACCAACGGCCTTTAGACCAATCTATTGATCAAAAATATCAAGAGCAATTAAAGAAACTGCTTACACAATTGGAATTAGAAGACCCCTTAAACCCACACTAAATCCAGTTATTCCAACATTACATCATACAATCAACCAATCATAATCATGCACATTGCCTATTTATTATTTCCCTTATTACTGTTGAGCAGTTTGCACGTGCAAGCTGCCGACGACGAAATTTCCATTCGTCAGGCCATTAACATGGCCATTCGCCAACAAGCACTCACTCAACGTATTGCCAAAGTTTATTTGGCGTTAAACGACAACCCTTATGAACCTCAATTCTACCAAGAAAGAGATGCAGCGATTGCACTGTTTGAACGCCAATTCGAGGATTTGAAACAATATACACCCACCAACAGCACCAAACAGGATATTCAACACATGAAAGAAGTTTGGAAAGAGTACAAAGCTGTAGCGGACTGGTCGATCACCGACGAAGGCGCTTTGGAGCTGCTCAAACTCTCGGACAAAATGTTGACGGTTTCCAACGGTTTGTTTGAATCTTACCTCACCTATGCCCGAACGCTGCAAATGAAAAGCATGGCTACGCGCGAAATGCGCGAAATGCTGTTGCTGATGAAAAACGCAGGCCTGCAACGGATGATGACGCAACGGATCATGGTGTATTATTTGGCTGCCAAACAAGGTATTGATGGTGATAATTCTAAACGCAAGCTGTCAGAAGCCATTAACAGTTACCAACAATCGTTGGACTTCTCCAACAGTAGTGCTCTCAACTCCAAATCCATAAAAGAGCAATTAAAAGTAATGGAAGTAGATTGGAACGCCCTTTCTATTTCTTTGAATACCTTTGCTACGGACAAGGAACAAGTCAAAAACATGCTGACGCTGGCAGATCGTTTGTTTACTGCTGCCGATGAAATTTCCCTTCTTTATCAAGATTTGGGATTGAAATTATCCATCGGCAACGCTATTAATGTTTCTGCTTACCAAAATATGTTGATTCAGCGCATTGCTAAGTCTTATGTGGCGCTTTCGCAGGGCTATTCTACCGCCAAACACCGCCGTGAATTGATGAGCAGCATCGACCAGTTTGAAGAACAAATGCTGTCCATGACACGCTCTTCTACCGCCAACGAGGACTTTACCGCTGCGGTAGGCGTAGTTAAAACCATGTGGAAAAACTACCGAAAACTGGTAACCGATTGGGATGACATGGACGAATTGAGCGTTATAAAGGTACTGGAGCGGGCGCATGTTATGATGGCTACCTGCGATCGTGTGGGGCAAGAAATTCAAAATTACGCTCAAACCATTCCCGATTACAAAGAGTTTTTTGTGCAAGAAAATGGTTTGCCTGTACCTGCCGAGAACAACATTGCCCAGCAGATGCGCATAGCGGGTTTGCAGCGCGCCTATACCCAGCGCTTGGCCATTTACTGCATCATGAACGCCTACAATTTGGACGCGCAATTATCCAAGAGCCGCATGCAGGATATTATGAAACAATACCAAGAGAACAACGCGTTGTTGCTTCGCTCGCCGCTCAAATCGCCAGAGATTGAAAAAACCTTGAAGCAAGCGCAAAAACAATGGACTAAATTAGAGCCGCTTTTAGAAAACCCCGAGCAAAAAACCATAGAACAGGTTTTAGAGCTTTCCACACAACTCTTTACCACACTAGATGTCCTTAATAAAGAGTACGAGTTGTACATGGATCAGTTGTTCATGGCTAAAAATTAAGCCTTTTATAGAATAAAAAATACAGCGTTGACTAGTAGCTCCGTCTCTTTTTGGGACGGAGTTTTTTTTATTTAAAGCACTACAAACCTACTACCTTATTACACATAATTTTATTTTAAATTTACATTTATCTAAAAAATAGCCTTTTACAACTTAAAATCATCTAACCTTTCTTGTTTTAGTCAATTATAAATAGTAGTTTCATACAGCATTATAGGATGTTTTGGTATGTTCACCAACGCATACCTCCTTCGCTTTTGCTTCCCCCATAGCTATAACTGAATAACTTATTCTTTTAGTAACAAAAAAAATAATTATGTCCAGAAAAAACAAGCTTCATGAAATCAGCAACCTCGATCATTATTTGTCTCTATTAATGCGGGATGACAATGCACTAGAATTCTTTATTACCAACCCCTCAAAGGCAGAAGATACCTACGGAGTCACTAAAGCAGAACGGGCGGTGTTGCGTCGGGTGGTTAGCGGTTTAAGCCATCAATCCAAAAATGGATTCAGTATTCGCCGCGATTACGGTTCTTACCGCCGCTCTCTTCGCCTCTTGCAAAATGTATTGCACAAGCATTCTAGTGCGCAATTGATAAAGCACCATGCGCCCAAGAACGATGCAGTAACTACTGGTGCTAGTGTAAATACATCGATGTACATCTATTTTACAGGGAATCCCAGCATTCCTGGAGCGCCTTATTACAATCCTAGTATTGCCTACAACAGCTACGTTTCATTCATAGGCCCTTCTACGACCAACAGCACGCGTAGCATTGGGGAAGCTATGTATTTCTCACCTCCTTCTAACCCTTATGAAGGACAGCTCTATACCACTCTTATTCCATCCAGTGCTTCCGTCCGTTCTCAATACGGAGATGCTTGTTTGCTTAAGTATCAATGTATTTTCCAAAATGGAGCTTGGTACGTTATTTCGTTCATCCTTGCAGGCTCTAACAATTCAAATTTACAGAATGGCCCCTACCAACTCATTCCTGGCGATAACAATACCCGCCTACCGTTCTGGTATTTCTCCGTTAACGGAAATGCTATAGCATACGACCCCAGTGCCATCTACGATTATTCAAAAACCGACAGGACTTTTCAAGGGTACAATGGGCAAAGCTTCACGAACTTTAATTTCTACAGCAATGAACCTGTTTATTGGCAAGCCATTGCGCCTGACCATGCTTATGGTTATGCACATTGTTTTTCCGTAAAACCCGACTATTCCAAAACGTCTTAGGCAACTGCTTCCGCCGAGCCTATTATTACAAAGGTCGAGCCGCAAAATTTTGCGGCTCGACCTCTTTTTATTCCTTTCTATTCGATTTTATTTTTTTACTCGCCCTGCTTACTGGATTTCACCTGCTTTCTAAAACCAATCGACTTCTTATTGAAAATATCGTCGTCGTTGGTCAAGCGCAAACTCGCTACGTCCTCGTAAGTGATGATGTTGACAATGTTGGGATCACGCTCTTCGCTTGGAATAGACGCTAGGCGCAAGCTTTGGTTCTTCACAATATCGTTGATGATGTTGCGCACCGTACGGGCATTGCCAAAATATTTGTCTCTGTATTTGTATAAGAAATCTAGGTACTTCGTCAAATGCGCTTTGGCTTCTTCGTTGGCTTCCAACCCTTCTTCTTCCAACATTTGCAAAGAAATTTGGTAGAGTGAACTGCTCTCGTAATCTTCAAATTTCAAGACCTTATCAAAGCGTGAACGCAGTCCAGGGTTAGCTTTCAAGAACGCTTCCATATTGTCGGGATAGCCCGCTGCGAAAACGAAAAATTCGCCTCGACTGTCTTCCATGCGTTTGAGAATAGTCTGTATGGCCTCGTTGCCAAAGTCGGAACCGCCTGCTAGGCTGCCGCTGCCGCTGCTGGTCAAGGCATAAGCTTCGTCTATAAACAGCACGCCGCCCATCGCCTCCCGCACGCGGTCCTTCACG
>CAYUZF010000001.1:63113-64465 GCA_964449615.1 uncultured Aureispira sp.
CTGCAACCAAGCCCTGTCGGTCGGTTTCTACCATATGCCCGCGCTCCAATACGCCCAGCGCTTTGTATATTTTGGTCAAAATGCGCGCTACCGTCGTTTTACCCGTTCCAGGGTTGCCCACAAAAACCGTGTGCAAATAGAACTTGTTGAGTACATCGCGGTTGCTTTCGCGGTAGAAGCGCACCAAGCTCACCATCTCGTTGATCTCTTTTTTGATGTTCGACATACCAATCATATGGCTCAATTCCAGCATGGCCAATTCTAGCAATTTCTCATCAATAGGCAAATTCGGGATGCGTTTTGGACGCTCTACTTCTATTTTTGCTACGTCAGTCGTCAAGACTGTTTCCAAAGCAGGTTTATCAAATTGATTGGGATCTTCGTCGTTCATAATCCGCAAACCCAGTGCAATTTTGGCTTGGTCGATCAAGTCGTACACAAAACGCGCGTTGCCAAAGGCACGGTCGCGGTTGCGGTAAGCCTCAATAATAATTTCGTCAATCATTTTCTTCGCCGACTGCTCCAGCACAATATTTTTCTTGGTACAAGCGTATTGCGAAATAGCCGATAGTTCGTGCGGTAGATAATCGCTGAACGTAAAGTAAAGTTTGAAGCGTGATTTTAGTCCTGGATTAGAGGTTAAGAAATGTTCCATTTCTTTGGGATAGCCTGCCACAATGACCGCCATATCTCCTTCCCCATTGGACATTTCTTTGACTAAGATTTCAATGACTTCACGGCCAAAGTCCTTGCTGTCGTCGTTGGAGCGCGCAAGTGAGTACGCTTCGTCGATAAACAACACGCCTCCTCGCGCCTTTTCAATAGCTTCTTTGACTTTTGGCGCAGTTTGTCCGATGTACTCCCCTACCAAATCTACGCGGTCAACTTCGTGTACGTGTCCTTTGGACAGTAAGCCCATGCTTTTGTAGAGCTTGCCCATCATTTGTGCCACTGTTGTCTTACCCGTTCCAGGGTTGCCGATGAAAACCGAGTGTATGTTGATTTCTTCCTCTTCTTCGAAGCCTTTTTCTCGACGCAATTGCAAAAACTGCAAATAGCTGGCGTGGTCACGTACTTGACGCTTGATGTCTTGCAAACCGATCAACTCGTCAAGTTTGCCCATAACTTCCTCAAAATTCGTATGTTCTACCTCATCCTCGTTGATAATGACAGGTTGGTACTGGTTGGGCAATACGGCGCCTGCCACTCCTTCCTCAAATTCGGTGGCAACATCAAAGGGAACTACCGCCAACAATTTGTCCATAAAGACAATTTCAGCAGTGTAGTTGTCCTCTGTCCAAGAGCCTTTGATATTAGACAGTGCCAAAGGATAATCTCCTGGCTTGCTACGG
>CAYUZF010000001.1:64475-73650 GCA_964449615.1 uncultured Aureispira sp.
AGCCTTTGATATTAGACCCCCAGTGCATGCTCAACTCGATGGCTTCGTCGTCTTTATCGACGTGGTGCAGCTTCATCGTTTGCCCCTTGAGTTGACGACTGCCGTTGTAAAACTTGACAAACAACTCACAGTACCAACTTTTGTCTACCAGTAGGTTTTCTAAGTTGATTTCGACGTAGACATACCGCGTATCTTCTCTAGAAAACGTTGTATAATACGTGCGTTCTTCTTTTGGAATATCGTCGTAAGGGCCTTCATAGAGGCGCAGGGATCTGATGTTGACGTAAGCACTTGGCTCAGGGTATTTTTCTGTACTTTCTTCAATATAAAAATACTTAGTGGCTACTTTTTGGCCGTCGATGTAGGCTTCCCAGTAATACGTTCCTTTTTTCCAGAACGCGCCAAATTTCTTATTCCCCCAGCCTTCTCGTATATAGACAACGTTGTCGTATTTACTGACTTTTCTATCAAAATTGAGGTCACATAGCTCTTTGCGGCCTTTTTTGAGGGAATAACATTTGATATTGATTTGGACATTCCAATCCTCATCATCGAAGAGTTTATTATAGAAAGATAGCTCTGCATAAACATAAGTAGCTTCATAACGGTCAAAAACCTGGCGGTATTTCTTTTTGTTATCTGCTAGCCACTCTGTAGAGCAGTATACCTTGAGGTCTCTGAACTTGTATTTAGTAAAATTGGGATCGAGAACTCTTGACATTGGTGTTAAATTTAATGGTGGTCTAAGGTAGTAGACCGAAAAGATAGATGTGTACGATAGCTATTGCTAAAAAATACGAGTTGTCTTAGAAGAAACGGTCGTAAGAATAGATAAAGCGGTTGAATGTTCTAAGCGCTTTTGTATGGGCGATTGTACGGCGTTGTTGTGCTTAAGCCTTGACGCCCTTTACCATAGAGGTCTTGTACATAGATGCGCCTATACAAGATACTCAAATTAAGGCAATTTTATCTCTGTTTGTAACAGATTTTTTAATTTTTGGTTGTTCCCTTTTTGAGTTCTTCTACAGAACATTCTAACAAGAACGTATCCATTCTATAAAAGATGCCTTATTGTCAGTCATTAACACCACGCTAACAATTAATAGGTGAGTTGGTAGAGTTGGTTTATTTTCTGTGCAGTAACGCGGGTAGGCGTCAGAGCCAGCAAGGCATTTCTTAGGCCGATTAGTAGGGGATTTTCTATTTGTGCTAATTTTCCAATTTGCCAACTGGTTTGTATGATTTTTTGGGCTTTGGCTTGACGCAAGTCTTGATAAGCCGCAAAAGCAGCTTGTGGGGTTTTCTCGTCGCTTAGACGGTCGGCCAGTACCCAAGCGCTCTCAATAGCTTGGTTGGCGCCCTGCCCCATGTTTGGAGTAGGTGCATGCGCAGCGTCTCCAAGTAGACAGCAATTGTTTTGGTGCCACTGTAGATTGTTGGGCAAGTCGCACAATGGATTACCAATAATTTGTTTACTCGGTGTGTTTTTAATAAGCTTATGAACAAAAGGATGAAAATCTTTGAATACAGCTAGTATGCCTGCACGATCTAGCGCTTGGATGGCTTCCCCTTCTCCGTTCACACAAGCAAACCAATACAACTGTTTCCCTTGTAAAGGCACAATACCAAAGCGACAACCTTTGCCCCAAGCTTCGTACAGGGCAGTGCCATTGATGGCCTCCAACGGATGCTCTAAGACCCCGCGCCAGCACCATTGTCCTGCCGAGCGTTGCCGAACTGCAGGAAAAAGCAGCTGCCGCAGTTGAGAATGGATGCCATCTGCACCCACTACTATTTCCGCAGTCGTTTCACTGCCATCTTGCCACCTCAATACCGCTCCATGCTCTTGCTGTTGGCAGCTTTTTAAACGTTTTCCTAAATATATGGGGGTATGTTGTAATTGCTCCAGCAAAGTCTGGTGCAACTGTGCGCGGTGTATGGTCAAGGCAGGTACGCCATATTGTTGTTCAAAAGCCGCCAAGTAGCTGCTGCTGCGTATTGTTAGTTGGGGGCTGGTTACGTGTAAGGCCTCTATTTTTTGGCCACGTTGCTCCAACGCTTCCAATACCCCCAAGCGCTGGTAAATTTGCGTGGCATTGATAGCCAATATTAGTCCCGCCCCGACAGGTTGAAAAGCAGGCGTAGCTTCATAAATTTCGGCAGCGATGCCGCGTTGTTCTAAGGCAACAGCTAGGGTCAAGCCTCCGATCCCCGCTCCAATAATGGTTACTTTCATGGTCGCTTGTATTTTAAAAGCGTACAGTGTTGTTCTATTATTCTATCGCTCATTCAGCAAATCCTCTAATTATTGCTTAACTTTAGGTCAGCATTACTAATTTAGGTCAAGTTTACTAGAAAAGCAAGTTTAGGTCAAGTTTACTAGAAAAATATGAAGAAAAAGCCACTCCGCTCTACCAAACAACGCATTTTAGACACCGCTTTAAGGCTCTTCAATCAACAAGGATTGGCTAAGGTCACGTTGCGTCAAATTGCACAGGCAGCCCAAATGAGCCAGGGTAACTTGAACTACCATTTTAAGAAACGGGAAGAATTGGTAGAAGCGTTGTATTTGCAATTGGTGGAGGAGATGAATGCCCTAGTAGAAACATTGCCTCAAGGCGTACCGAGTTTGGCACAGCTTCGGCAGAGCGCCGAACAAACCATGCAGCGCTTTTATGCCTATCGTTTTTTCTTGCTGGACTTTGTACACATTATGCGCCAGCAGCCGCGCATCAAGGCGCACTACCAAGCTTTGACCGCACGGCGCACGGAACAATTTTCTGCTATTTTTAATTACTGGATTGCCGAAGGTATTATACGCGAAGCAGCCTTCCCCGAGGAATATGAGCAACTGTATACCCGCATGCAGATTTTAGGCGATTTTTGGTTGTCTGCTGCCTTTACAAAAAACAAAGCGTTGTCGACCGACTTAATTGCCGAATACAACAACGCTATATTTGCACAATTTTATCCCTACTTAACAAAGCGCGGACGAGCAGAATTTTTAGAAATTTGAGGCTGGTAAGCTTTTAAGTAGCAAGTGCCATCGCTGTCGTGTTCGTATTTGTCAGCAACCTTTTTATAATATGCCGTGTGTAGGGCAAAACCTTCTGGAGTTAGGTCAAAATAATTGGCATAAATTCTAGTATTCCCTCCGTCAAAATCAATGGTACAAACAGGCGTTTGACCCTTAAACTGAAGCTGGCTCTTCTTCTCAAATACAATTGGACATTCTACACTCTCTAAGTTCTTAAAGTCAACATCTTTCAATAAGTCGGTTTGCTGGTCGGCTAGGGCGTAAGCTTTGTCCCCTTTGTACTGCTCCACCATAAAAGAATCTCTAGAGATTTTTGTAAATTTTAAGAAATCAATGCTTAATGGAGCATCGGGTAAGGAAGACAAATACATTTTTTGATAGAGCCAATAGCCATCTCGGTTAGGGCACCCCACTGGACAACTAAACAAGCACAAACTGTCGCCGCTCTTCCAAAGGCGCAGGCCTTCTTCTTTAGCTTTATACATTAAAAAGTGCCCCGTCTGCATGGCCATCATGCGTTCTATGGTGGGGAGTTCTAGCAGGTCTTCCTCTGTTAGTGTATTTCTGGATGAAGTAGTCTGTTGGGATACCGAACATCCCACTATACAGATGCTAGCAAAAATGATAAGGCTTAGAATAAATTTACTTGATACTTTCATATACGTTCTGTTTAAAATTCAAAAAACAGCACGCAAGTTTTTGGGGGTAAAAGAGTATACAGTCATTTGGGGAACTTGCTGCTTATTACATAGGATCCTAGTAAGATAAGCAATAGAACGGAAAATTTCAAGGCCTCTTGAAAGATAAAATATAGGTCTATAGGTACAGACTATATTGGATACTAGTTGATTATACCACAAAAGCCACCCCTACCCAGTGGCAGAAGTGGCTTTTTTATATCGTAAAAGCTAGAGCTAATAGCGGAGTGGTTTACTTGTATACTTTGTCTTCCCAGTTCCAGGTATAACGACGAGATTTTCCTTTTAGATTCTCGTCCAATTTCTTAGTAAATTGCTTTTCGCGAATACGAGCAGATTTGCCCGTCAAGTTGCGCAAGTAGTACAAACGCGCACGACGTACGTTTCCTTTCTTCAGGTTCTTAACAGAGTCGATAGCGGGAGAGTTTAGAGGAAATACACGCTCTACCCCTACTCCATGCGATACTTTACGTACGGTAAAGGTCTTAGAAATGCCATGTCCTTTTACTTGAATAACGTCTCCACGGAAAACTTGGATACGCTCTTTGCTTCCCTCAATAATTCTGTAGCTAACAGCTACAGTATCACCTGGTTTGAAAAAGTCTATGTTGGTGATGTCGCGAGCTGTTTGTTGCTCTACGAAGTTTATTAAATCGTTCATTACTATGTCTATTTATAGCGCTAGTTTTTCTAGTCTTGTTTATAAAGCGTTGGCAAAGATAAGCCTTTTTTTCAGAATTGTGGTATTTTTTGGAAAAAGTTCCGTAGAAAAGTGCTTTTCAGAATCAACGAACGCCTACGAATATCTACGCAGGTATTTTAATTCCGCCCTTCTACAAAACAAACGCAGCCACCCCTTTCGGAGTAGCCGCGTTGCTTCTTCTATTATACTACAATTCTAATCCTAAGAATTCTTATCGTTGTCCACTTCTTCAAACTCCACATCCGTTACATCGTCTCCCTCTTTGCCATCTTGGCCTTGATCAGCGCCGCCAGTAGGGTCTTGCTGTGCCTGAGCGTTGGGATCCATGTTCTGGGTAGCAGAAGCCCAAGCAGTATTTACAGCTTCTAATTCGCGGTTGATTGCATCCAAGTCTTGACGTTGATGGGCTTCTTTGAGCTTTGTTAAAGCGTCTTCGATGCCTGTTTTTGCGTCGGCTGGAATTTTATCCCCATACTCTTCCAATTGTTTTTCGGTTTGGAAGATTACAGAATCTGCTTCGTTGATTTTGTCCGCTGTTTCGCGGGCTTTTTTATCGGCTTCGGCGTTGGCCTCTGCTTCATTCTTCATGCGTTGGATTTCATCGTCCGTCAAACCTGTAGAGGCTTCAATACGGATGGATTGTTCCTTGCCTGTTTTGTTCTCTTTGGCCGATACTTTCAAAATACCATTGGCATCAATGTCAAATGTTACTTCGATTTGTGCTTCCCCACGGCGCATTGGTGGAATGCCGTCCAAGTTGAAACGTCCGATGGAGCGGTTCTGGCTGGCCATTGGGCGCTCTCCTTGCAATACGTTGATCTCTACAGAAGGTTGGTTGTCTTGTGCGGTAGAGAAAACCTGCGATTTAGCAGCAGGAATAGTTGTATTCGCTTCGATAACTTTGGTGAATACACCACCCATTGTTTCGATACCCAAAGATAGCGGTGTCACGTCCAACAAAAGCACATCTTTTACGTCTCCTGTCAATACACCACCTTGAATAGCAGCTCCCAAAGCAACGACCTCATCGGGGTTTACGCTGCGGTTGGGTTTCTTGTTAAAGAACTTTTCTACGGCTTCCTGAATAGCTGGGATACGTGTAGAACCACCAACCATGATTACTTCGTCGATGTCTGACAAGCTCATCCCTGCATCTTCCAACGCCTTCTTACAAGGCTCAATCGTACGTTTTACCAAACTATCTACCAATTGCTCGAATTTTGAGCGGCTCAAGCTACGCACCAAGTGTTTTGCTCCAGAAGGGCCAAAAGATAGGTAAGGCAAGTTGATATCTGTGCTGTTGGAAGAAGACAATTCGATTTTGGCTTTCTCGGCAGCGTCTTTCAAACGTTGCAACGCTTCTGCGTTCTGAGATAGGTCTTCGCCTTCTTGTTCTTTGTATTCGGCTAGCAACCACTCCATGATTACGCGGTCAAAGTCATCCCCTCCCAAGTGGGTATCCCCATTGGTCGATTTCACTTCAAATACACCGCCCCCCAATTCTAAAATGGATACGTCAAAGGTACCACCACCCAAATCGTATACAACGATTTTCATGTCTTGGTCGCCTTTGTCCAAACCATAGGCCAAAGCTGCTGCGGTTGGCTCGTTGATAATTCGGCGCACTTTTAAGCCAGCGATTTCACCCGCTTCTTTGGTGGCTTGACGCTGGGAGTCGTTGAAATAAGCAGGTACTGTTACTACAGCCTCCGTCACTTCTTGACCTAAGTAATCTTCTGCAATTTTTTTCATTTTCTGCAACACCATGGCAGAAATTTCTTGTGGCGTGTACTCTCTGTCATCAATGTTGACACGCACCGTATCGTTGTTGCCCTTCTTTACGTCGTAAGGCATTTGTTTTGCTTCTCCTTCTACTTCGCTGTATCGAACGCCCATAAAGCGCTTGATAGACATAATAGTACGTTGAGGGTTGGTAATCGCTTGGCGTTTAGCAGGATCCCCAATTTTACGCTCACCATTGTCCAAAAATCCAATAATAGAAGGGGTTGTTCTTTTTCCTTCATTATTTGTAATGACCACTGGCTCGTTCCCCTCCATTACAGCTACGCACGAGTTGGTGGTTCCTAAGTCTATACCAATGATTTTGCTCATGATTATATCTTATTAAGTGTTTTTAAGTAAATTCTCTTTCTAAGTTGAGTTTGGATTAATTTCCTAACAATGAAATTCCTGTCATTGTTTGCCCAAGTATAGACAATAGCCATACCAGCCCGAAAAAAAGGTAAAATTGGCATTTCTAGTCTTGGGCTGGGTACATCTTGTCATAAAATTGTCCGTCCCCCTGCCATTCTGTCTATTCCTACCAACAAAAAGGCCACAACAGTGCGTACACCCTTGTGGCCTTTGCTGCGAACAACGCAGTGGTCTGTTGTGTTGCTATTGGTTAATAACAGGGATTAATGGACTCAAACCCTAAATTACTGGTAATATCTCCACGCGATAAATATTCATAGGTCAAAGGGGACATATCCATCAACCGAGGATCACTGGCTCTATCTCTGCGTTCTAATATATCAGAAGAGCCGAAAAAGCCCAATCCCCCCTCTACATTGCTGTAAGGGTCGGCAGGGTACAACCCTCCTACAAAACCTTCGTTGGCTTTGCGCGCTAGAATATAATCTCTAACACTGGAGGAACCACCAACCACATATACTTCTAAATAGCCTCCGCAGCGTCTTGTACGCGTTCCTGTTACATCACTTAGATTATTAGCCAAAAAGTTATAAAAAGCTTCTCCGTTGATCGTTCGCTTGTTTTGTTCACTGCTATTGGGAATAAAATCACTCACGGCGCGCCATTCTATAGACTTATCAATACGAGTACCAGGTACTTCATCCCCTTGTGCATCAATTTCATACTCATCGTAATGAAAACGGAATTTATAATCGTAAATAGAACCATATCCTGATATAATATCTATGGTAACGTTAGAAAACACTTCTTCGCCCGTATTGCTTACCGAGCGCCATGCAAATGGTCGCTGTGGATTCCTAGAGTAAGTTGGCGTGAGAGTAATCAAAGAATTGTCGCTGCGAATGGATTCTGTGCGCGACCAAAACGTATTGCCAGTCTTTTGATGGTGCATTTTTAACAACATAGGTGCGTTGCGCCAATCTTTGGTTTTGTAAGCGTAGGCAGGTTCGTTTTGAAATATGCCCGTGTCTCTGAAAATACCTTCGTTTCTCAAATCTACCCGCTCAATAGGCTCTCGCCACAATGAAGTATCCCTATCCGATGGAAAGAGTAGGTACAATTCCACCTCAAATTCATTGGGATCAAAATAAAGGGAATCCACGTCCTTAGCCACCTCTAATGCACTTCGGTTGGGGGGTAAATAAGCCCGCTCTATGCGTATGTAATGTGCCGTATCCGTTCGGTTCACGATTCCGTAGACAACGGGAATGTCCTTCCATACTCCAATAATATCCACCTCATTGGAGCAACTAGCTAAGGCTAACAGTATCCAAGATGCTAGACACATCTTTATCAATTTGCTGTTCATAAGATTGTTCTTTCTGTTTAGTTATGACAATGGGGTGCCGTATTTGGTGGGGACGTGGAACGGGATGGCATACAACACCGTTCCTAAGGCACAAAAAACGTTCACAAACTAAGGAATATCTTCCAACATTCCCCTACTTTGGTAATTTCTACCCCTCAAAAATCAAGTTTTCCGACAAATTTTGCCTTTTTTTCGACATTCTAAGTCATTCTTCGGGTGCATCCAATCCTCTACAATAATTTGTCAGAGCAATAATAAATTCTCATCTTTACAGTTCACGACAGCGGCGCAAGCAGACCAATGAATACGCCTTTGAACCTCGTAGAAACAACTTGGCAGGGACGCATCCCTTGACCAACTTCTTCCAAACTTAATCACCAACTGGCTATGTCCGTTCACAGCAAAACTACTAAAAAAATTACCACCCATGTTTTACAAGCAATGAAACAACGCGGTGAAAAAATCGCTATGCTTACCGCTTACGATTATTCTATGGCGCGTATTTTAGATAGTGCGGGCATTGATATTTTATTGGTGGGCGATTCGGCGTCTAATGTGATGGCTGGGCACGAAACTACCCTACCCATTACCTTAGACCAAATGATCTACCATGCCCAGTCCGTAATTAGAGCCATTGACCGCGCTTTTGTAGTGGTAGATTTACCCTTTGGTTCTTACCAGGGAAATTCTAAGGAAGCGCTGGTTTCAACCATTCGCATCATGAAAGAATCGGGTGCCCATGCGGTAAAGTTGGAAGGAGGCGTAGAAATCAAGGAATCCATTTCGCGCATTTTGTCCGCAGGTGTACCCGTAATGGGACATTTAGGCTTGACCCCACAATCCATCTACAAGTTTGGAACGTATACCGTGCGCGCCAAAGCCCAAGCCGAGGCCGAGCAATTGCGCAAAGACGCTCAACTGTTGGAGCAATTGGGTTGTTTTGCTATAATTTTAGAAAAAATTCCAGCGGCATTGGGCAAAGAAGTAGCAGAGTTGGTTTCTATTCCTGTTATTGGAATTGGTGCGGGCCCCGATGTAGATGGGCAAGTGCTTGTCACACACGATATGTTGGGCATTACCAAAGATTTCCAACCGCGTTTTTTGCGCCGTTACTTAGAATTGTTTGACGCCATGCAGGGCGCTACAGAAGCCTATATCAACGATGTCAAGTCCAAAGACTTCCCCAACGACAAAGAACAATATTAAATCGACTG
>CAYUZF010000001.1:73660-84779 GCA_964449615.1 uncultured Aureispira sp.
CAACTATGGATAAAGCGGAATCGTCCCAGCCACGCCCCTGGTTAAAATGGGTATTGATTGGTTTCGCCGTGCTTGTCTTGGCAGGTGGCGGTGTAGCGTGGTACCTTTACCAAATGATTTTTGGAGAAAATATAACGATCCAAGAAGAACGCTGGATAGATATTTCTAAAGGGACTACCAACACGACGCTGGCCGAACAGCTGGCCAAAGAAGGCATTATAGAAAGCCAACACAGTTTTGTCTTTACGGCTCAACAAATGCGCTACACCCCCAAAGCTGGCCGCTTTAGTCTTCCTGCAACGCTGCGCACCAACCAAGATTTGATCCGAAAATTGCGCGGCGGACGCATGACGGTCCCTGTGACGTTTAGAAATTTGAGAAAAAAAGAAGCCTTGGCTGGTGTCGTATCCAAGCGCATAGAAGCCGATTCTTTGGACTTAGCACAATTGTTTAACGACGAAGATTTCTTAGCACAGGAGGGTTTTACTCCCGATAACGTGTTGGTGGTTTTTATTCCCAATACCTATGAGTTTTATTGGAATGCCAGCGCAGAAGATTTTTGGAAAAAAATGCTTCAAGAGTACCGCAAGTTCTGGAACGAAGAGCGCCGCGCCAAAGCAGAGGCGTTGAAAATGACGCCCATAGAAGTGTCCATCTTGGCTTCTATTGTAGAATCGGAAAGTCAATACCAACCAGAGCGTCCTCGTATAGCGGGTGTCTACCTCAATCGTTTGCAAAAAGGCTGGAAACTGGAGGCTGACCCTACGGTCGTTTACGCAGTCGGTGATTTTAGCCTCAAACGCGTTCTCAACAGCCACTTAGAAACGCCTTCCCCCTACAACACCTATCTCAACGAAGGGCTCCCGCCTGGCCCCATTTATATGCCTTCCATTAATTCCATTGACGCGGTCTTAAACGCAGAGCAGCACGATTACATGTTCTTCTGTGCCAAGCCGCCCGCCGAAGGCGAAGCGCCCAACCAACACGCCTTCGCCAAAACCCATCGGGCGCATGTGAACAATGCTAAGAAATATTGGCGCTGGATTCGGAGTAGGTAATTGTAAGACGGCTATTCAACTATTCTATATTCCTTTTTGTATCTTTAAAAATTCCCGTTCTGGATTGCTAATAGAAATAAAAGATCTACTATGAATAAGGATTTAATTGATTTGTATCAGAAGACCAATTTGCTTCCACAAACTCCCGAAGTAAAGGCTATTCAGGCAGAATTGGAAACCTTACTGGTTAGAGATATGCAGGAGCATCTGTTTAAAGTAGCGCATATCGGTAATGTAATTGGCTATGAAAAAACAAAAGCACATCTTACCAATGCTTTAAACATGTTGACTTTGTACGAACAGCAAGACGAAGAGAAGGAAACAAAATAAACCAGACAGTTATGTGGGTCAGAAAATACAGTTGAATACGGTAATACAGTAAAAGTGTATTAGAACCGTTGTCTATTAATTTGAGTACCGATGTAGAGCGCTACATTTTGATTTACGATGCTGCTTGGCCTTTTTCTTTTTGCATGCAAGTAACTTACCGATAAAAAATATTGTCTAAAAAAAAGAAAGAGCGACAGAGCCTGGTAACTATCGTTAAGCATTCTCCAGACGCCCACGCACAATCACATCGTGCGGCTCCAATAATGTTTGAATGGTATCGGCTATTTCTTGTGCTTTGAACGCACGGCGGTTGCGCCACCACAAAAAAGCAATGGTGCTAATCATGATGTAAGGGCCGATCAATAAGTAAATGATGCCTTTGTTAAGACCCATTGCGGCCGTTCCGCCCGCTTTGAGGTTGGTTTCGGCAGACATGCGGCACATCGGGCATTGTGCCTCTACACCGTACTGAAAGAGCACTAGCAACAGCAGCGTCACTAGTAGAACGGGCAAATAACGTTGAATCGCAGTTTTCATAAGCTTCTATTTTCTAAGAATGATTATTGAACGGGGGGCAAACCATAATAAGGTGAGATCATTAAATAGCAAATCACACCCGTTATTGAGACATACAACCAAAGCGGATAACTAATTTTTACAATGCGCAGATGCTTCTCATATTGCCCCGTGTAACCATACAAAAAGGCGTACAACACAAACGGTGCTTGAATCGCAGCGGTGACAATATGGGTCAACAGCAAGACAAAATACACCAATCGAATGGTACCTTCCCCACCAAACTTGGTGTGTCCCGCCGTAGTGTGGTACAGAATATACACCACTAGAAAAAGCAAAGATAATACCATAGCGGCGTAGATCAACCGCGTATGCAAGACTACATTGCGGTTCTTGATTGCTACCAAAGCACCAATCAACAACACGGCCGAACTGGCGTTTAAGATCGCATTAGTCAATGGTAAAATATACACATCAAACGGCCATTGGAAATCCGTGAATTTGAATTGGAACATGATGCCTACCAAAACGGGCAAAATGATAGAAATGACATTGACTGCTAGACGCAAGTTTTTGTACGCTTTAGAATCAAGGTCAAAATTATTCTCTGGAATTGTATTGCTCATAAAATAAACGTCAAGCACCCTAGAGTGCATTAAATTAATTGTATAGTTTTTCCTCTTCCTTCCAACTAATGGATTTGCGTTGTTTGGCTGGCATAATAACGGCCAGGTGCCGCAGTAATTTTTCTACCTCCTCCTGCTCGTCCAAATCGTAATAATCGCAAAGCAAAGGCCCTTGTAAGTAGTTTCCTGTAGAATCTTTCCGACTTACACGACCGTCCAACAAAGCGATGGTAGAGCAGCTTACATCATCGGGCATTTGGTAGCGCGTTTTGCCACCGCCATTTACAAATTTCCAGTTGCTGGTATCCAGCTTCCACTCGTTCAGGTAGCTTTGTAATGTCCAAGTACTATCGGTAGAAAAATCATCCGTATGCACAACAAACAGCAATTTGCCTTGGTCGTCAGTACTGAGCTGCCCTTGTAGATCCTTAATTTGCTGTACAAAACCCGCTATTTTTTGATTGCATCGAGCCGTCCAATAACCTGCAATAACCAACTGCCCGCGAATCAATTCGTTGTTTAGCTCTACATCCTGGTAGGTATTCAAGGCATTAAAATCTACCCGAGTAGAATCTTTTAGATAGCGCATTTCACTGCGAATATTTTTGTATTTATCCAGTCCTGTCTTGGAAAACACCACCGTCATAATGGGCAATACTGCCACAAATACAACAAAAACGACAGCGCCTACCCAGTTTCTTTTGGGCGGTTGCTGTGGCACCTTTTTTTCTTCACTCATAATAATAATTAACAGTCAAGGAATACTTCCTTCTGGATTACAAAAGTACTACATCTTTGTTTGAATAGCCACTAGCAAATACAAAAAAAGTGTTCTAAGACTTACTTAGAACACTTTTAAATTATGTTGACCCTAAAAGCTTACATAAAGCTGATAGTTTGGGGAACGGCTTCGTCTGTTTTCATAGAAGTGGCGTTGGTGGGCTCTGTTTTGATTTCTTGACCTGGACGAGGATCTCTTACGTAGTTCCTGTTTTCTCTGGCGTAGTTTCCTTCCCAAAGGAAAGCAATTACGGCCCAAACCAATAAAAACATAGGAAGGACGATGGTAGAGGCGAAACCGCCTACTTCTGCCCCCAAGTGCATAAAAATGCTAACGATATAATAGGCTTTGTACAAGCTCAATACAATCATCGCGATGCGCGTAATAGCGCCAGGTAGGAGATCTTTTAAAAACAAAGCAATGCCTACTTCTGCAAAGGTGACGATAAGTAGAATCCAAAATCCTTTAACGCCCACACTTTTGTCTAATTTTCGTTGTTCTTCAACGCTTAATCCTGCTACGTGTGCCATAGTATTATTCGGTTATTTGTTGTAATTTTTTGATGGTAGAATTTTGTACTAAATTCTAATAATGACAATAACGTTCTAAAGTAGGTAGAAGGCTAAGAATACGAATACCCAAACCAAATCTACAAAGTGCCAATACAAGCCTACTTTTTCCACCATAATATGGCCGTTGTTGCGTTTTCTATAAACCCCAGACCAAGCGCCCAATGCGATAATCAATAAAATGACTAGGCCAGAAAATACGTGGAAGCCGTGGAAACCTGTAATAAAGAAGAACAACGTTCCGAAGACTGTTGGCCCCATAGGCTCTGGCACCACTACATTACCCGTCTTATACGCTCCTGGAAAATATTCATCATCGTGGTAGGCAATCAAATAAGGATCTCCCACTTCAAAACGCTCTCCTACTGCCTTCGTTGGCGCTTCATCGCCATGTCTAGTGAAGTAGTGGTGGTCAAATTTTTCAAAATAACGCTCATCCTTAATTGGATCGTACAAATAGTTCAACTGCTCTTCTTCGTGTCCCGCATCGGTGTGTATCGTTACGGTCGTAGACGCTTCTTGCAAACTAGGATTGATGCGTTTTGCTTCTGCTAAAGAAATATATTCGCCATCATCTAGGTGGGAGCTAAATGGGTTGTTGTAAATAGTAACCCCCTCTACAGCGATTAGGTTGGTCCACTCCCAAGCTTGACAGCCCAAGAAAATTCCTCCACCAATGATGGTCAATACCAACCATTTTACAACGCCCATAGAGTTTTCCAGCTTGCCCTCCTGTACGGCTCTTAATACCGTTACTGAACTGACAATCAAAACAAAGGTCATAATGGTTACAAAGATCAACGGCATATGCTCACCGCCAAAAGGAGTCGTGCTGAAAACGTGATCAGGCACTGGCCAAGCATTCATACTAAAACGCAAAGAACCATAAGCGATCAAAAGACCAGCGAAAGTGAATGCATCGGACAATAGGAAATACCACATCATTAGTTTTCCATATTCCGATCGAAACGGGGAATCGCCACCCTCCCAGAGTTTATCTATTGCGATTTCTTCCGTCTCATGAACAGTATCAGTTGCCATTATTACGACTTTAAAGGTATATAAATTAATACTAGGTTATTAAGCTGCTAGAGCAGTTTCTTATAGTAACTATTGTTGCAAGTAAATGAACAGGAAAACATAAATCCATAAAACGTCCACTACGTGCCAATAAGTAAAGGTCAATTCTAAACGCAATTGGCCTCTTTCAGACCATTGCAGAGTACTTTTCTTGAGCGCATAAATCCAGCTTATCATCAATGCCGTAATACCTCCCATTACGTGCAAAGCATGAACGCCTACAATAAGCACAAAAAAGCTGCTCGATTGGTTGGATTTGATGTTGATCCCTATTTCATTGAGGGACAACCAACCTTGATATTGCAACGCTACAAAAGCAATTCCCATAAAAAAACCCAATGTCAAAAGACCTTGGTAAAGCTTGTAGCTGCGGTTTACGAACGCCAAGTATGCTATGTGTAAGACTACACTGCTGCAAATAATGACGGCAGTACTAATTTTAAATTCGTCCGCGATTGGAAAATACAACCAATCGCCTGCTGCCTTGCGCACAATGTAAGCACTAGTAAACGCTGAAAACAGCATTAGCATACTTACAATACCTGTCCAAAGGGCAAATTTCTTTGGATGAATGCGTCTTACTTTATTCGAAGATGCTACCATTTGCATTGTTCTCTTTATATTTTGTCGATGATTAAAGCAATCAAGACAATTGGCAAATAAGCAAAGGAAGCAAACATCAATTTACGGGCAGCTTGGTCGTTGCAAGCGCGGTACAGATTGAGGGCGTAAAATAAGTAAATTATTCCCATTACCAACATTACAGCGCAAGCGATCCAACCAGTAATCCCCATTGTATAGGGCAAAACGCTCATAGGGAGCAATACAGCGGCATAAAATACCGTTTGTAGAGCCGTACTTTTATCACGGCCGTCTTCTTTTTTGGAAGGCAACAGGTAAAACCCTGCACCTGTATAATCTTTATGTGCTACCCAAGCAATAGCCCAGAAATGGGGGAATTGCCAGAAAAATTGAATGCTAAATAAAAAGATTGCAATCGGTCCTAAACTGTGTCCTGCTGCTACCCAGCCAATAGCCATTGGTAGAGCGCCTGGAATAGCGCCAATCCATACGGCAGCGGGCGACACGCGTTTCATAGGTGTATAGATGAATGAATACGAAACTAGAGACAGGGCGCCCAGCATGGCTGTAGTAGGGTTAAACGTTGCTAACAACAGCAACCCCATTACACTTAAAATCCCTGCAATCAAAACAGCTTCTGACACTTCCATGCGTCCACCTGGAAGTGGGCGATCAGCCGTGCGTTTCATTAGCTTATCGTATTCTTTCTCTAATACCTGATTGAGCGCATTTGCTGCTCCTGTGACAAGCATCCCCCCTAGAGATAAGGTGATCAATGCTTGCCAAGTATAGCTCGTAGCGCCCAGCATAAAGGTAATACATGCCGAAAACACTACCAACAAAGACAGTTTAAACTTCGTTAAAAGTTTGTAGTCATTGAGCTTACTCTTGATTCCTTTTCCAGTACTTGCTGTACTGCTTTTTGCTGTTGCCAACTTGATGCTATTTATAAAAGTTCAGCATTTATTGTGGCTCGTTACGGCCGTTGTGTAGCTGTATGGGAGTTCAATAAACGCTGACTACTTATATTATAATTTTAATGTCCACCGTCTACCTCACCTTCAGCAAGGGGTTCGGTTTGCATGATATAATCTCTGCCGTGGCGCCCCATATCATAAGGCCAACGGTGTACGGCTGGAATCTCTCCTTCCCAGTTGCCGTGTCCTGCGTTGATGGGTGCTGTCCATTCTAGTGTGGTAGCGTTCCAAGGATTCATCTTGGTCTGCTTTCTTCCTTTATAAATAGAATAGAAGAAGTTAACCACAAATAACAACTGTACTACGAAGGTCAAAACAGCTGCGATTGTCATAAACTGGTTCATACCTGCGAATTCTGCAAAGGCATCGAAAGTATCAAAACGGTAGTAGCGACGGGGTACGCCTGCCATACCTAAGTAGTGCATTGGACCAAAAATCGCATAAGCACCAATCAATGTTCCCCAGAAGTGGATCTTACCCAGTGTCTCGTTCATGAAACGGCCATACATACGTGGGAACCAGTGGTAGATTCCTGCAAACATTCCAAAGAATGCCGCAACACCCATTACAATGTGGAAGTGGGCTACTACAAAGTATGTATCGTGTTGTTGGATATCAATCGCTGCGTTTCCGAGGAAAATACCTGTCAGACCACCAGAGATAAACATAGATACAAACCCAATGGAGAACAGCGAGGCGGAGTTGATCTGTAAGTTGCCGCCCCAAATGGTTGCAATCCAGTTAAACACTTTTACTGCCGAAGGCACTGCAATGATCAAGGTAAAGAGTACAAAGATATTTGCAATGAAAGGATTCATCCCTGACATGTACATGTGGTGTGCCCATACCAAGAAGGACAAAACCCCAATAGCCAAGATAGAGAATACCATTGCTTTATAACCGAAGATTGGTTTGCGGCAGTGTACCGACAATACTTCAGAAACAATACCCATTGCTGGCAAAATAATAATGTATACCTCAGGGTGTCCCAAGAACCAGAACAAGTGCTGGTATAAAATAGCCGAACCACCTACACGCGTTTCTAAGGCCTCACCTGCGATGTAGATTTCATTCAAAAAGAATGACGTATCTAAAACGCGGTCAAAGGTCAACATAAAGAAACCTGACGCTAGTACAGGGAAAGATAATAGACCCAATACCGCTGTGATAAAAAATGCCCAGATGGTCAATGGCATTCTAAACATGTGCATTCCTTTGGTACGCATGTTCAATACGGTAGTGATGTAGTTGATTCCTCCCAATAGTACAGATACTACAAAGAATACCAGAGACATTACCCATAGCGTAGCTCCTGCTTTAGACCCGTCAGATGCCTGCGGCAACGCTGATAGCGGCGGGTAGCCCGTCCAACCACCAGAAAACGGCCCAGTGTTTAGGAACAAAGAAATCAATAAGGAGGTTACTAAAGGTACCCGACAGTCCTGCCGTTAATACAAAAAATACTAGAATGGTACCGTGCATGGTTACCAAAGCGTAGTAAAAATCAGGATCAATACTTCCCATACCCGTAGCAGGATCAATAGTAATCCACCCTCCTAACAAGGGTTGTAGCCAAGCCATATCTGCATCAGGAAAACCCAGTTGCAAACGGAAAATGATAGACATACCTGCGCCAACAATGGCCCAAAGCATACCTGTGATCAAAAACTGCTTGGCAATCGTTTTATGATCTTGGCTAAAAATATACCGATCTACAAAAGAAGACTGGTACTTGTCACCGTGGTGATCGTGGTCATCGTGTCCGTGACCATCGTGGTGTCCACCGTGCTCTAAATCTTTTTCTATGATATTAATGTCTGCCATGATAGCTTCTTTTTGATTAGTGAAAGACTAATAACTCTATATCTTGTACTTTTTAATTGCTAGTTGGGTCGCTCAATGTCCGGATAGCTTATCCTTCAACTCCTGCTGCTTCTTCTATTGTATTTTCTGTAACGGCGTTTTCAAGTGCTTCTTGCGCTTTCTGTGCTTCCAATTTCCTTAAAAAACCGTCTGCAATGGCTTCTGCTTCTTTCAACTTCGCATTAGAAACTTCAATGTCGTTTGTTGTACGTGCAGTTCTTAAAATTGGTTTCAAATTCTCCATAGTAACGGTAGCATCTGTGTAGAGCGCAGAGCCGTACTCAGCTTCCAGACGAGCATCCACCACTTTATCCATGTAGTAATTGATGCGTGCTTTGTTTTCTATCAAGCGCTCAAAAGCAACTGTTTTAGCTTTCAATGGCTCATCGCCACCTTTGCCGTTGATTTTGCTGAAGTACTGTGACTTAGCCGAACCTGGAATGTAGTTGAGTGTGATGGTTCCGTTGACCGTATCGGCTACTTCTTCCAATTTTCCACCCTCGTTTTTATCTACCCAAGCCAAGTATTCTTCTTCGGTAACAATTTTCACCAAGTTTTTCATACTGTAGTGCCCACGTCCACACAATTCAGCGCAAGCTAGTTCATAATTAAACACCTCCCAACGTTGCTTTGTTTCGTCTGATCTCGATGGAACTTGCCATTCGGGCTGTTTGCTCAAGCGTCTACGCATAGAGTCCGTTGTTACGGTTGGCGTGAAGTTGAAATAAGTAGGCATTCCTGGTACAGCGTCTGTTTTGACGCGCATGTCGCGAATGTAGAAGTTGTGTAAAACGTCGCGTGCTGTAATACGTACCCGTACTGGTTTGTTTACAGGCAGTACGATTTCCGTTGTCATAAAATCATCCAAGTTCTTCTCATCTGTCCAGATCTGCCCTACAGGGTTGTCACTGTTGATCTGAGTAAAGTACTTCGTTCCGATTTTGCCATCGCGGCCAGGATAACGCAAGAACCATAAGAACTGCGCGCCAGTAGCCTCAATTTCAATGTATTCTTTTTCGTTCTCAGGCAACAATACACTCACATGGTCTTCTGGTAAATCCATCATAATGGTATTCCATGCTTGCAAACCTCCTACTACTAGGAAAGTCATAACAACAGCAGGGACAATCATCCAAACCATTTCTAAGGTATCGTTGTGTGCCCAGTACAACCCAAGCTTACCCTGCTTACCTTTGTATTTCCATGCAAACCAGAACAACGCAATGTGCGTCAAGAAAAATACGATGGCACAGAAAAACAACGTCAAATTAAACATGTAATCTACCTCTGGCCCATGCAAAGACGCAGCGGTGTTCGGCCCCCATCCCAAAGTTGTAGGAATGTAGTAAATGAAAGAGACCACACAGGTGATTAGAAAAGAGACCATAAAGACCATCCCTAATCCCGTGTGAAACTTGTTGATTTCGTCTTGCTCTGAAGGGTCGTTGCGAACGATAGAAGCCAACTCTCTAGCTCTACCAATCTGGACAACAAACACGGTCAACAAAGCAATACATAATGCTCCAATGATAAATTCCATTTCTATTCTCTTATGTCAGAAGTTTGTAACTTCTTTATTATAATAATAATGCTATGATTCAAAAGTCTTAAAAAGCTCCTTTTCTATCCCAAAAACGGTCTAGTGTGGATCTCTTTCTGGCCCAATACCCGTGTCATAGAACTCACTTTCAAGGATATAAGGATCATTAGGTGGATAGAGCGATGCACGACTCAATACACTAAATGTAACGAACAAAAATAGACCCAAAAATCCTAAAAATGTACCGATTTCTAAAAAGCCAGGGAAGTGCACTCCCAACACAAAGGCGTGGTGTGCTTCTTCGTCGTCGTACTCGTGGTCTAAGTAATCATCAGGGCGTGTTTCGGTGTCTTTATCCACTTCATTATCGGCAATTTGGTTGTCGATTGCCATGCCTTGATTTTGTGGATCGTACTCGTCGTCTTGTGCGTCTGCTTGACTGTCGCCTGTGTACTCGTCGTGTCCAGGCTCATCGTCTGTTCTATTTTGATCACCACCGTGGTTGTCGCCACCTACATGCTGGTCGTCTTGATCAGGGCTGTAAGTAGTTAATACCGCTTTCGGCTGTTGGTTGTTATCGCCGTTTAGGTGGTAAGTGTTTTCGCTGTGTTGTTCGTGTGGATCGTGTGCAGCACCTTTGTGCGGAGTCTCTCTCCCTGGATCGGTGTGCGCGTCGGGATCATCGTGTCCTTTGTGGTCGTGGTGTCCACCGCCGTGGCTGTCGCCATGTCCATCGTGCATCAAGTGCGTTTTGTGTTCGTAGTTGTACCAAACGCCTGGCTTAATCATCTGGTAGAAATCCAACCAGTGCCCGAAGAATACCAACCCAGCTACAAAGCCCAATGTACCTAATGTACGCTTTGCGGTGTTCATCATCAAAATTAAGAAAGGTAGCACGAAGTTGATGAGCAAGTTGGCAAAGAAAACTACTTTGAACTGCTCAAAGCGGATGAAGAAATATTGGGTTTCCTCTCCGTTATTGGCATACCAAATCAACATAAATTGAGAGAACCACAAGTACGTCCAAAACACACTAAATCCAAAGATGTATTTTCCTAAATCGTGCATGTGCTCACTGTTGAATCCTTTTAGTAAGCCTCTGCTTTTCAAGAAAACAATAATCATAAAACACATGGCCAACATGCTTACCCACATACTTACGGTAGCATACCAAGCAAACAAAGTAGAGTACCAGTG
>CAYUZF010000001.1:84791-87910 GCA_964449615.1 uncultured Aureispira sp.
ATCTACTGACATGACCGATTGCCAGATGGCATAAGCGCTAGAAAAACCAGCGATGGGCAAGAAAGCCGCCGCATAGATGCGCGTGCGTTTTACATTTTTTGGAGTGGGATTGTCTGCTGTTACTTGATACGGTGTTTTATCCTCTTCTAAAGAAACCTTTCTGAACAAGAAAGCAAAAATCGTCCAAGAAAGAATCACTGCTACCGTCAATAGATAAGCAATAGGGTTGACAAAGGCGGACTTGTGAAAGGCCAATGGATCAAAATGCTCTGCTCCTACTGTAAGGTAATCGGGATCGTTCCACAAATACAAGAAATCTGTTCCATCTGCCCCCATCATAATTCCTACTCCGAGTATAGCAAACAAGATTGCTCCAATGTACAAGAAGCTCATCATAGCTTCGGGAATCCGTTTAAACATGGCTACCCATCCGCCCCAAGCCAAAGCATGGGTGGCAATAAATAGAACAGCTGCAAAAGCAATTCCTGTAAAGAAGACAGAATTCTGTAAGAAGTTTGTCCAAAAGCGCATGTGGCGCAAGGCTGGTTCAGAAGCAAAGTAGGACCAAGCCAGACAGCCAAATCCAACCACCATCAACACAAGGGTGAAGAGTTTGGTCTTGCCGTCAAAAACAAAGGTTTCGTTAGTATGATTGCTCATTGTATATAATTATTAATCTTAGATTGCTGTTTTTAGAAACGTGCTGGTCTACTATTATTGGATAATTTTAATCTCTGTTCTTCTATTCAACATCATGCCACGCTCTGTGTCGTTGTCTGCTACGGGCATTGTGGAGCCGTAGCCCTGCGCACTCAAACGAGTACCAGCAATGCCCTGCTCAATCAAGTAGTTGACAACGCTGGCTGCACGTTCTTTAGACAAAGGCATATTTACATCTGGCCCCGCTTGTGCATCCGTATGTCCACCAACCTCAATTCTAATCTGGGGATATTCGTTTAGAATACTAACCAATTCGTTCAAAGTGCGGTAAGAGCTAGGTTGCAATTCTGCTTTGCCTGTATTGTATAAAATGTCGTTCAAGGTCAATTTTAAATCTTGCGCCTTGTACCCTGCTTTTTGTTTCTTTAGTAAGTTGGAAAACGAAGTTCTCAAATCTAAGCCTTCTTCCTCTCGGTAGGCTTCGGTAGCCAATACAACAGGGTTGTAAGTGGTATCCTGAGAAACAGCTTGTACAGAGCGGATGTAGTGAATCACTTTCCAGCGCTCCAAAGGAGACATTTTATCCGCATGGGATTGCATCTGGCCTTTTCCGTGCATGATCGCGTTCAAAAAGCGTCCGTCTGCCGCAGCCAAAAACTCTTCACTCACCAAATTGGCTGGTTTAGCGCTGTATTTACCTTCGCCTTCGTTGTACAAAATACCATTGCCATTGAGCTCTTCTCCGTGACAAACTTCGCAATTGATGGTATATAAATTTTGTCCTTGAAGTAGGATACGCTCCAATTCGGCCTTGGTAGTAGGCTTTACAGGATTGACCAATTCAGGGTCGTTCATCATTAAGTTGCGAACGCGCTCTTGAATAGCAGCATGGGCCTCTTCTGGCACTTGTCTAAAATCGTCTAAGCGCTGGTATTTGTTGGGCAAATAGCCACGAGCAACCGTACCATTTACAGGTTTGCGCGGTTGTGCATAGCGTTCGTAAGTTTCCTCCTCGCCCCAAGTATTGTTATAATAATAAACGTCATGGTTGGCTTCGTAAGCGATAGAGTGTGCCATATCGGGCATGTACTCCGTGCCTGTATCGTTGCCTCCTGCCTGTGTACAACTCCATAGCAGAACACTTGCTACGCATACCGTTGCCAAAGGATATAGACTTGTTATTGTTTTCATTGCTATTTTAAATTAATCGTTCGCTCGTTAATATTAGATGTCCTTGGTGTTAATTTCTTCTGCGCGGGTACTGTTTAGCAAGCCCGATAGACGATCTACCTCCTCTTTAGAAGTGTTGGTAACGTCAAAAGCAATGCAGAATTTATCGTCTGTGATTCTTGGATCCAAGTAAGGATTTTCGACCCCAAAACCCAATCCGCAAACCAAATAGAACGTAATAACCATACCCACTGCCGCCATCAATACCGTAAACTCAAAAGTAATCGGAATGAAAGAAGGCACCGAGAAATAAGGCTTTCCACCAAAAATAATCGGCCAATCGCGTGTGAATACCCAAGACATAAAGCCAAAGGCGATGGTCGTTCCCGTCATACCGTAGATAAAACCCGCTACGTGCAAACGCGATTCGTTCAAGCCAAGCACAGGATCCAAACCGTGTACAGGGAAGGGCGTGTAAACATCCATAATTTCGCCATCTTCCTTTTTGATGTGCTTGATGGCATCCATTAGGATTTCCTCATCGTTGTACAAGCCGTATAGAACCTTTTTATTTAATACTCTTTTCATGCTTCTATATAATTGTATAGGCAACTCGCCTAAGAATTTTTAACTATAAGCGTAGCGCTTTTTATTTATTGTCTAAATCGTCGTCTTCATCATTCAAACGCTCGTTTCTATCATCTAGACGATTAACATCCGTATCAGTGTCTACCTCAGGTCGCGTCAACGTAACGGTATCCGATCCTGTTACAGTAGAGGTATAGCCCTCGTCTGCGGTGAAAATCAAGTGGTCGTCTTCGTCGTGGTGTACGCCTGTGTTGTTCAAGCCTGTTAACTCTGCATATTGAGGTCCTACGTACTGGTCACCAGAAGATTTCAAGATAGACTTAATCTCTGCACAAGCCACTACGGGCGCTACACGCATGAAGATCAAGTACAAGGTTCCAAATAAACCGAAGGTGAATAAATAAATGCCTACTTCTACCCATGAAGGGGTGTAGTAACTCCAACTAGAAGGGATAAAGTCTCTAGCCAGTGTGGTTGCGATAATTACGAAACGCTCAAACCACATTCCGATGTTTACAATAATAGACAAAACAAAAGTGACGGCAATACTTCTACGCAATTTGCGGAACCAGAAGAACTGCGGTGTAATTACGTTGCACGTCATCATCGCTGCATACGACCACCAATAAGGCCCTACTGCACGGTTGTAAAAAGCATATTGTTCATAAATATATCCAGAGTACCAAGCTACAAAAAGCTCT
>CAYUZF010000001.1:87920-107020 GCA_964449615.1 uncultured Aureispira sp.
AGCGACCCCTACAATAGAACCCGTCAAAACAATAACCTTGTTCATGGACTCAATGTGTTCTATGGTAATATAATCTTCTAAGTTTAAAATGACTCTAGTGATAATCATCAGGGTACAAACCATGGCAAACCCTGAGAAGATCGCTCCTGCCACGAAGTAGGGTGGGAAGATCGTGGTGTGCCAACCAGGAATAACCGAAGTGGCAAAGTCAAAGGATACAATAGTGTGTACAGATAATACTAAGGGCGTCGCCAGACCAGCCAATACTAATGACAAGGACTCCCAACGTTGCCAGTGCTTGGCAGAACCTGTCCAACCCATAGAAAGGAAGTTGTACAATTTCTTTCTAAATCCTTTGGCACGGTCGCGCATAGTTGCAAAATCAGGCACCAACCCTGTGTACCAGAATAACAACGATACCGTAAAGTAAGTACTAATTGCAAACACATCCCACAACAAAGGAGAGTTAAAGTTTACCCACAAAGGGCCGCGTGTGTTGGGATAAGGAAACACGAAGAAAGCCATCCACATACGTCCCATGTGAATTCCAGGGAACAAAGCGGCACAAATTACCGCAAAGATGGTCATCGCCTCCGCAGCGCGGTTTACTCCTGTACGCCATTTTTGACGAAACAGCAATAAAATCGCAGAAATCAAGGTTCCCGCGTGTCCGATACCTACCCACCAAACAAAGTTGGTGATATCCCAACCCCAACCAATCGTGCGATTGAGGTGCCAAGTACCGATTCCAAACCACAGGGTGAAAAACATGGCAATTCCTCCAAAAGCTAATAGACCCAAGGCACCTAGCAAACAAGCTACCCAGCCTACGCCTGGCAACTGTTCCGTTGGTGAACAGATATCTTCTGTAATCTGGTGATAGGTCTTGCCGCCCGTTACTAGAGGTGGGCGAACATTTGATACAACTGTACTCATAAAAGTGCTATTTTTATCTGAATTGTATTGGATCTACATTTCGTGGTAGCGTTGGACGTACTAGACGCTTACGCAAAATTTTCATCTTTATTGATAACTTTCATTAGATAATTCACAGAAGAACGGACGTTGGTTTCTTCCAACGCTATGTAGGAGCGTTCTGTACGCTGTAATTTATACACCTCACTATCAGGATTGTTGTCGTCTCCAAAAACAATTGCCCCAGTAGGACAAGCCTGAACACATGCTGTTACGACATCGCTGTCGCGCAATTTACGCCCTTCCATTTTAGCAGCCAATTTACCTTCTTGCAGACGCTGTACACAGAAGCTACATTTTTCAATTACGCCGCGTGTACGAACCGTTACGTCTGGGTTCAAGACCATACGTGTTAGGTTGTCGGTCATGTAGTAATAATCATCTTCCATTGTTTCTACCCCTCTATTCATATCCACCTCGTTAGATGGGAAGATATCAGCAGAAGTATAATCCAACCAATTGAAACGACGAACTTTAAACGGACAGTTGTTGGCGCAATAACGCGTACCGACACAGCGGTTGTAGGTCATTTGGTTCAGTCCTTCAGAACTGTGGTTGGTCGCTGCTACTGGACAAACATTCTCACAAGGAGCGTTGTCACAATGCTGGCACATCATCGGCATGTATACCGTGTTGGGCGACTCTTCGTTGCCATAAAAATAACGGTCAATTCTCAACCAAGTCATTTCGTGTACTTTGTTCACTTCGTATTTTCCAACAACAGGAACGTTGTTTTCAGCCATACAAGCTACTGTACATGCGCCACAACCCGTACAGGAATTCAAGTCAACCGTCATTCCCCAGTGGTGGGCCATGCCGTATATCTCTTCGCGGTCTGGGTACAAGCCCTTGCTGTTGAGGTATTGGTAGTCGTCTCTTTTTTCTTTTAAATCTCCAATTTTCTCCTTAACGTTGGATGTATTGGCATGGAAGAAAACGGAACGCTCTATCAAAGCACCCTGGAAACTGTCGATGTGCTCATCCACATTGAACGGCTTTTGCTCACCTGTTTTGTAGGTATGCTGCATCGTTTGCCCAGATTCGTCCTCGGCAGTTAATCCATAAGTATGGTGCATTTGCACACAAGCAAATAAATCATCGTGTCCGAAACGCTCTGGGGCAGTTCCTATTCCCGCATAAGTGAAGTTTTTAACCGCAGGGAACAAGTTTTTGCCTACGCCGTTGCCCGCTTTTCCAGCACGTGTACGGCCATAACCTAGAGCGATGGATACCGTCCCTTGCATTTGCCCGAATGTTCTGAAAACAGGCAGCGTATATTGTGCGCCATTTACCGTAAGAGTTACAATGTCGCCGTCTTCTAAGCCATTCAATCCCTCCAAACCAGGCATAGCTGCGTAAGCTTTTTCGCCATTCCAGCGAATCGGAATTTGTAGGAAGTTGTCCCAGGTGGTACGCATAACAGGGTCGGGCATTTCCTGCAACCATGGGTTGTTGGCACCTTGTCCTGCTCCTATTTGTACACTTTCGTAAAAGGTTACTTCTATTGTTCCTGATTTGCCCGCTGTCAAAGCAGCTAGTGCGGCATTGATGCCTCCTGCGCTAGGCGTAGGTACCTCTACCGTCTCGTCGCCATCCTCAGTAAGCTCTACTTCTGTTGTTTCTACGTCTGTTGAAGGTGCTTCCAGCATGGCTGCATTGACCCAACCATTGTGCAACGTATTGTTCCAAAACGACTGGAACAACATGTATTCGCTCTGTGCAGGGAACACATTTGTCTGCCAAGTATTTTTAATGAAATCGTGGTAGGCTTGTGGCTGGTTGGCCCAAACCAATAGGGATTCGCCAGCAGAGCGCGTATTGAACAAACGTGCAATCGTAGGCTGAATCACAAATAATTCACCTTTTTTAGGCTCTGCATCGCCCCAAGATTCCAACACGTGGTGGTCAGGTGCGATGTATTTACAAAGTGCGGTCGTCTCATCAATGGTTAGATTCATCGAAACGGTAGTAGCAATTTTAGGCATTGCTTCGGAAAACTGAGCTGCCAAATCGCCTGGCAAATCATAAGCGGGATTAGCGCCGTTACAAACGATTACAGCATTCACCGAACCGTTTTTCATGTCTTGAACCAACTTAGCCGCCGCCGCATCGCTTCCCAAGCGTTGCTTGGAGTGGTTGTTGGCCGTCATGGTAAGCGTATTGCCCTCCGCTCCTACTATGCGGTTGATTTCGTTAACTACTTGCTGGATGTTTACATCGTTGATGCCACATACCACCAAAGCGCGGCCGTTGTTGGCTACTAGTTTTTGAGCGGTACTTTGAAGCGCTTTGGCTGCTTTTGCCCAAGCAAAAGTCGGGGCGCTTACTGTGCTGGCGTTGCCACGGTTGGCAACCAGCTCGTACAAATATTTGACGGCAACGCCCCATTCCGATGGTTTGATCAACACACGGTGGTCAGCATTAGAACCCGTCATAGACATACGCGACTCCAATTGGATGTGGGTAGACATGGCTTTGTCTGCTCCATTTTTGATGTCTGCGTCGCTTAATTTTCTATTCTTAATATAATCGTTAGAATACTCGATAGGAGAAAGCCAAGTTCCCAAGAAATCGGCCTCAATACCCACTACGCACATGGCGTTTTCAAAATGGTAGATGGGTAGGGCGCGAACGCCGTAGCTAATTTGGTTGGCATCCAACTGAGCGGAGTAAGAAATGGGGTCGTATTGCACCCATTCAGCACCTGGGTACTGCGCTTTAAAAGCCGCTACAGCTGCGTTGAAAGAAGGACTGTTGCTGGTATGAGAAACAATGCGAATTTGGCCTGTCAAGCCTTTTTTCACTACATCGTCTAGGGTTTCCCAAGTCATCATGCCTTTTTCTAAGGCTGCTTTTCGCTGTTGGGTGTTTTCAATAACCTCTGCTTCAACGAATGCACCGACTATACCTGGTGTTTTGACGCGGTTGGTGTCGTACAAATCCAATACAGCCGCCTGGCTTCTAGCGTTGGTTCCTCCAGCGGTAAAAGTAGGTTGAGTCATCAACCCTGGATTACCCTCAATCTTTATAGGACGTCCTTCGCGTGTTTTTACCAAAGCAGGCACTACATCTCCTCCTTGCACGATGGCAGAAGCAAAGTAAGTAGCCACACCTGGAACAATCTCCTCAGGCTTGATTACGTAAGGAATCGCATTTTTGACAGGAATTTCACAACTGGCTACTGCAGCGGCACTCACGCTAAAACCCATGTATTTTAGGAAGTCGCGGCGGCTGTGTTCCGACGTTTCTTCGCTATCGTTGTGCGCAAATTCGTTGTGCTGTAGTTCGTCAACAGATTGGTTACTCAAGTCTTCCGCACTGATCCAAACTTTAGTCTTGTTTTCCTTCTTATTCATAGTCTTATAAGATATATTGGAATTGGGGGTAGTCCCCTGTTTTTGTCTTTATTTTAATAATAACTTGGTGTGCTGTTGTTGTTTAGTAGTGGCATTTTTGACACTCCAAACCACCAATCTCTTCTACAGTTACTCCACGGCGCTGGCCTTTTTCCAATTCTTTGTGGTACTGCTCGTAGTATTTATAATCGGTATAATAGTCGTTTGCTTTGTTGTCTCCACCATCGTAAGGGGATTTTTTGCCTTCGTTCAACCCGTCGCGGAATTGTACTTCTGTCTGGCGGTGGCAGTTGATACACCAACCCATAGACAAGGGAGAGTGCTGCTGCATAACTTCCATTTTTTCCACTTCTCCGTGACAAGTTTGGCACTTGATTTTACCTACTGTTACGTGTTGTGCGTGGTTGAAGTAAGCGTGGTCAGGCAAGTTGTGGATGCGTACCCACTCGATTGGTTGGTTGTACATGCCTTCTACAGAAGCCAATTGCTCCTCAATCATGGTATTGACAGAACTCTCATTCTCTTTCCACTCGTCGGCATACATTTTTCTCAACCATTGCTCTAGGATAGCAGCGCGCTCCTCTACAGTTGCTGTAGGTGGAATGTAAGCATTCTCCATTGGGTTAAACCCAGAAGCTGCATATACTTTGATTAACTCTTCGGTTCCGTATTTAGATCCTTTTTGGATGTTGGCGTGGCAGTTGATACACGTGTTGGAAGCTGGAATAACAGAGTGCTTAGAGCGGCGAGCGCCGTCGTGGCAATATTGGCAATTGATGCCGTTGACACCAGCGTGCGTTTCGTGCGAGAACTTGATGGGCTGCGTAGGAGCATATCCTTGCTGCCTTCCCAAACCAATAGCGCTGTTCACCGTCGTGTAGCCTCCAAATAAGACCAACGCAAAAACCAACACTTTAATCACACCAGGACTGAAGAGTACCCCCAATACGGATTTTTCGGCTGTAACGACTTGCCCTGCTTGTTGCTGGGACAACCGCGTTAAGCTGTTGATGTAGCGGCCTAATAAAGCGATGGCTAGTAATAGAATAACGATTAGCGTAATTCCCAGAGCCGTACTAACACCGTCGTCTTCTGCTTCTGAAACAACGACCTCACCTGGCACTTCACTACCTGCCTTGTCTGCTCCTGAACCACGTAATTCTACAAAGGCTAGAATATCGTCAATTTGCGCGTCTTCTAAATTTTCAAAAGCCGTCATGGCAGAATTAGCCCAGTTAATCATCACTTTGGCACGCGGGTTGCCCGCATCAGCTAAAGCCTGCGAGTTGCGAATCCAGTCATACAAGGCGCCAGGGTACTGTTTCCAGCGGTCTTCTGCTCCGTATAAAGCAGGACCAGTCATATCACTTATCATATTAATGTTGTGACAGCTGGCACATTTTTCCAAAAACAGTGCTTTTCCATTGTCTGCATCCGCAGCTAGTACTCCCGTAGGCAATACAGCGATCATCAAAAAAGCGGCGCAAAAGCTTAAAAGTCTTTGATATATCATTTCGTAATTTTTTTGTCAAAAATCAACTCTTCACGTAAGTCTAAAACAAAAATACAACCCCTATAGCTCATTTACAAATGTTGTAGAAAACTACAATCTATTTAGACCTGATCTAAATAACGGGCTGTTAAGAAACTCTTAATCGCCCTTTGATTGGCTGGAAAAGTATTTTTGGGAAGGCTACAAGTAAACAATTGGTTATCAACTCTTTTGCATGAAAATCATGCGTTCTCAATCTTTTTATCTCGCATTGCAGCTGCTAAGTTAAGACGCTTCCGCACTTTTTAGAATTATTTCTTAAAAAAATCACAAACTCGTCAAAAAGAGTATAGCCACTGATTTGTGTTTCTTTTGTGACAATCCCCCTTATCGGAACTTTTCACTCCATCTATTCGTAACTTAAAACTTGTTAAATCTTCGAAAAAATGCGCTGTTCGTCGTAACCTTGCATTTTAATAGTCAGTTGTCGCAACCGATGGCCTGTTTCCGCTGTTGTGCAGCAAGTACTAGCCCGACCTCTTATTATTCTCATATTCCTTATACTTATGTTTGAAATTGGCGACCGCATTCGGTTTAAATATACAGGCTTAGAGGCCGAAATTTTAGAAAACCACCAGGATGGAACTTATACGGTTTGGTTGATGGAGGAGGCTGATGAGGGCATTGCCTTTGAAGAAGACATTGTGCTCGCTACTGCTTTTGATGGCGTGCAACTGTCGCAACAACAAAAAGAATTGCCTCAAAAAAAGAAGCAGCAACCAAAAGGGCCTAGTACGGAGGATTTATTTTTTAGTAGCAGTGAGCAGGAGGCGCGCCGTTTGCAGGCATTACAGCCTTCTAACAATAGGTTGTTGCAACAAGCCGCCAAGCACAAAAAGAAATCTGTTGAACCGTCGCTAGAAGCATTTGTGCCTAAGGGTCTAGTCGATACGCCCCCACAGGGTTTGGGTTGTTTTCTGGCTTTTCACCAAACGGCGGAGGATCATTATACCATTTTGCTGGTCAATGATACGCCTGTTTCGTTTAGCTTTCGTTTTTCGTTGTATTTAAAGCAACACTTGGAACATGGATTTAACAAAGTGATTCCTGCGAGCAGTTATTTTCCTATTGGTGAATTTTGGAAAGCACAGTTCAACGACTCCCCACATATAGAGTTTAGTTGTCCCAATTTTAAATTCAGTAAAAAGCTCAAATTGAAGTACAAGAAGTTTCTAACAACGAATGGGCCTGTCCCATTAATAGGAATTAGTTGTGCCCATTATTTATTATTTTCTAAATTAGAGGGCTATTCTAAACCTTCGGCCTCTATAAAAGATTATACTATACAACAACAGCAATTTACGGATACCTCTTCCCCCAATTACCGCCGCGCGGACTTGTTAACCATTGCTTCTTTTAAGCCAGAGTTGGATTTACACGCCGAAAAACTAGTCAACGATACTTCGGAGTACAGTGCGGGGGAATTGTACGAGCTACAATTGCGAGCATTGGATACGTTTATAACACAAGCTGCTACCCTAGAATTAGAAGAAGTTTTTGTGATTCACGGATTGGGCAAAGGCAAATTGAGAGCTGGCGTAGAACAGTATCTGCGTTATCATGGGGATGTCAAAAGTTATAGCAACGAGTACCACAACAACTATGGTTTTGGAGCGACTCGGGTAATTTTCAAGCGCTGATACTATAAAACATCAATTATCATTAGTTTTTTTTCGAATAAAAAAATTCTTGTTCGATATCCTGTATTTTAGTACAGTTATTCCGTGTGTTGCTGCCCCATCCCAACAACTGTAGCGGATAGCTGTCGAAGCCTAAATTGAATTTTCCCACATGAAATATATATGGAGCTTCTTCTATCTCTGCACCCCTTTACTTCTATTGGCACAATCGCGCGATTATGTAGTCAAAAAGAATAATGAAAAGGTATACGGTAAGATTAGAAACATTGATTTAAGTGTTAACAGTAGTCGCATTACGTTTAAAGCGCCCAAAGAACTCATTGCCAGTTACCGCCCCAAAGACCTCAACGAATGGGGCAAAGGTGAATTTGTCTACGAGCCTAAGGCCTATCCTACGCGCAACAAAGAGACGTTGGTGTTTATGCGCCGTGTTACTACTCCTAACGAACCTGTTGTACTGTACGAGTACGTCAAAAAAGAAAACATCCTCAACGCTACAGAGCTTTTTTTGCAACGCGGCAATAGCTTGACCAAAGTTCGGATGTTGGGTTTCCGCACACAGATGCGGGCGTTCTTTGCTGATAAACCTAAAATTGTTACTCTGATAGATCGCAAAGGCGTCAAGAAAAAGGATTTGGTGGAGTTGGTCGAAGAGTACAACGATTTGATTCGGGCAGCACAACAGGAAAACCTCCCCGACGATACGCCAGGCAACCGCTCGCTCATGCGTCAAAGCTTCTGGGATTTTGACGATTTGTTGTTGAGCACCGATGAAGCGGCCAAGAAATACATGAAAGCCATTGAAGATGCGGCGGCTGATTTTGCCAATGAAACGGAACGCGATATTGAAGTCAATTATGCCATTGGCCTATCTTTTTATCAGCAAAAACAGTATACTGCGGCCATTCCTTATCTCAAAAAGGTTCGCAACCTCATCCTAGAAGAACAACAGCAACTCTACCGCGCCCCTGTGGTGGAGGCCATGCTCGCACAGATTTATTACGACGAAGAAAAATACCAGCTCGCTATTGGTTTTAATAGCAATGCTCTCCAAAAGTGGCAAGAAAATCCTCCTAGAACAATAGATTTGGTATTGCTATATGAAGCTTATCTCAATCAAGGTAGAATATTTCAGGCTTTGGTGCCTTCCCGTTCTAATGTTTCTTGGTACCAGCTGACCGCCAGCGAAGAGGAAAAAGATTGGAAGCAGGTTTTTGATAATCGGGGCTTAGCGCTTATTCGCCATACCATGAACGAGGGCAAGACGACCGATTATAATTTAGCTTTACTAAATTTCAATTCTGCTTTGCGTTTGATTGACCAGCTTCCTACTCGCCAGCGCCCCCTCAAACGCATAGAAGTACAGTTGGCTTTGGGCTTGTTGTATTTTCAAGCAGGGGATTATCCCAATGCAGAATTGTATTACGAAGAAGCACTGCAAATAATCAAAGACCGATATGGAACGGATCATCCACAGTATGCAGAAGTAGAACGGCGTTTGAGTGAAATTTATCTAGCTAATGAGTTGTACAACGAAGCTTTGGATTATATTGATCGTGCGCAATACAGCCATATTGGCGAAGATGTAGAGGTTGACCAACGCTTATTGGAAAACATCAACAAAATTCCTTTTCCTTACGAATTGCTTAACTCTATCGCTACTAGAGGTATAATTTTATACGAACGCAGTAAAGACGCGCCTTCTGAAAGCGAGCTCAAAAAAGTGCTGGCTCATTACGCCATCGCTACCGAAATGCTTTACCAACTGCGCAATACCTATCGCACAGAGGGCAACAAATCCAAATTGGGCAATGTCACCCACAAAATCAGTCAACATGCGGTAGTCATTTGCAATACGCTGTTCAAGAAAACAGGTAAGTTGATTTTTTTAGAAGAGGCGTTTTCTTATGCAGAGTTGTCCAAAAGTGCGGTACTTTTTGAGACGGTACAAGACCTCAAATCCATGAAAGTAGCGGGAATTTCGGAAGAGCAAACGGTGCGAGAGAATGGTCTAAAAGTCCAAATTGCTTACCTCAAAGCAGAGGTTTTTTACGAACTGCAACAGGGCGACGAGGCCAGCCGTGAGCGTATTAAAAAGTTGCAAGAACAAATCAAAACTACGACCGAGAAGCACAACGAATTACTCAAAAAATTTGAACGCAATTACCCCGCTTACTACGACCTCAAATACAGCAATAGAACTATAGAATTGAGCCGTTTGCAAGAAATTTTGAGTCCCGATGAAGTCTTCTTGGAATACACGGCCACAGATTCCTTTATTTATGTACTGGCCATCAGCAAAGACGAAGTAAAAAGCCAGTTTAATACACTCTCGCACAAGTTATCTTTTGCCATCAAAAAATTACAACATGCCCTCAAACACAACAAATCGGACTTATACGCTAAATACGGTTATTTTATTTACAAAAACGTACTAGAGGATTTGGAGCCTTTTATAGAAGGCAAAAAACTAATCATCGCTCCCGATGCCGAACTAAGTTATATTCCTTTTGGCGTCTTGCCCACTAAGCCGATTAACCAAACGGCTAAAGGTCCCGATACCTACACCGATGCTAGTTTTGTGATCGAATCGTATCCGATTTGTTACAATTACTCGGCAAGTATGTTTCTACACAGCAAACAGCAGCAGAAAAACAACGCTCCAAATAAAATGTCTACTTGGGCACCGAACTTTTATGCAATGGAGGATATTATCAGTGAAAAAGGCATTGGAGAGCAATTGACGGCATTGCCTGGCGCACAACAAGAAGCTTCCGAGTTGCAATTTAAGAACGAAGCTGACCGATATGGGGTGTTGCACATTGCTACGCATGGGGTGGTCAATGACTTAGATCCTCTGTTTTCTAGTCTTATCTTGAGAAATGAAGGCGAGGAAGATGGCATCCTACACGCATTTGAGTTGTACAATATGAGCTTAAACGCTGATTTGGCGGTCTTGAGCGCTTGTAATTCTGGGATGGGACGCCTCAAGAAGGGCGAAGGGGTGGTGAGCATTGCACGCGGGTTTTCCTACGCGGGTGTTCCCAATATTGTTATGAGCAAATGGCCTGTTTCGGACTGGTCAACAGAAGTATTGATGCGTGAATTCTACAAAAACCTTAAACGTGGTTTGCCCAAAGATGAGGCGCTCCAACAAGCCAAAATCAGTTATCTAAAAGCCAACCGCAACAACCCACAACTACTAGCGCCATTTTATTGGGGCGGTTTTGTTTTATCTGGAAATACCGATCCATTGCCTGCGCTGGCCGACGATGATTGGGGAATGGTGGGCTGGATGTTGTTGGGTGCGGGAATACTCTTTTTGGTGGCAGGAGGGCTTTGGCTCCGTCGTCGCCGTCAAGGGTAACCCCTTGTGCTTCCCTTGCTTCTAAAGGTTTGGCGCTCAAGCGCTGCAAATTCCTGTTTTAAACAGCCGTACTTGGAGTTGGGCTGATTCTTGCAAGGAAGAAATTGCTATTTTTTTATTCATTCTCGACCGTCCTTATTTGTTATGCTTCGTATTACTGTCCCTCTTTTTTGTTGTTTTGTATTTATTATTAACACACAAGCCCAGCAAGCTTCGTTGAACTATCAACAAGAGGAGCAGCCCCTATTAAAAGTTAACAACACCAATGCCCTAGAAATGACCTTCCCTTCCTCGCTTGCTTCAAATAAGGAGGCTAAGAGCGTGATTTGGTCGGTAAATGGGGAAAAGCTGGTACTTTCTAGTTCTACGCAGCAAGTAAAAGAACAAGAAGGATTTGCAGTGGCTGTTTTTTCTATGCCTTTGTTGGATGTGGCAATAGAAGGACATCTGGATTGGGGCAAAGCGGTCTTGGAGGCATTGGACAGCCAAGCAGTAGATTCCATCGTCTTGTTGCAAACACACTTAAAAACCGAAGTGGACAGTCCCGTTGTTGCAGGCACTTTGCCTTTTTCGTTTAAAGGGGGCTGGGATCAAGCAGACGAATTTTGGAACCGTGCCGCACAATACAAATTGTTGGCGCAGCAGACGTGGGTCAACGATTCCGTTTTTCATTATAAAAAAGAAGTGCGCCGCGCACAAGCGCTTTTTGACTTGACTAATAAATCCTTTGTACAGTTACAAACCGAGCAACAAAAAAATAAAAATAAGCTGGGTGTGCTTTGTCCAGACAGCAGCTTAGTAGATAGTTTGCTGTTGTTAGAACAAACCATTAATACCGCTTTTGAACAAATCCACCTCGGCAACCCACTCACAGACGCTGAAAAAATGAAATTTGCCCAACAAACGACCCAACGCAGCGAACTGTTGCGCGCTGTAAATCCACAAAAAGATGAAATTTGCGAACAATTGCTGAAGGATCTTTTGAGGCAAGCACGACTGTTGCACAATGTACTGCGCCAGCAAAAGGCACTTCGCAAAAACCTTCAAATTCAGCAAAACAAATTGCGGGATTTTAAGAAATTACAACAAGCTACAGCACAACAATTGGCAGTAATTTCCGCACGCTTACCCAGATAGTTTTTATTTTGTAGTTTGACCGTTTGGTTAAAAAAATAGAACTAAAAGTACCTTTCTCTAAAATTTTCGTCGGTTTTTTGTCTTTCTTTCCAAAGGCACTTTGGCTAAGACTCCTTATTTTTAGCTTAACTATTCCCTTCAATTTAGTTTTTGAAATAGATTTTATAAATTAAGGCATTTCCTAGAAGCCTTAGTTAAGGAACATTTGTGTTTGTTGTCAACTAAGGAAATTAACTTTTTTTAGGGTATTATTGCTTTCGTTATGTAAAAGCCTCGTTGCCTTTGTGCTATTATTAAAAGAAAGGATAAAAAAATGGCTGTCACTTTTTTCAGGAAAATAATCTTAAAGAAAAGCGATGCTTTTACGAGTAGCAACATCACTTCCTAACTTTCCGAACGAGCATCGGAATTAACCATCAAAAAGATTAAACAATGAAAATTTTATTGACAACGTTAGTGCTTGCGATCAGCAGCCTATTTGCGTTTTCTACGCAAGCCCAGTACTCCACGTATTTGATGCCCACGCCCAACAACCTCTCTCCCTTTTATGTAGGGCCTTTGTTTAACAGCGGTGTTTACTACGGGGCGACGCCTCCCAATTTAGATCCTAAAAAACCCGTCCTTGTATTTGTACACGGTTTTACAGATTTGGGCAACGGCTGGTTTATTGGCAGCAACGATATGTATGGCCGCGCTTACAGCGAGGGTTTCAACACCGTATTTGTAGCCATGACGCGTGGGCAAGGTATGTATACCAATGGGGATATTTTGGCGCAAATGCTCGACATGATTACAGCGCGTTACAATGTGAACGATGTGGTAATCGTAGCACACAGCAACGGCGGTAAGGCTTCAGAAGTAGCGATGATTGTACACAATCGAAAAGATAAAGTAGAGCGCGTAATTAGCTTGGGAACGCCTTTTGGTGGTACGCCTTTGGCTAATTTGGCAGAAGTACCTGGCGCTAACCTCATCGCGAGCTTAGTTGGTTTGGGTGGTGGCACCTCTACTTCTACCACTTACTTTATGCGCGATGCACGCCGCACCTTAGATGGAAGTTCTCGCAACCAACCTGGTAAATTTATCAACTATGGCGGCCACGGTTATGGTAGCGGCTGGAACCCTGCTATGGTTACTAGTGGTTTGTTGTTGAACACGTTGGGTGCTGGCTGTTCTAATGGTGGCAACGACGGCGTAACGCCTTACTGGAGTTCTAAGCGTCCTGGTGGCCGCATCCAATGGCCTGGCTGTAGCTGGTGGAGCAACCACCGTCCTTCTGACGTAGACCACCTACAAATTTCTAATTCTAATAATGTTTGGGGATACATTCGCAATGCCATGACGGCTTCTTTGTCTTCGTTGCGCCAAGAGCCTGACGCTTCTAATGGAGACGAATTGACGACAAGCCGTATGCAATTGCTGTTGTCGGAGCAGAGCAATTCTTCTTTTGTAGTCGAAGCGGACGTACGCGATTTGGGTTTGATTATCTTACGCGAATCGGAACGAGCTACCTATACTTTAGAAAAGCAATCGACGAACAAACGGTGGGAAGAAGTTCCTTTTGATTGGAGTGTCTCTACAACTGCCAATGCTTTTGGTAACGGGTACACCCAACAAGTAAATTTGTCTTCTTTGGAAGAAGGTCGCTATCGTATACAGAGTGGCTCAAAATTTGTAGCTGTTGTATACCAAGAAAAAGGGGTAGCATTAAACTACGATAACAACCAAGCAATAATTGCTGGGGAAGTTCCTACTTTTGAAGCGTGGATTGATCGGGCAGAAGCCTATGATTTGTCGAAAATGTCTTTAAAAGCAGTTATTACTTACAAAAATACGCTAGAAGGAGTTCCTGTAAGCAAAACTTTTTCCTATATTGAAAATTTTAAAGTGGATGAGGACGGAAATGCAGTTTTGACACCGCAACAACACTTGCCTGCAGGTGTATACAACATGGTTCTTCAAGCGGAACATCCTGAATTTCAAAGAACGTTGATAACAGGTTTTGTTGTGCGCGAAGCAGCGCCTAGAGTAAGACGCGATGCGTTGGTAGCAACACCAACACTAGAAATGTTCCCCAATCCAGCTAGCCGTGTATTGACGGTAGCCATTGACAATCAATCAGCGGCTCAATTGAGTATGTATGATGTACAAGGTCGCTTAGTTTATCAACAGTTGATAAACAGCATCGGCGAGCAACAGTTGACCCTTAACTTGGAGCAATTGAATATTGGACAAGGTACTTACTTTGTAGAGTTGAGCGAAGGTGAACATAAAATAACTAAAGCAGTTGTCGTTTCGAAATAGATTCGAATCGCGAAGAGTAGCGCCCCAATAAGCGCTTATTAGTTCCTTTGGGAAACAATTGCCACGCTAACAGTAATTGTAAGGAACGGATAAAATTGAGTGTAGCGGATGAACTTAAGGGTTCATCCGCTTTTTTTGTGGTATTCGGGCGTCTCGATTTCGCTCGACGCCCGAATGTGCAAGGCTATTGTTTAAAAATATTGTTCCAATAAATCTTCGTCTGCTAAATTGGGCAGCGTGACTTTCAGTTTGGGTTCGGCTTGCATGGCGCGCTGTATGGCGCTGCGGGCGCCCTCGTTGCGGGCCCAATTTCGGCGAGCAATCCCGTTGTTCACATCCCAAAACAACATGCTTTCGAGGCGGCGATCGGCCTCTTCGCTGCCATCCAACAACATTCCAAAACCACCGTTCACCACTTCGCCCCAACCGACGCCCCCACCGTTGTGCAGCGACACCCAAGTTGCTCCACGAAAAGCATCGCCTACAAAGTTCTGCACCGCCATATCCGCTGTAAATTGCGACCCGTCGTAAATATTGGACGTTTCTCGGTAAGGGGAATCGGTTCCAGATACATCGTGGTGGTCGCGGCCAAGTATAACGGGCCCTTGCAAACGCCCTTCGCGAATGGCTTGATTGAAGGCTGCCGCAATGCGCATCCGTCCTTCGCTATCGGCGTATAAGATCCGCGCTTGGGAGCCGACTACCAATTGGTGTTCTTCCGCGTGGCGAATCCAATGCAAATTATCGGCGGTTTGTTGGCGAATGTCTTCGGAGGCTTTGGCTAATAATTCTTTCAATACCTCGGCGGCGAGCTGGTCGGTTAAGGCCAAGTCTTCGGCTCTGCCAGAGGCACACACCCAACGAAAAGGGCCAAACCCATAATCAAAGCACATCGGCCCCATTATATCTTGCACGTAAGAAGGATATTTAAAATCAATGCCGTTGTCGGCCATAATATCCGCCCCTGCCCTAAACGCTTCTAGTAAAAAAGCATTGCCATAGTCAAAGAAATACGTGCCTTTGGCGTGGTGGGCATTGATGGTTTTGGCGTGGCGGCGTAAGGTTTTCTGTACTTCTTCTTTAAATTTTTCAGGGTTCTCAACCATCAAATCGTTGGCGGCTTCGTAGCTGTACCCTACAGGATAATAGCCCCCTGCCCAGGGGTTGTGTAGAGAGGTTTGGTCGGAGCCCAAATCCACATAAATGCCCGCTTCGTAAAAAGCTTCCCACACCTCTACTACGTTGCCATTATAAGCAATAGAGACCACCTCCCCCGCCGCAGTAGCTTGCTGCACTCGGGTACAAAGCGCGTCCAAATCGTTGATGACTTCATCTACCCAGCCTTGTTCGTGGCGCTTGTTGGTTGCCTGCGGATTCACTTCGGCAGTGACCGACACTACGCCTGCGATGTTTCCTGCTTTGGGCTGTGCGCCCGACATACCGCCCAAGCCCGCGGTTACAAATAATTTTCCTTTGGGGCCTTTGTTGTCTATTTTGCGACAAGCATTTAATACCGTGATGGTAGTGCCGTGTACAATGCCTTGCGGCCCAATGTACATGTACGACCCCGCTGTCATTTGCCCGTACTGCGTCACCCCCAGCGCATTAAAGCGCTCCCAATCGTCGGGCTTAGAATAATTAGCAATCATTAAACCATTGGTAACTACCACTCGCGGCGCTTCTTTGGGCGCGGGAAACAAGCCCAACGGATGCCCTGAATACATGGCTAGAGTTTGCTCGTCGGTCATGGTCGCCAAATACTGCATCGTCAATAGATACTGCGCCCAATTGCTAAACACGCTGCCATTGCCGCCGTAGGTAATCAACTCGTGGGGGTGCTGTGCTACGGCTGGGTCCAAGTTATTTTGAATCATCAACATAATGGCCGCCGCTTGCTGGCTTTGACAAGGATAATCTTCTATAGCGCGTGCGTGCATGGGGTACCTGGGTCGAAAACGGTACATGTAGATGCGCCCGTATTGCTCTAATTCTTGTGCAAATTCTGGTGCCAGTGTGGGGTGCTGGGCTATTGGAAAATAGCGCAAGGCATTTTGAAGCGCTAAACGCTTTTCTCTGGGCGTTAAGATGTCTTTGCGTTTGGGAGCGTGGGAAACGTTGGGGTCTAGGGGTTGTGCGGGGGGCAATTGCAGGGGAATACCCGCCAAAATTGCGGCATGAAAATCAGTTTGTGTGCTTGTATCGTTCATTGTATCGGTTCTTTTTTTAGAATAATAACAGAATTGGGAAGTTGTTTAAAGATAGGCTTTCTATAAAGGCTTTTGGACGGGTAGCGTTGTTTTTTTCTTTTGATTCGTTTAAAAATAATTTATCTTTGCACCTTAAATTATAAACCACTAAAACTACATTGCTTTCATGAAAACATTCTTATTGCTAGCCTTTTGCCTACTTTTTGCCCTTTCCATTGTTGCACAAGCGCCCTTATTACAAGGAAAACTAGTTCCCGAAACAGCCGCTTTAGTAGACAACGACCGAGTTTATTTGTGTTACAAAGAATACCAAGGTCTCAGCAAAGAAGAAGAACAAGAGCTTAGAAAAACAGGTATGATGGGGTATATGGATATTCCCATTTATGCTCAAGCGGTGGTTATGAATGGGGACGTGTTCAACAGCTATCTTGCCTGCATCAAAAACGGAAAGCTTACTTGGACTAAAAAAATAGGCCAAAGTAATAGAACGCCCCCTACGGCTCTCGCAATAGATGACAACGGTACCGTTTATACAGGCGAGAAACAAGCCGACCAAGCTACTGTTGTTTTGTATAAATTTGATGCGCAAGGCCAAGAGTTGTGGAGTGCTTCTTTTGACTCCTTAGAAACCGTACACCGCATATTGGTAGACACAGGAACCGTATTAACGGCGCTGGTTTCCTTTACGTACACCCAAAAAGTAGAACATGGGTCAAAATTTCGGTATGAAAGTAATTTTGCCTTTGCTACGCTGACCCTAGACAAAGCAACGGGAAAACGCCTTTCTAAAGTAGAAAATAGAGGCTTGACCTATTTCTCTGCACTGGGATACAACCATTCTACGCTCAACAACAGCAGCCCTATTTTAGCTTCTTCTTATACCAACTACCAATACAGAGGCGACACGCTGGTCTACGCTCGCAACGACAACGATAAAATGATGTTTCTTTCGATCAAAGAACTGGACAATCAAGACATCGTTGATGTAGTCGGCTACGATAATTCCTATTTTGTGTGGAGTAAAAAGCGAAGCACAGGCGCGTTTCAATTGTTGGTCAACCGATGGGTTACGGACGATCTGCTCAATAAAGTGGTAGAATTAGACCTCCCTCCAAGCGCCCGCCCGCTAAAAGCAACACGCAACGCCAACAAGGGCGTTACACTCTACTACAAAAGGGGCAACGCGGTTTATGTGTTGCAAGCAAACAAAGATCTACAGATAACAACAGAGAAAACCGCTCTCAAAATTAAAAAAGGGGTGCTGCTTTCTGATTTATTTATTAACAAGGAAAGCAAGGTTCAAGGAATTATGGTAGAACAAACTGGAAAAACGCGTACGTTGCGTTTGGACTAAACGCGAACTACTTCTGCCGCTTTTGTAAAATACTTTTTTTATAATAACACCCTAATGCATCACATCAAAATCCCGTACAATCTGCGTAAACAAACGCAACTCGCGGTAATAATTGGCCAAGCGTTCAAAACTGTTGTTAGAACGCAACAAACTGGCTTTGAGTAAGTTGTCTGGCTCGTCAATGGCCATGTAGAAATGGCTGTTGTAGAAAGAAGCGTACACTTTTTTGCGACTGCGCTGGCGGTATTGTAGGATCGCGGCGAGGAGTTCGGGAGTCAGAATATCTTTGTAATTGACGTTGCGATCGAGGTAAACAATAAATTCTTCGTCAAAATCCACATTGCCCGTATCCAACAATTCGTACCCGCCGTGCCGCACATAATCTTTTATCGTAGCAATGAATTTCTGCCAATCGCTGCGCGGAATCATCACAATGCGCCCCTCGAAGTTGGTGCTAAAATTAGCGTGAAAAAAGATGCCCGAAAACCAGCGATCCAATCTTTTGCGCACTTTGCTGCTGTGGCGAATTTCCAACTCACACAATTCAAAAAAGATTTCTCCAATTTTGCCCATGATGTAATCTTCGCCGCGATAAGAATCCGCTTTGTAGGGAAAAATGCGGCTGCGCTGAAAGGTATCTTTGCTGATGTATTCTTGGTGGTAATAGGTGAGGTTGCCTTCCATGAATTCCAACAGCCCTTTCATAACGATGGGCTTGTAACCCGCCCGAAAAATCTCGGACCGATAAAGGTAAAAGCGAACCAACAAAAACCACGGCACTAAAAGAAATATCGACAGTGCAAACACGCCTTGTTGTAAAATAAAAATAGAAAACAACAACAACAAAACTATCCCTACTCCCATCATAAAGAGGAGTTGTTGACGCTTTTTCTCAAATTTTACCAAACGGCGGTACAGGTGGTCGTTGTAAAACCGTCTAAATTTTTTTATGTCTTCGTGTTGTCGCATCGAGCGCATGGGTTCTTTCTTGTTTTATATAACAACTATTTTCGTTGAAAACCTTACCTTTGTGGCTTATTCAGAGCATCTCCTTTGCTGCTTTTTTTTTACAATTGTAACGACTTTGTTAGCAATATCTTAGTATCTCATTATCATTTCTTAAAAATTATGTTTGGGAATATCCTTTGCGTAATTTAGAGTCTAGCACAATCCCCCTTTGTTCTAAACAACACTGCTCCTATGTTACA
>CAYUZF010000001.1:107030-125213 GCA_964449615.1 uncultured Aureispira sp.
GTCCTTTGTTCTTGCTTGCTTTTGTTTGCCAGTTGCCTGATGGGGCAGCAGAATACCATCTTCGAAGAAAACTTTGACAATAATTTTCTGCTATGGATGCATGGCGAAAGTGCCGACTACAAAGCTCAAGTAGAAGACGGTCATTACCAAGTTACTTACAAACACGAGCGAGGCGCTTGGTATTTTTGGCAATCTGTACCTGTTCATCCCGATACGTCTTATTACATTGAAAGTAAAATAACACCTTTTTTGGAATCCAAGCAAAGTGTGTACGGTTTGATTTGGGGCGTTCGTGATTTGAACAACTACAATGCCTTTTTGATGAGCAACGAAGGGAAAACTTCGGTGATGGTTTGCCGCAATGGCGTGGTGACCAAAATTGTCAATTGGACGCAAGTCGGTTATTACCAAAGTAATCAAACACATACGCTGGCCATTCGCAAAAACAATGGTAAAATGCGCTATTATTTGGATGGGCAATTGATTATGCGCACGCCTATTCTTCCCTTTTACGGCGATTTGTTGGGTTTTATTATAACAGGCAAAACCAGCGCCCACATCGATCATCTATTGGTGCGTCAAGACCGCGCCATTAATTTGGTAAAAAACGCGCTGGAGGGCTATGAGCGCAAAAATGCAGGGTCAGCCATCAATTCGCCGTATGCAGAACTGCATCCGTTGATTGCGCACGATGGGCAGAGTTTGTTTGTTACCCGAAAGGGACACCCTGATAACATAGGCGACGACAAACGCGATGATGCTTGGGTCGCGTACAAACAAGCCGATGGTTCTTGGAGTCCTTTGCACCCCCTCCCTGCCCCGCTAAACAACAACAACCACAACCAAGTTATTTCCGTTTCGCCTGACAACAATACGTTGTTGCTCGGCAATACGTACTTAGCCAATGGCCAATCCAAGGGAAAAGGGGTTTCCATCAGCCACCGCCAGGCCGATGGCTCTTGGGAAGTTCCAAAAGACGTTATTATAGATAATTTTTATACTCACAACCCCATTCACAGCATTCATTTGGCGGCCTCCGAACAGCTGTTGCTGTTGTCGCTGGAGCGCAACGATACGCGGGGACATTTGGACTTATACGTGAGTTTTTTGCAGCCTAATGGGCATTTTTCACAACCTAAAAATTTAGGCTCAACCATCAACACCCCTTACATCGACGGTACGCCTTTTTTGGCAGCGGATGGAAAAACGTTGTATTTTTCGTCGGCTGGACATGGCGGGTATGGTTCTACCGATATTTTTGTCAGCCGCCGTTTGGACGACACTTGGGAAAACTGGACGGAGCCAGAGAATTTAGGCCCTCAAATCAATTCCAACCGCTGGGAGGCTTATTACAGTACGTCTGCTTTTGGCGATCGCGCTTATTTTGTTTCTACACAGGGTCCTGACCATATAGGAGCAGAAGATGTGTATGAAATTGTACCGCCAGAATCGGCGCGACCAGCTCCTATTTTGCTCGTGAAGGGAAAGGTGTATGATGCGATGACCAAGCGCCCCTTGCGTGCCCACATTCGCTATTACGAACAGGGGACACAAAAAGAACAAGGAAGTGCTTTGTCCAGCAGTGTACAAGGCAATTACCAGGTTGTTTTGCCGCCTGAACAAGACTATGAATTTTTGGGCTATTGCGAAGGCTACTACCCTGTAACAGAGCGGTTGAGTATTGGAAAAATCACAGAATCGACCGAAAGGCGCGTGAATTTGTATTTGCATCCCATTGAGGTGGGCGAAACGATCCCCTTGCGGCAATTGGTTTTTGATGCGGCCAGTGGTGCCTTAGATCCTTATTCTACGCGTGCCTTGAAGCGCTTGGTTACTTTCATGAAACGCTACCCCAACATGCGCGTGGTTCTGCACGCACCAACAGTTGAACAACGCCAACAATTGCAAGCTTATTTGTTAAAAGCGGGCGTTGCTGACCATCGTCTCCAACTCAGCAAAAAAGGCACTGCCCAGCACAGTTTTCAAATTCTTTCGTTGGCTCCAACAGACGAGCCTGTTCAATACAGCGGTAATTTTAATGCGCAATTGACGGGCAAAGACGTTCAAGAAGGACAAATTTTTCGGCTAGATCGCACTTACTTTGCAGCGGATTCTTTCCAGTTTGCGCAAGCGACAGTACCAGAACTCCAGCAAGTGGCTTCGTTTTTACAAAAAAATCCAGCTATAGTGGTAGAGGTAGGCGGCCACACCAATGGCTTGCCCCAAGATGTCTATTGCGATACGTTGTCGACTCGACGCGCCCGTCAAGTTGCTCAATTCTTGGTAGATTTGGGTGCTGCTCCTACCCAAGTGCACTTTCAGGGTTATGGCAAGCGCCACCCTGTTGCCAGCAACAAAACCTTGCATGGTCGACAACGCAACCAACGTGTGGAGCTAAAAATTTTATCTTCGAGTAGTACCAACGCCGTAGAGGACAACGACAGGCCGCAAGGCGCTCAATAGTCTTCCAATAAAACGGAGAGATAACCTAAGGCGGGTTATCTCTCCAAACATTACGACCCAAAAAGCAATGTTTGTTCTTTTGCGCGGGCGCATTACTGTTATAACGCAGCTTGTTGGTAAAACGTCTATTGTTTGGAGAGAAAAATCACGCATTGGTAGTAAGTAACGTATAAATCCATTAGCGGCTTTACCGACTACCCACCTTACCTTTCGTATTTTTGAACGATGTTTGCATCGGGGGTTAAATTGAGCAGACAATGTTCTTTGCCAGTGTAGTTGAGTTCGTTGAGGACATAACGAATACTTCCGAGGCGGGCAGGTTTCTTTTTATTGGCTTCTATGATAATCCACGGGCTGTTTTTGGTGTGGGTACGTTTAAACATCTCGTCGCGGTAGTTGGTATAAACGTCCCAAAGGTCTTGTGCTTTGGCATCAATGGGACTGAGTTTCCACTGTTTGAGGGGGCTGGTGCGGCGGTCTTCAAAGCGCTCCGCTTGTTCTTCTTTGCTAGTATCCAACCAAAATTTAATCAAAATAATACCCGACTCTTGCAACATGCGCTCCACATCGTTGACTTGGTGCATAAAGCGCTCGTATTGTTCTTCTGTACAAAAGCCATTGACAGGCTCTACAACAGCGCGGTTGTACCAACTGCGATCAAAAAATACTATTTCGCCAGGATTAGGCAACTGGTTGATGTAGCGCCGAAAATACCACTGTCCGCGCTCCTCTTCGGTGGGTTTGGGCAAGGCGACAATGCGGTTGGAACGGGGATTTAGATGCTCTACAAAACGGCGAATGGTACCGCCTTTGCCCGCTGCATCTCTGCCTTCAAAAATAATCGCTAGGCGCAAGTTATTGTTCACTATCCAATTTTGCATTTTGATCAACTCGACTTGCAACTGTTCCAACTCCTCTTGATAGTGGAGTGTACGCAGCAATTTTTTGACGTTGACGTCATTGTTTTTAAGTAATTTTAGGTAAGCATTTTTGCTGTTGAGACGTTGCAAGTCTTTTTCGGTCAATGCGAGCTGTTTCTTTTTCATACGGTGTTGTTAATGGGGTGAACGGAGGACGGTGGCCAATACTTAAGCTTAATTAACACCTGATAACGTAGCCGTTACCCAGAGAAAGGCCATGCGTGCTTTGAGGTATTCTACTTGTTGCTTAATCAATTTGCGTTGCGCATCTAAGAATTGATTTTGCCGTACGTTGACCAAAAACACCGAAGATTCTCCCAAATTGAGTTTGATGCGTTCGGCTTCTAGCAAACGGTCGTAGTTGTTGACCATCTGTTCCAGTACTTGTGTTTGTGCGGCGTAGATTTGTACCTCATTAAAATAATTCTCTAATTTAACACGCAAATCGCGTTGCTTGTTGTCCAACTGGAATTCGGTTGCTCGAATTTTCAAATCCGTTAGTGCCAAATCTGCCCGTTCTTTTCTCAAAAACAACGGCATTTGAAATTCCACTCCCAGTTTGTAATTCTCAATAGGCGCCACCCCGTCGGTTGGAAAAAAATCTACGGTTTCTACCGATAGAAAGTTGTATTTAACGCTTAGTTTGGGCAGTATTTTGTTGACGTTTAGACGGCGCTTAAGGGCCAAGTCTTGCAACTTAAAATCGTACAGAATTAAATCGGGATGCTCTTCCAACAATTCCAAGCTGTTTTCCAACAGAGCCTGTTCAAACGGTACGGTTGTTAATTGTTGCAACACTACGGGATAAACCGTTTCATCCAGAATCAACGGATTCTCTGTAGCATCCCACAAAAAAGCAGAAACCCTACGGCGGTGGTTCTGAAACGCTACCAACCCATTGGCCAGCAAAACTTGCCGTTCTTGGATCTGAATAAAATCCTTAAGTGTGTCAATAGCGGGTTTGTCGCCCTGAAAAAAAGAAGCGCGTGTAGCATTGAGTTGTTGCTCGGCGGCTTGTAGAGATTGTTCAATCACCAACAATTCGTTGTAGGCCTTTGTCCAATCCCAGTATTCTTTTCCTGCTTGGTAAAGCAAGTCATTGAGGGCTGTTTGTATTTCGGCTTCGTTGGCGCCTTCGAGTAAGCGTGCTTGTTGCAGTACAATGCGGCGCTCGCTGGTCCACAGACCCTGTAACAAAGGAATTTTGACTCCTAAATAAGCTTGTCCAGCGTCGGGTAGCGTGCGCTCTGGGTTGAGGTAATAGCCATTGGCGTGGTTGTACCCTCCTTCTACCTCGATGTCCGACCAAATAGGCACTTTAAGATAGGCATTAAAAATGTTGTAATAGGTTTGCTCTTTAAATTCCTTGTAATCCCAATTGGTAGCCAATTTGGGGTCAAAGCCGCCGCGTGCCTTTTGCAGATAGGCGTCGGCCTCTTGGCGCAATAGATTGACGCGTCTTGCCAAAGGGTGGTTGGTGTATACTCGTCCCAAGTACTGTTCAAAAGTCAGGACGACAGAATCTGTTTGCGCCTCGGCAAACAGCATCCAACAACAACAAATTCCGACTAAAACGTAACGCATGTATTTATTTTTTCAAATTGTTGGCAGGTGCTTTCAGTTTCAGCTCCTCAATATCCTGCTCTTCATAAAAATCAGGTGGAAACCCATTGAGTTGTCGCCAGAATTCGTACCAAAGCGGTACATCGTTGAGCATAATGGAAGTACTCGCGCCTGTCCCTACGCGCAATTCATTTGGCCAAGGCTTTTCGCTCTCTTGTATGGGCGAAATCAAGACGCGGTACAAGCCGCGGTCATTGGCTACGTTGTCCACTGCAATGATACGCCCGCGAAAGGTTCCATAAGATTGATTGGGCCAACCCGAAAAAATAAAGGCAGGCCATCCGTCAAAGACCAACAAAGCCGTGCGCCCTGTATCCAATAGGGGATAATTCATAGGCCGCACATAGGTTTCTACCGCCAACTCATAGCCCGTAGGCATGATGGACAACAACGGATCGGTTTCCTTTACCAGTTCTCCAATTCCCTTTCGGTAAATTTTGGTCACATAACCACTTTGGGGTGCAATAACGTAATAGAATGTAGAGCGCCGTTCATAGCTGGCGTACTGGGTTTCTAGTTTGGCAATTTGGCTTTCTGCATCGTAGATGTTGGAAACCGCACTGGCGCGGTCAGAGCGCACTTTAGCCATTTTGTCAGCGTATTCACTGCGTACAGTACTCAATTCTATCTGCGCATTCAACAATTCATTTCTAGAGCTTAGGTATTTATTTTCGGCAGAAATCAATTTGGCCTGTGTTTCCTGCATTTTGTTGCGCTTATCTTCCAATTCAGTCAAAGACTTAATACCCTGTTGGTAAAGGGTATCTGTCCGATTGTATTGAGTGATAGCGATGTTGTAAGCGGTGCGGGCGGCTTGCACATCAATGCTGTCCCCCGTTACTTTAAAGCGGTTTTGTTTGACTTTATTTTCGGTTTGCTCTAGCTTGAATTTTAAGGCTTGCCCTACGGCGTCGAGTTGTTGATCCAAGGCGTCTGCTTTGGCGCTGTAAGCACTGCGGGCGGCGGATTTGGCTTGCACTTGCATTTGAGTGCGCTCCAAGAGTCGCGGGTCAAAATAATCGGCTTTTACCTCGGACAAAAAGGCCAGCGTGTCCCCCATCATCACCGACTCGCCTTCGCGCACGTACCAGCGTTCTATTTTACCTGGAATAGTGCTGTAAACGCTTTGCGGGCGGTGTTCTGGACGGAGGGTAGTAATTTTTCCTTTGGTGACAATGTTTTGTGTCCAGGGCAAAAAAGAAATCCCTACAAGCAACATAAAAAAGCCCGTTACCCAATAGGTCAGCTTTTTAGATTTGTCGAGTTCCATCACCTTACCAAAAGCGCTGTATTCCATTAGCCTTCGGTCGTTGATTTTATTTTCAGATAAATTTAGCATAGCTTATTATTGTAGAAATTAAGCAACATCGTCGAACAATTGTTCAAAGTAGGGTTGCTGTTGCAGAATCTCGTAACTGCCTTTAAAAATAATACGCCCCTTATCCATCACCACCGTACGATCACAAGACTTTGCCATTTTGGCACTTCGGCTAACGGCAATCAACGTCCAAGGATTTTTTCTATCGGTTAGCAAATTGATGATTCGCTTAGAATCGTCGGCATTAAGGCTGTACAAAAGCGGCTCTGTCACGATCAACCGAGGCTCATCTACGATACAACGCGCCAAAATAATTTTCTTGATAACACTTTGAGGTAAATTCTCCCCATCAGAAGTAATCATCGTATTAAATCCTTCTGGCTGTTCTTTGATGTAAGTAGAAAGGCTCACCTGTTTGGCTACCGCTATAATATCTTGAATACTCACGTCTTCCCGCCCCATGGAGATGTTCTCCGCAATGGTTCCATGAAACAGATGTTCCTCCGAAACATGATCCCCGATATACGAGCGCAAACTAGCGATGTTGATGTTTTTTCTAGGAATATCGTTGTAAGAAATCGTCCCTTCGAAACCATCGTACCAGCCCATAATAATGCGCAAGAGGGTAGATTTGCCCGAAGCGCTGGCCCCTGCTATACAAATACGTTCGCCTGCTTTGATGTCTAGGTTGATCTTATCCAGCACTTTGTATTGATGGCTGCCCAAAATGTAGGTCAAGTCGTTGATGTGTATGCCCATTCCATCGGGGCAATGTACTTCTTTGAAATCCAACCCACCTTCGTCCTCTAGTGGCAAATCCGTTACCAGACCGATTTTCTCTACTGCCGTCAATAAATCAAAAATTGTTTCCATACCCATTACAATCTTATCCAGAGAGTTGAGTATGATAATGATAACAATCTCTGAAGCGACAAACTGCCCAATGTTCATTTCGTTGTTGATCACCAACAAGCCCCCGATAGACAACAGCGCAGCAGTCGCAATCGTCTTTAGCACAACTACGCTGATGATTTGTGCTTTGACTACCTTAAAGTGTTTTTTTCTGTACTGCAAATACCCCCCCACTAGTTCATCGGTTCTAATAGTGGGATATTGTGTCCGTCCTGCCAATTTGAACGACCCCATGGTACGACCGAGTTCCTCCAACCAATACGCTACTTTGTATTTGTACTTGGACTCGAGCAAGCTGGTAGATAAGCCTGGCGAGAAGGTACTCACCACCACAATGGTGATTAGCAGCAGCAAAACAAAACCAAAAAAAACAAAAAACGGATGGTAAAGGGACAGCAGAATTAGGCCAAATATAATTTGAAAAGAGGCCGCCGATAAATCCACTAAAACTTTTGGAATTCCTTTCTGAATCGAGAGCGTATCAAAAAAACGGTTGGCCAGTTCGGGAGCATATTGATCCTTAATTTCTTCCATACGCAACCGCGGCATTCGATAAGCAAACTCAAAAGCCGAGCGCGTAAAAATACGCTGCTGTATCGTCTCCGTAATAATGTGTTGCATCAACTTCATACCGCCCGAAATAGCAGTTGCTAAGGCCACAATAAAGATAAGGACAATCCAAGAAGATGAAATTTGATTGAGTGCAATTAAGTTAATAATAGCTTGTATGCCGACAGGAATGGTCAAGCTGATGATTCCCTCAAATACGGCGTAAACATAGATGTAAATGATTTCACTCTTGTCCAGTTGTAGGAGTCTAAAAAATCGCTTGAGCGGCTGCCCCTCTAATGCGTTCATAGCAAAGCTTATTCAAAAGGTAGTAATACTATTAAGTCTACAATATACAGCAAATTACTAAAGTGGTTGTGCTTACTATACACAATGTTTTGTTAAAGTAGCTTTGTGCAGTCCTTGTGTAGTAAAGAAAAGAGACGACTGTCTTTGTTGCTTGCATTAAAGCATTGCCTTGTAGGCAACCTCGACGATTTATGACGAGACAAGACTAACCACATTTGGTGCTAAGTTGTTCAAAATCAAACTAAACAGCCAAGACAGGTCTTCAATGTTTAGTTAAACTCCAAAAACCGCCCTATTGTTGCAAAAAAAACCACCTTTGAATTAATCAAAGATGGCTTTAATAATTAGCTATAAATTTGGATCTGGCTTTACTCCATCGGGGTGGTAACGCCATTATTTTTTATTGTCTTGATAGAATCGGGAACAAGCACAATATAACGCACGCTTTCTACACATTCTTGGCCTTTTACTATAAGTACATTGGCATTTATTTTTCGTTGAATGTTCAAAGTTTTGCTTCCTGCATCTAGGTTGGTTACTAGATCGTAACGCCCTGCTTTGATGAGGTATTCCAACATGTTGTTGTTGTTGTTGGCTTCTAATGTTATGTGCGACTCTACGATGATTCGGCTTCCTTTTGTAGGTCGAACTTCAATATTATCTGAACGTAGGTCTAGCTCAAGGGCAGCTAAAGCGCCAACGCTTATCGTTTGGTTCGTAGATGCGGTAGCTTGGGAAAAACCTGTAGTACAGGCAGCTAGTAGTATAAACCACGTTATTACTTGTTTCATAGGATATAAATTCGAGACGTTAAAATTAGATCAATATCTTGTTGTTGTAGTCAAATTCTTAGCAAATCAATACAATACCATGCCAAAAATTTTAAGTAATTGGGAATCCAAAGATAAGCAATTGTTAAGAGAAAAACAAACAGCGTTTCCCTTATTAAGATTCTGAACATATTGATTCATAGAGCTTTAGCTCTTCTAAACCTTATAGAATATGGAGTAAACCAACACTTAGTGTCATATATTCTAGCGTTGTTACTTTTTTCCAAATAAAATTTTGGTATAGCACTAGTAAAGGTAACACAGGCTAAACAGAAAAAGACGTTTTTTTGTTGTAAAAAACTGTAAATTACACCTTTGGAAGCGGTAAAATGGAGGAAAAAGTAGGATTTTGGCAGCCATAAGAAACGAGTTGCCTCCTATTCTTTTCCGTGTACTAGGGTACTGTTGTTGGAAAATTTGACGCTGGCGGGCATATAAATGGTGTACTCCAGGGTTTCTACGCATTCTTCTCCTTTCACAACAATTACATCTTTGGTCTTCTTAGAAGAAATGGTCAATTCGCGGGTCGTAGCGTCTACTGTTTTGGTGAGGTCATAACGACCACTGTTGCAGACAAAATCCAACAAGCGGTCGTTGGGCAGAGAGATGGTTACTTTGGTTTCTACCAAAATTCGCGTGCCCTTAGTTTCTTTCATTTCTATTTTCTTGGCTACTACATTGATGTTCACCTTTTCTGTTGCATCTAAGGTAAAAGTCTGGTGCAGCGTTTTTGTAACTTGACAAAAACACAGTTCTGTTCCAAACCAACAGCACAGCAATGTAATAAACAATCTCAACTTCATTATTGGTTATTTTATAGCGTCTTGTGTTTTGAGTACGTTTGAAGTTTTGTGTTAGAATATTAGATAATCACTATAAAGGAACATCTAAAAACAGTAAATTATTTGATTTGCCTATACTACTTGCAGCTAAAAGTAATTAAAATTTGTTCGCTCACCCAATAAAAAAGGCAAAATTACCTTTTTAAAGGTGTCATTATTAAACAGATCCGCTATTAACTGCCTTATAAGTACATAAAAGTACAGGAATTCTACGTAGAATTTGCTTTCTAGGATTTAAAATTTAAGTAAATAGCTCACTTTAACCTTATACACCTTCCATTACTTCTCCTATAACCATCAACAATTAGAAGCATATAGAACTGTGCGGCGTCTATTCTGTATCCTAAGAGGCGGTTCCTTTGTTTAAGAAGGGGCAACGCCAGCCAACTCGACAACCAAAAACCTATCTTTTTCTACTGGTCTTTCTCTAGCGCTTTCCACGCATCGTACCCCCCTTTTATATCGTACACTTTTTCAAATCCAAGTGCCTTGCAACGTGCGGCTGCTTTATTGCTCCTCCCTCCCCGTTTGCAATACACCACCACAGGACGCGTTTTGTCTAATTGTTCCAACTGCGCCTCAAAATCATCGGCGTAAAAATCAATGTTGACCGCATTCTCGAGCTGTCCTTCGCCAAATTCCTCTGGGGTACGCACATCAATTACCTGCCAATCGGGTTGTGCTTCGTTCAACGCTTCATAGGTTTGCCAAGTAATTAATTCTTGCCCTTCAGAAGAAACTGCCTGCCCACAAGCGGTAAAAAAACAGAGTAACAATGCATAAAATAAAAAAAGGCGTGCCATAATTCAACAGGTATTTTTAACCATTAAAGCCGTATCGAAGTCAGTAACGTCTTTAACAAACTACTTTATTTCTACACAACTTCAATAAAAAAAATGAGGTCGTAAACAATTGTTGCCGTATCTTGCAGCAACTACCTTGGTAAGATACAGTACTCCTTTTGCATAACAAAATGGGTGCCTCAAAATACATTGTTTCATTCTAACTTACTATCCTACACATGCAAAAAATAATAGCCATCGGTTGTGACCACGCAGGTTTTGACTATAAGGACGCTATCAAAACCTATTTAGAAGGCGAAGGTTGGACGCTTCAGGATTTTGGCACCCATTCTAAGGAATCGGTAGATTATCCCGATTTTGCGCATCCTGTAGCCCAAGCCGTCCAAAACGGTAGTACCCCTTTTGGCATCGTGCTTTGCGGCAGCGGCAATGGCGTTGCCATTACGGTGAATAAGTACCAAGGTGTGCGTGCTGCACTGTGCTGGACTCGCGAACTTGCCGAATTGGCTCGCCAACACAACGACGCCAATGTACTGGCCATTCCTGTGCGCTTTATCAGTCAAGCAACAGCGCTAGACCTAGTGGATGCTTTTTTCCACACTTACTTCGAAGGGGGACGCCACCAGCGCCGCGTGGATAAGATTGACCGCGTTTAGCACGGGCTACCCATTGCCCCTTTCCTTTTTTTTGTCATTTGCTAGTATTACCAATGAAAGAACTAACGTACCAACATTTAACGATTGAACTCAAGAATAATTATGCCATTCTCCAATTAGATCGCGGAAAAGCCAATGCCCTGAATCAAACGTTGGTGGACGAGTTGCGCGATTTTATACGTTATGCCAGTGCTGAGGCTACTATTGCAGGCGTATTGCTCACGGGCAAAACGCATTTTTTCAGCGGTGGGGTAGATTTGCTGGAAGTGTACCGTTACAACGACGCTGGTATCCGCCAATTTTGGGGTTCTTTTTTGCAGTTGGCAGCAGAAATGACTGCGTTTTCCAAACCGCTGGTGGCTGCTATTACTGGCCACAGCCCTGCGGGCGGTTGCATTCTTGCCTGTGCCTGCGATTATCGAGTAATGGCAGGAAATGACCGTTACCAAATTGGCTTAAATGAAATGGCTGTAGGGATTGCACCCAGAGCAGGAATTTTAGAACTCTACGCTTTTTGGATAGGTCGCGGCGTCGCTTACCAATATTTGTTGGAGGGCAAAATTATGACCAGCGAACAAGCACTGCATATAGGATTGGTAGATGAATTACAACCTTTGGAACATGTGGTAGGAGTAGCCGAACAAAAGCTAAAGCGCTACTTAAAATTGCCCCAGCAAGCGTTTCGAAAAACCAAACAATCCCTAAGAGCTTCTGTTGTAGAAGCATTGTCCGTCAATTTTGAGGAAGATTTGGAAAACCTTTTTCAGCAACTCATGTCGGAAGAAAGCCGTGCTATGATGGGAAACATTGTAAAGTATTTGCAACAAAAAAAGGAATAAAAAATAAGAGTCAGGTTCAAGAACCGTTGCCCTTGAACCTGACCGCACTTAATTAGATGATCCAACGACTAGCTCATAGCTTGGATAATATCGTACTTGGTCACAATATGACTCGTACCTGCTTTATCTACGGCAATAACCGCAGGTGATTTTTTATTGATATACAAGTTCAGTTTGTTGATTGGTAAGCTTTCTTCTACTTTTGGGAAAGGTGCTACCATAATTTTCTCAATGGCTTGGTCACTGTTTTCGATAGGATTGGCCAACAAGCAACTCAACACGTCGTTTTCATTCAGCGCCCCTACAATTTCCCCTTCCTTCATGACAGGCATTTGAGAAATGTCGTTCTCCTTCATCATATTGAGCGCTTCTTTTACGGTTTGAGAAGCTTCTATAGAGAAAAACGTTTTGTTGTCTTTCTGAGCGATAATATCTTGCACCGTCATTACCTCGTCCAAGAAGCCCCGCTCGCGCATCCATTCGTCGTTGAACATTTTGCCCACATAACGACTGCCGTGGTCGTGAAACAACACCACTACCAAATCATCTTCTTTTAAATGATCTTTTAATTGATTGACGCCCGCAATAGCAGCCCCCGCTGAGTTGCCGACCATAATACCTTCCATACGTGCCAATTCCCGCGTTGCTACCGCTGCATCTTTATCCGTTACTTTCTCAAACAAATCAATCAAGTCAAAATCTACATTCTTAGGGATAATATCCTCGCCAATACCCTCTGTGATATAAGGATAAATTTCGTTGGTATCAAATTCCCCTGTCTCGTGGTATTTTTTAAATACAGAGCCGTAAGTATCAATGCCCCAAATTTTTACATTTGGATTCTTTTCTTTTAGGTATTTGCCAACTCCTGAGATGGTGCCACCTGTTCCAACACCTACTACAAAGTGGGTTACTTGTCCTTCTGTTTGCTCCCAGATTTCCGGACCAGTGCTTTCGTAGTGGGCTACGCGGTTGGATAAATTATCGTATTGGTTGGCCCAGTAAGAGTTTGGAATTTCCTTGTTCAAACGCTCTGCCACGGAGTAATACGAACGTGGATCGTCAGGAGAAACGTTGGTTGGACAGACGATTACTTCTGCTCCAACGGCGCGCAGCAAATCAATTTTTTCTTTGGATTGTTTGTCGCTGGTCGTAAAAATACATTTGTAGCCTTTTACAACGCCTGCAATAGCGATGCCCATTCCTGTATTGCCAGAAGTACACTCAATGATGGTTCCGCCAGGCTTCAAATCACCTCTCTCCTCTGCGTCTTCAATCATTTTGAGCGCCATGCGATCCTTCACAGAGTTGCCAGGGTTGGTAGTTTCTACTTTAGCCAATACCGTACAGGGAACATCTTTAACAATTTTATTGAGTTTGACCAAAGGAGTGTTGCCAATGGTTTCTAAGATATTATTATAATACTTTGCCATGCTTGCGCTGTTATTTTGAGGTTAGCTATTGCTGATAAGGGGGTTCACAACACCAACAACACTGCTGTTTATATGGAGCAGAATGGGGTTGTTAATATCCAATAAATAATGGCGCAAAGATAAGAAAACTCTATGGCTAGAGAAAGAGGGAGGAATAAATTTAAGAAATCCTTATTACTGGGCTACAGGGCAATGCCTGCTTCGGGTAAGTTTTTGGCTTCTACCATCATCACCTCGGCACATCTAGAAATCTCTTTCGCAATTTCTAAGGGGTTGTCTAACGTATAATAAGTACGCAAAACAATGCCTTTCATGGTTTCATCGACTTCAAAAGGAGCAGTTAATTGAAGCTCATAGGTTTCTATGATGGCGCGCAGTTCGTTATTAGAATCGAACAGCATCTCATCCAGATTCCCCGTATAGATGACAGAAAAACTTACTTCGTTGTTTTGTTTGGCACTTCGATCTATGCTTCGATTCGCAGATTCGTCGACCACATTTTTCTGATTCATCTGATCCACTAAAGCGGGGCGTGCCGTTTCTGTATCCGCACAAGCGGATAGCAAAAAAAGGGATAAGGCAGTTGCAATAATTATTATAGATAAGCTTTTAGGTATCATCGTTATCAATTAACTAGCTTAGAAGTTTTGTCAAGTTACTTCTTATTATAAAATGTACAATAGGGACGCGTACTTTCATATTAAAACATATAGTTCGTCTACTTTGTTGACGCAAAACTCGTCATAATATAACGTAATGTTGGGCATATTTGTGCCATTTTCAATTTTTTTTGTGCCATTCTTGCCTAAAAAGTCACTTTCCCAGCTTTTTAACAAAAAAAAGACACCATCCAATTGCTAGACGGTGCCTTTTTACCTTTTTAAACGATACCCTTTATGTGTTAACTTAGAGTAGAAAAAATAGACCTTCACTGGGTGCTTAATAAAAAGCATCTATTTATTCGCTCTACTACTTAGACGCCATATTAGGCCAAATGGTTGGAATTAAGGTTTAGTTTTATCTTTTTTTTAATGCGCTTATCCTCTAAAAAAAGCGCGTTCCGACCACTTGATCTTCAGTAGAATGCAGTGTATCGGAACGACTTTTATTAAGTAGACAGACAGATAAGACAACATTTTTCCATGCCTTAGACAGAGTTGGCAGGAAACCTTGTACAGAAATGCTCGAACTCGCTTCCGTACAACAATGTTGCTGTATTTTATAGCCCTTTTCCCTTTGAAAACTGGCTGTATAATCAAACTCATGGGTTCTATCCCAAGCACAAGGCTCGGAATAGAACGGGTAGGTTTTTATTGGGCGGCATTTGTTTGGGGTGTAACCAAATTAATGCTCTTATAAAGTTGACAAAAAACTTGAACTTAGCTATCAAAACGCGTTCTACAACGATTTGATAACTCAAAGATAAGCTACTCCGATAAGAGTTCCAAATTTTTTGTTATTATTTTGCTAATTTTTTTCTTTAGTGTCACCAAATAAGATTCAATTAAAACTACAAAAGAAGGCTATTTTATATACAATCAACTAGTTGACAGCTTTTTATGACCTCTATAATAAAAAAAGTTACACGCTTATAAATTCCCACTTTCTAGCATTTTATTTTTTGTAGGGCTGTAGTTGTTGCTCTAAAAGGGCTTATAATATTTATCACTGGAGTGCCGTACAAGCAGATTTATACCCCCACTCCCCTATTTTTTAGCTACATTTGGAGGGCATTTTAACACCAAACCACCAGCAGCATGAAAATTATATGTATTGGCCGCAATTATGCCGAACATGCTAAAGAATTGAACAATCCTATTCCTACCACCCCCTTGCTATTTTTAAAACCAGATACGGCTCAATTGCTCAACGGCGATCCGCTTTTTTATCCGCAGTTTTCACAAGAAGTACATTACGAAGTAGAAGTACTGTTAAAAATTTGCAAAAACGGTAAACACATCCAAAAGCAATTTGCCCGCGATTATTACCAAGAAGTTTCGGTGGGCATCGACTTCACTGCCCGCGATCTACAACAGCGCTGCAAGGAAAAAGGCCACCCTTGGGAAATTGCCAAAGCTTGGAACCATTCGGCGGCCATCGGCACCTTTATTCCTTTAGAGCAAGCCCAAAACGCAGCGGGACACATTGATTTTTCGTTGACCAAAAACGGTGAAGTAGTACAACAAGGAGTCACCAGCAATATGTTGACCCATTTTGATGATCTTTTGGTTTATATTTCTAAGTATTTTATGCTGTTGCGGGGCGATGTGATTTTTACAGGAACGCCCAAAGGCGTGGGGCCTATACAAGTGGGCGATCGTTTGGAGGGGTTTATTGGTCAGCAGTCGCTGTTGAAGTGTAGAATCAAATAAAAGAAGCTTCTCTATACCTAATCGGGAAGTTTTTTGCTGTTGTTATCAAAATCCCCCCCTGTTCTGTCCCAGAAGTTAGAATTTATGGCTTAGCAATGACCTTTTCTTGCCGCTTCGTCTTGTTTTTTACTATAAAAAAATCAATAAATTGCTTACTTTTGTTAGACCAACTATACTATTTCCCTAGAGATAGTTTTTTAATAGAATGGATTAGGCATCCCTACGGCCATTCGGTACAACCAAAAATAAGACTTTTAATGAATACAGATTTCATGACGCCAGATATTTCTGAAGATTTGCAGATGATTCGCGAAAGCGCCAGCAGCTTTGCCGAAAAACACATTCGTCCACATATTATGGAATGGGACGAAGCGCAACATTTCCCCAAAGAGCTGTTTGCCAAAATGGGCGAACAAGGTTTTATGGGTGTGTTGGTGCCAGAGGAATACGGCGGATCAGGCTTGGGCTACCAAGAGTACATTACCATTATCGAAGAAACGTCCAAAGTATGCAGCTCTATTGGTTTGTCTTTGGCAGCGCATAATTCGTTGGGTACCAATCACATTTTGATGTTTGGCACCGAAGAACAAAAGCGGAAATATTTACCCAAGCTAGCCACAGGCGAACACCTTGCTTTCTGGGGATTGACCGAAGCCAATACAGGCTCAGATGCTGGTAGAATGCAGTGCGTAGCAAAAAAAGACGGCGATTATTACGTCATCAACGGTAGTAAAAACTGGATTACACACGGAATTTCTGGTGATGTAGGTGTTGTAATTGTCCGCACGGGCGACCTACTAGATAGCCACGGTATGAGTGCGTTCATCATTGAGCGCGGTATGGAAGGCTTTTCTGGTGGTAAAAAAGAAAACAAACTGGGCATGCGTGCCTCTGAAACGGCAGAGTTGATTTTCGACAACTGCCGCGTACACAAAAGCCAATTGCTAGGCCAAGAGGGCGAAGGCTTTATTCAGTCTATGAAAATTTTGGACGGAGGCCGTATTTCTATTGGTGCCTTGTCGTTGGGTATTGCCAAAGGTTCTTACGAAGCGTCTTTGAAATACTCCAAAGAGCGGGAGCAGTTCGGCAAACCCATTTCTAGCTTCCAAGCCATTTCGTTCAAATTGGCAGATATGGCTACCGAAATCGAAGCTTCAGAATTGTTGGTGCGCAAAGCGGGTTATCTAAAAGATCAGCATTTGCCTGTTACTAAAATTTCGGCAATGGCCAAATACTACGCTTCTGAGGTCTGTGTGAAAGTAGCCACAGAAGCCATTCAAATTCACGGAGGCTACGGTTTTACCAAAGATTTTCCAGTAGAAAAATTCTTCCGCGATTGTAAACTCTGTACGATTGGAGAAGGCACCTCTGAGATTCAGAAATTGGTTATTTCCAGAAAGATTCTAAAATAGTCCCTTCCAACGCCAAGTATTCATTTTCACAAAAGTCATCGCTATCTATGGACAGGGATGACTTTTGTATTTTTTATTGACGCTCTATCAACAAAAACAGCATGAAAACAAGCAACGCATTAATCTTATTGTTCAGTCTTTTTTTTAGTTCAACGCTGCTCGCACAGGAATTGGGGTTTGGTGCCAAAGGCGGTTTACTGGTAGGTACCCAAGCCAACAAACGCCCCCTTATTTCCTACCATGCAGATGCTTTTTTTGAAGCGATGGGGGCTTGGCAGGGCGACGGTACACCCAGACGCTTGGGCTTTGTCGGCTCTCTGGGTTACCACCGTCGGGGCGCTTCGTACAACGCCCTTTTAATCGGCAATCCCAACCAAACCGTTATCAGCGATATTTACCACAATTTATCATTGGCGGCGCTGATCAAGGGCGGTTATCAGTTCAACAACTTATCGCCTTATTACGCGGGTGGCCTGCGCTTGGACTATACGATGGCTTCGGAAGTGGTTAACCCTTTTGATGCGCAGGGCGTGCGGCCTGTTAATGTGGGTTTGTGGTTGGGCGGCGGCTTGGAATGGGCGCCTGCAGAATCGCCGTTTGGTATTTTTGTTGAGATTAGTGTACAACCCGATATTACTCCACAAGTATTTTTTGCACGGGGAACGCTGATTCAATACACTGACCCCTTTAGTGGCCAAACTACGACGCGTACGGTGGCAGAAGACCAGCGCATTACCAACCTGTGTTTGGAAGCGACGGTAGGTATTAAATTTATAAAACGCAAAGATGCCCCCAGCCAATCTATTAATTAATCGCTTTACATTTAGTCCATGCAACCGATTGTAGTTCAATACTTTTACGATCTAACCGAATTATCGCTGGCGCAACGTTATTTAGAAAAA
>CAYUZF010000001.1:125223-126307 GCA_964449615.1 uncultured Aureispira sp.
AGCAGGCATTGCCACGCTTACGCGCGATGCCAATTCTACACAGACGTTTAGCCTAGAGGCTAGAGCCATAGGAGGCGCCAAGTTATTGGTAGACAAACGCGATTATTTAAGGGCCTCGAAATTGCTGATAGAGGGCGGTTTTATGAATGCCAATGCCAACCCCGCCCCTTTTGGCCTAACAGAAGGCCTAGACAACTTGGCCTTGATTCTGCCTGGTGCTGGGCGTTTGTCTAGAGAATTGCGGCTGGTAGTCATAGGCTTCTTGGTGCTGGCACTGCTCCTTTCTATGGCTTTTTTATGGTTGTTGTCTTGATTCTCTTTTGGTTTTAAAATTAAGAAGTTTATCGCTGTAATTCTGTTGGCTTTATATTCCCTATTTTAATACAAATAGAGTATCTTTCTAGTACACAGTTTTTCCTAGTTCTCCAACTAGGTTGTTTCGTACAACTCCATTAATAAAAACCAAGTTACGATGAATGAAAATGAATTGCAAGAGGCTTTAGAAACAGCGAGCAAAGAGCAATCTTACGACCAGCTTCAAGAGTTAGCCAAGCAGGCGGTTACCAATTATCCAGATGCAGCCTTTGGGTATGCCTATTTGGCACAAGCGCTGTTGTCGGAGTTCCCTACGCCTCACGCCGAAGCCGAACTTTGTTTAGCAAAAGCTTCTCAGCTCGATCCTCAAAACACAACTTATTTGGCACAGTTTGCAGCCTTGAAGTCCGCACAAGGGCAAGAGGAAGATGCTCAACTCATGTGGGGAAAAATCCTAACGATCGATCCCAACAATGTGGATGCCCTTACCGCTAGAGGCAGCTTTCAATTGCGCGCCAACGAAAACTATAAATTAGCCATAGAATTGTTCAACGACGCCCTTAGAATAGAGCTGGACAACAGCCCTACTTATCTATATCGAGCAGAAGCCTATGCTAATTTAGGCGAATACGATAAGGCGCTAAAAGATATAGAACATGCGTTGTCACTAGAAGATCGCTTCAACGACCAAGCACTGTTGCTAAAAATTAACGTTTTAACGCAGTTGAACCAATTCGACGCTATTCCTGCCTTATACGATGAAATCTTG
>CAYUZF010000001.1:126317-128841 GCA_964449615.1 uncultured Aureispira sp.
CAGGTAGACAGTGATCCCGCTATTTATAACAACTATGCTCAATTTTTGTACGAGCGGCAAAATTACGCCAAAGCAGCTACCATGTTGGAGCGCTGTACGGAACTGTTGCCTGAGCCCAACAGCCACCTGCTCTATACCTTATCCGAGTGTTATTATTATACCCAGCAGTATGCAAAAGCGGAGACCACCATCCGCGAATACATCGAATTGGAGCCCGACATATTGCAAGGCCAGTTGTTTTTGATGGACATTTTGTTGGCACAGGAAAATTACCAAGCAGCCCTAGAGGCGGCAGAAGCTTTATTGAAGCAGGGTTCCGACGATACCAATACGCTGGACGAAGCAACAATAAAAAAGGCGCAGGCACTGATCGGTTTGGGCAACTACGACAAGGCAGAAAAAACCTTAATTCCCATTGCCAAAAAGACGGGCTTGCAAAAGATGAATGCTTATTACTATTTAGGCGTTGTTTTTGATCGCCAAGGGCATTCCGAAAAAGCGTATGCTTTTATGAAGGCGGCCATTGTTAGCGGCCACGAAGAGGCGTTGGCTTATATTCATGCCAACCTAATACCTACGGTTCTGCAAATGCAGGAAAAAGCCCTAGAAGCGAATAAAGCGAGTATATCCAAAAATAAACGCTCGGCTTTTATTAAGAAAATCGAAGGAAAACTATGGCTTTTCAAGGATTTTAAAAGTCAAAAATTGGAAGATTTTTCTGCCGATCAAGCAGCGCGTATAAAAGCGGCATTCTCAACACTTTCGTTAATTGTTACGCCCATAGGTTTGGCCTTGTTGTCGGAGCAAAGCGAAGAATTGGCCACTTACCACATAAAAAAAGAAGCGCCTTCGGGGATCGTATTGGATGTACTGCCGCTGGATAACTTCCCGAACACAGCATTAAAATTACAATTGTTGGCCAACGGAGATTTGACGTACAGCAAGGAAAAAGGTGAAGTAGTTGTGTTGAAAGAAGTAGCTGCCGATAGCATCCCAACAGAGCTTAAGGTTCAATACCAAGAGAAATTGAAGAAAGAACAGTTGTTGTACTTGGGCGAACAAGCCATGCCTGTCATAGAAGCCTTATACGAATAAGGATTGAGCAGTAATTTGCCTTGACTAATGAAGCGCTGTCGAACATTTAAGTTCGACAGCGCTTCTATTATTTTATCCTGTATTTAAAGCGGCTGTGCTGGTTGCGGCGTTTAATCGTTTATCAAAGAATCAACGAAGTTAATTACGTTGCGCGCTTGGTTTACGGGATTCAAGGCGTCTCCTACGCTTCGGGCAGCACTTTTGATTCCATCAATGATGTCGTTAACTGCATCTTTCACGGATTGATTCACCGTAACTGAAAACGCGGTAAACTGGTAGTCAAAACGGCGTCTACTTACGTCAAAGCTCAATCGGCTAGAAGCAATCACTACAGTGAGAATTTCTAAGCTTCCCAATTCGTAGGTTACTCTGTTTCCGCTTGCATCTAGTTTGTCAATGGCTTTGAGATACTGGGCAAAGGAGTCGGTAGAAAAAGGAATGACCAGATACATTTTGGCAACCATTTTTATACCGATATTGAGGCGATTAACGGTGGCTACCAAAGCGCTGTTTTGTACTTCTAGGATAAATCCTGTGGTAGCTTCTGCGTTGGCACCTCCTTGTATTCCTCCTGCCAATTTGTAAGAACCAATGTATGGAATGTCAATTCCTACACCGAGACCGATGTTGGGTTCTATGTCTCCTTTCAAAGCGCCTTGCAGTTGCAATCCGCGCTGGTGGCGCGATACGGTTGCCTCTACTTTAACTCCTCCCTGCAAGCCTACGTCAATTCCAGCGACGCCACCAATTAGGGGAATGATTTTCTCTGTACCATCAAAAGTAAAAAAGTCGTGTTCTGCTACGGTTCCAAAAACGCGTAAAGCAGCATCTATAAGGGTATTGGCGGTATTTTCAGCGTTGGACTTAGTTTTTGTTGTTCCACCCTTACTGCTGGATTTTGCAAGGGAGGCAGGGGTAGCCGCTTGGCAAGCGTTTGCAGAAAGCTGTTCAATGCTTGCATCAATTTCACTAATTCGCTCTTCTAATTCTTTGATCTTAGCCGCTGTTTTGGGCCCGCTAGGTTTGTTGCGCTGCGCTCTTAACTGTTGTGACAGTTCTTTTTTCGTTTTTCTCAAACGCTCTAATTCACCTTGAGCATTCTTGGTAGCGGTAGAAGTTGTTATTGGCATGATATATTAGTTGTAATAAGCTGTTTGCTGTACAAACAGCCAGATGATTTAAATGGAAAAGTAGCAAGTAAAAAGCTGTTTAGCGCTCAATTCGGTCGAGCAGATCACTACCGCCCTCGATGGGCTCTTCTTCACTTTCTTCTAGGTCTTTCTTAAGTTTGTCATAGACTTTTCTGTAATTGCCTAAGCTTTTTTCAGCAGTCTTCAACAACTTATCCAATACGCTGGTATCTTCTTCGGTCTCTTCTGTAGTCTCTTCTCCACCAATCTTCTTCAAAACCAACTCAACAGCCTTTAAG
>CAYUZF010000002.1:0-1349 GCA_964449615.1 uncultured Aureispira sp.
GCTTGGTCTAATAGTGCTGCCCGTTGCTCCCCTTCGTAATTTTGTTCCAACTGCTCGTAGGGAAAAGCGTTGTAATCCAGTTTGTAAGCTATTTTTTCCAACAAGGCTCTTCGGTCGGCCAATTCGGTCTGTTGGCTACCTAGTTCCTCCTTAGACAAGGCTTCTAAATTGTCTACCCATGTGGGCAGGGGTTGTTGCTGCACCTGCGCCAATGCGGCTGGAGTCGGTACGTAGAATTGTCCCGACCTATGCGCGGTCAACTCCAAATCGGGCAAATAGGTCTGCACCGCTTCAACTTCTTCTGCCTTGAACCAGAGATTAAGCATACGCTCCTCCAACTTGGCTTTGCCCGTTTCCAATTGTTCGGGGGTCTCCAGTTGCAAGTCTGGCCGTGGGCGGTAGCTGATTTGCGCCTCTGGCCGTTCTAAAAAATTAATCTTTATAAAATCCCCTTGCTTCAAATCGGGCAGGTGGCTGCTAAAATCCAATGCCATTTCTAAGCGATAAACGCCGTCTTCCTGTTCTTGCAACAAGGAACGAATGGGCGTTGCTTGGCTGGCCACTTCTGTGCTCTGCCCGTAGTCCTCCCCTTTGCTGTAATACTTCAACGTCAGTGGCGCTTCTTTTAGAGCGGCTAGGCCTGCGCCCTGCATCAAAATAACCAATTGGCCTTTGGGCAAAGCCATATAGCAAGTGCCTTTATCCGTTAGGCTGGGGCTGATGATTTGCGCTTGAACAGCGGTCTTATTCAACTCGGCGGGCGGTGGTGTAGCTCTATCGGCTGTTCGAGCAGCAAACAAATCGGGGGTAATTTGTTGTTGCGCAGCGGAAGAAGTAGCTACAGCGGCGGCCATGCGTTCCCCGTCCTCTAACGTAGATTGGTGGTTCTCCTGTTCCATAAGGATCATCAATTAAAACGTGAACAAGGCGGGGAACGTCATTCAACTGTTGGTTGCCAACTAAATTAAAACATTCAAATTAAATATACTAAAAATAAACTCACTATTACAATCTTAAAAAACATTACTAACGTCTCTTTGGAGTCCGAACAAAAACGCTCAAATGCCTCCTTTTTCAGAAGTTGCCTTCAAAAACACAAAAAACTCAATCCTTACCGTTATATTTAACCTTGCTGCTCGTTGTAGCGATGAGCGCGATTTATTTTTGAGGTTTAATAAAAATGAGGCATGGCAGCTTTTGATGGCTTTGATCCTGTAGAGGACGATTTGTACGAAGATACGCCCGAAGGCGATGCGGCTTGGTTGGCGGCGCGCTTTGATATGAAAGTATTGTTGGGTTTGGAGAAATTGCCCGATTTGCAGGGCATTTTATTTGCAATTGGTTTGCAA
>CAYUZF010000002.1:1408-20319 GCA_964449615.1 uncultured Aureispira sp.
GGGTTGGCCACACTGGAAACAGACCGCTATCCCGCCCGCTGGCCGCGCCAATCAAGAACGCTTACTCAAACGAAAAATTAGTGAATACATTGAACATGTCAAAAACAGTTAAATATTGGGGGAGCCTTTTGTCCAGCTTGGTCTTTCTTTGCCTAGTGGCCTGTACCGAAACGCTCCCTTCCGATAACAGCGACGGCGAAGACAACTCCCAAGCTGCCGCCATCGCAGCGCTGCCCCGCGCCAAAGTAAACATCAACACCCGCTACGGTGATTTAGTAATCGAGCTGTTCAACGAAACACCGCAACACCGCGACAACTTTTTGAAGTTAGCCAAAGAAGGTTTTTACAACGACTTGTTGATGCATCGTGTACAACCCGATTTTATGGTGCAGGCAGGCGACCCCGAATCTAGGGGCGAGGTAGCGCCCGACAAGTTTTTGGGACAACATCAAATGGACTACCGCATCCCTGCCGAGATTCAGCCGCAATTTTTAATGCGCCACGGGGCGCTTTGTGGTTACCACAGTGGAGTGGGTGCGCATCCCGATAAGTCTTCCAATGGTTCTCAGTTTATGTTGATACATGGACATCCTGTTCGCGAATACCAATTGAAAGCCATTGAGTTGGAACAAAAGAAAACCTACACGCCCGAGCAGCGAGCGGTATACGAACAATACGGCGGCCTGCCCAAGTACGACGGTAAATACACGGTTTTCGGACAAGTCGTAGAAGGCGCCAAAGTACTGGATCAAATTGTCTATGCGCCTACCCACCGTTCCAAGAACAGCAAATTGCCCGATCGCCCGTTAGAAGACATCCGCATGACGGTGACGGTGCTGCGCGATGCGCCCAAAGAGGTGCAATAGCCTTTTCTCCCTGTTTCTACTTACTTTTTGTTTTACAATTCCTTGCCTTATGAGCAAAAAAAAGAAAGCTTCCGCTAACAACAGCCGCAATAAATCCAAAGCACCAGTTACTGGAACTAAAAAGGTCGTCCAACAACCACCTGTTACACCACCGCCCAGCCGTGTCCTACCCAACGATAGCTTTTGGCTAAATACGCGCCTACATGTAATTTTAGTGTTCATCGTGAGTTGTGCGATTTATGCCAACACTCTGACGCTTCAATACGCGGTAGACGACAGTATTGTCATTCTGCGCAACCAATACACCAAAAAAGGGTTGGCAGGCATGAAGGGCATCTGGACGGAAGATACGTTTACAGGCTTTTTTGGGGGAAAACGCAATTTGGTAGCTGGGGGCCGTTACCGTCCGTTTTCTGTGGCTACTTTTGCTCTAGAAATGCAGTTGTTTGGCTCGGTGGTCAAAGACCAAAATGGCAATCCTGTTAAAGATGCAGACGGCGACACGGTTTATCAGGGCAATCCTTTTATCAGTCATTTGGTTAATGTGCTGCTGTACGGGCTGCTTTGTGTGGTGCTGTATTTGCTGCTGTTGCAAATTTTTAATCCCTCGCGTGATCGCCAAGCCCTCAAAGGCTATTTTATTGCATTGGCAGGTGCCTTGTTGTACGCCACCCATCCCATTCATACGGAGGCAGTAGCCAACATCAAAGGCCGCGATGAGATTCTGGTGGCGCTGGGTGGTATTTTAAGTACTTATTGGGTGCTAAAGGGAGCCGCTGAAGACAACGACGATCCCATTCCTTATTGGATTGGCGCAGCGATGGCTTTTGTTATGGCCATTTTTTCTAAGGAAAGCGCGGTGACATTCTTGGCCATCGTTCCAGCAGCTTTGTATTTATTTACTAAAAAAGAACCTGCTTACGTCATAGGACAAACAATGGTTTTTGTAGCCATTGTAGTGGTCTTTTGGTTTGGCATACGCGGGCAAATTTTACAGGAAGCAGGGACGGTATTCGGCGCCACAGGCAACAACACACCTACTACGGAGTTGATGAATGACCCTTTTCTGAAAATTGAGAACAATTACTACGTGCCGTTTAGCAGCAGCGAACGCCTGGGAACGGTCTTCTATACGTGGGGGGAATACATCAAATTGTTGGTTTATCCTCACCCTTTGACCAACGATTATTATCCCAAACACATTCGGACAGATTTGGATAAAATCCCCGATCTCTCGACGCCGCAAACGGTGTTGTCTATTTTGTTTCATTTGCTTTTGGGCTTACTGTTGCTCTTGGGCTTAGCACGAAGGCAGGCCTATGCCTTTTTTATCCTATTCTATTTTGCTACTTTTTCGGTAGTGTCCAATTTGCTGTTTCCCATTGGTACGAATATGGCAGAGCGGTTTATGTTTTTGCCCTCGGTGGGTTTTAGTGGTTTGTGTGCTATTGGTTTGTACCATTTGGTAGAACGGGCAAAAAATACGGGCAAAAGCTGGGACGATAGTTTGCGCTTGCCGCTTATGCTCTTAATTGCCGTTTGTTGTTTGTATAGTGTCAAAACCTTCTCGCGCAATTGGGCTTGGTACGACGATTATACCTTATTTACTACCGACATCGCTTACTCGCCCCACAGCGCTAAACTCAACAATGCCGTATCGGGTGTTTTACAAGATCGCGCCGTCCGCCAACCCAACACTATAGAACGGGAAAGCTTGGTGCAACGTGCCTTGCAGCATTCCGTTACAGCGGTACAACTGCATCCTACTTACAACAACGCTTGGCTCTTACGCGGCAATGCCAACGTCATGCTGGGCAATATTTACCAACAGAAAGGCGCAGCCACGCCCGCACAAGCCGCGGCATTTTACCAACAGGCTTTGACCTATTACAACGAAGCCGTCAAAAGCTATGAGGAAGTGTTGCGCCTGCGCCCCAACCACCCCGATGTCAACCGCAACTTTTCGGTGGTGTACAGAGATCGCGGCAAACTGCTCGGGCAGTACATGGGGCAAGTAGACCAGTCTATTGCTTCCTTGGATAAGTCTTTGGAGTACCGTGCTACCGATGTAGAGGTTTTGCGTTTATTGGGCGTGGCTTATGGTATAAAAGCGACCCAATTGCAACAGCAAGGACGGTTGGAAGAAGCCCTTCCCTATCATCAAAAAGCCATAGAATACTTTAACAAAGGCTTGGAACTGAACCCCAATTCGGTACCGCTTTTATACAATATAGAAATCGCTTATAGAATCTTGCGGGACGAGGCCAAAGCACTGGAATACAACCAGCGTTGGAAGGCGATTGATCCCAATTATGATCCTAGAAAAACGAATTAAAAAAACGCAGCACAACACTTGCGTCTTTATTTGAACGCTATAAAAACAGCACTATTTATGAATGCTATTGTCACTGGAGCCACCAAAGGAATTGGCCGTGCTATTGTAGAATTATTGGCTAAACAAGGTTGTAACGTAGCCTTTTGCGCCCGCACCGCCGCCGATGTGGAGGCTTTCGAAAAAGAATTGAGCCAGCAACATCAAGGCGAGTTTTTGGCGAAAGCCGTAGACATGAGCAACAAAAAGGAAGTAAAAGCTTTTGCCGCGCACATCAAAAAACAATGGAACAGCGTGGATATCTTGGTCAACAACGCGGGGGTGTTCATTCCTTGCCCCTTGACCGAAGAAGATACCGAAGAGGCGTTTGAAACCATGATGAATCTCAATTTGTACAGTACGTACTACCTGACCCAAAGTATTCTACCGCTTATGCTAGCGCAACAAAAAGGCCATGTGTTTAACATGTGTTCCATTGCGAGCATCATGCCTTACGGTGCTTATGCGGTGTCTAAACATGCACTACTGGGCTTTTCCAGAGTGTTGCGGGAGGAAGTGAAAGACAAGGGAATTCGGGTAACGGCCATTATGCCAGGTGCGACTTATACGGCCTCTTGGGATGGAACAGACTTGCCGAAAGAGCGCTTTATGAAATCGGAAGATATTGCCCAGTCGCTTTGGGACATCTATCAATTGAGCCAGCAAACGGTTGTAGAAGAAATTATATTGCGCCCGCAGTTGGGAGACATTTAAAGAACACTGGCTCAAAGTAAGGGCAGCAGCACCTCGAGCGTAGTCGAAATGCTGCTGCCCTCCTAAAAATAGATAAACCTAACTCAGTACAACTGAGCTAGGTTAAAACATACTATCTAATCTATAAAAACACACCTCTTTGATCGATCTCAAAACTTCCTCAAAAAGCGGGAAGTTGGGCAAATTTGGAGCGCATTTCTAGCGACTTAACCTACTGCCTTCCACTAATCTAATGTTTTTTTATCCTTCTTCGTGAACAATTGGCTCTTTTTTTTCCGTTTTTCTCAAAAAAAAATTTGCAGTTCGTATTTCTATTATAAAAGAAATATACAACTAGCTGTATACAAACAAATTAAGACAATTTAAGGTTATTCCAGCGTATATACAATGTTTTTGATGTTTTCGGAGGTACAAGGTGATTCTATGTTTTCAAAAACAAAGATATCGCCTGGTTGTGCTGCTTGCACCAGTGCTATTGTTTTGGCGTCAAACTCTCCTGTTTTCTGCTTATTAGTATGGCTTTCGCGTTGCCCTTTGATATTGATCCGAGTGATTTTGAACGTATTGGGTGCGCAGAGAACAGGCACTCTAAAATCATGGCGCAGCACTAAAGCGTTTTGTGCTCGGAAAGTCATGGCGTCCATGTTTAGGGCGTCGTTGCCTGGAAGCGGTTTGCCGTATGCCCAAGCAAAAGCGTTGGGGGCAGGCATTGGAACCACCTCGTACATTTCTGCTAGGGTAATGTTATTGCTGGTATCTTTGGCATAAATCTCTACTGCTAGACCTGATTTTTTACTAAAAAAATTATAGCGGCCTTTGGTCACATCCGAAGGGGATAACGTACCATTGGTTGCCCCCACGATTAAATGCGCTGTATTCCCCCCCTCCACGTGTATGGTGATCTCATTGGGAATTCCCGCATAGAGGTAATTCATTTGAATTCCCCCGTCCATCGCAATAGGCGGATGCACCAATTTAACAGTCGCTTCTATAATTTCCGAACCATCAATATCTGATTTATCTTCTATATTCTTGGCTATTTTGGGGGTACAACTCCAAGTTCCTAGCACTGCTAATAGCAGTATAAATTTTAAGCTTTGCATTTTTATCCTTATTTTATTTTGTTTTTTACAATTAACGCCTCATTAACATTCCGTTAAGAACAACTCTAGCCCTATTCGGTTACTTTTACAATACTGTGAATTTACCTCAGCAATTTTGAGCATTTCCCTACTCGTACTGTCTCTAAGAAAAGTTTTTTCTCTGTCCTCTGCTATCCTCTTTTGCCAATAACAGATTACTTGCTTATTCTATTTTCTCAATAGGCGGTCGCGCTAAGATACTGCCATTAAATCCTTCATACGATGAATTTATTTCTAAAAGCCTCGCTTGTTCCGCTGCTGCTCTGTTGTGGTAGCTTCTTGTTGCAAGCACAAGATTCCGAATCCTCTACTACCGTACAATACGTTATTGACCACCGATCGAACACTACTGCACCTTCTAAAAGAAAACAATACAACTACAATTACAATTACGATAATAATCACAATTACAACAAGACTAGCCACGCAAAGTTAGGAGTTTCTCTTGAAAAAGACGAAACAGGGGTGCGCATCAAGAAAGTATATAAAAATTCGGCAGCAGCAGCAGCAGGGTTGGAAGTAGGCGATCGCTTGATTGCTTTTGATGGCGTCAAAATATGGGGGCATCGCCAATTAGTGGCCATGATTAAACACAACAAGGGCGGAGAAAATGTCCGCGTGGATTACCAGCGCAATGGGCAAATTTTGTGGACCAGCACCAGACTAGATAAAAAGACCAACAGCAACAACTACAGGGCGTTCGAATCTCCTTGCGAACAAATAGAGAAAATCTACGGTCGTCCATTTTTAGGCGTTTATTTGGATAGAAGCCACCAAGACGAAACCGCTGGTGCGCGCATTACTTCTATTATTAAAAATACAGGCGCAGCCGCTTCCAGTTTACAAGCAGAAGACCGCATTATTAGCCTAGATGGAACCACCATCCGCAACAGCAGCGACGTACACTACCACATTCAAAATGAAAAAAAACCTACCGAACCCATACAGATTGAAGTTTTGCGCGGCGGGGAGCGCGTAGCATTGACAGCCGTTGTAGGCAGCTGGGGCGATCGCCAAGACATGCGTGAACGCCTCATTAAGTATGAAGCCGCCTGCAAAGCGTTCAACGATCCTGCTACGGCTTGCGCTACACTGCAAGAAATGGAAAACCAACCCTTTTTGGGCGTCTATATGAGCAATGTGGAGGCAAAAGACGGCGGTGGTGCTTTGATCAATTCCGTAATTGAGGGTACACAAGCCGCTCAAACCACACTCAGAGGGGGCGACAAAATTGTTCAGTTCAACGGCGTAGCCATCAACAGCCACCCCGATGCGACCAAAATGATTTTAAGCACCCAACCTGGCCAGGCTGTAACGCTGCAAGTATTGCGCGGCGATCAACGGGTCACCGTAACAGGAAAAATGGGTTCTATGACAGAACACCAATCCAATCGCGAAAAAGCAGCAGCGTTGTCAGAAGTTTGTGAACAACAACAACCCGACGATACGCCTGCTACAACCAACCTAGAAGATTATACTACCCTAACTTTGTTCCCCAATCCAGCCAACGATTATGTCAATGTCGTTTATGAAGGCCAAACGGGAAATTTAGTAGTTAGTATTACGACGCTAGACGGAAAAAGCTTGTACGACAAGCGCGTACCAGAGTTTGAAGGAACGTACAACGATCAGATTGATTTGAGTAATTTTCCTGCGGGCATCTATGTCTTGTACATCACACAAGGCGAAAAGCGGACTTCCAAACAGTTGGTAGTAGAGTAGCACACCGAATAAACAACAAACAGGGGACATGGAGCGACGGCGTTTGGTGTCCCCACATTTTTTTATAGTGCCCCTACGCCCGAATGGTAGCGATGTGTACCACTTTCTTGCTCACCCGTTCCGTGCCATTGGTTACCGTCACATAGTACACCCCTGAAGGCAATCCAGGAAGGTTAAAGAAATATTTTTTGTCTTGGGTGAGGTGGCTGGGGATTTCATAAATGAGTTTTCCAGCGCTGTTGTAGAGCTGTATCTGTACTTCCTGCTCTTCGTCTAATTCCAAATCTACGGTGATTTTTTCGCGCAAAGGATTGGGATAAATGCCTATAGATTCTTCAAAAGCACGGGCGCGCTCAAACGCTTCGTCCACTTCAATTACCAACGACTGTATACAAACCATTTGCATGTTGGCGCGGCTGCTGGTGCTGCCTGTAAACCCAAAATAAATGGTGTTGCCCCCTCCAAAAATCTCCTGCACAATATCTTCGCTGTATTGAATTCTCAACTCGTCGTCGAAATAAATACACAACTCTTGGGTAGACGGACGCCAAGTAATTCGTACATCGTGGTACTCACAATCGCGGACATCCTTCCCGTAGGCTTTTGCTTTTACGGGTTTTGATAAGGGCGCACTGAGGTTGCCGTCTTTGACAAGGGCCAAATGAGGTTGGTAGAGGTCTTTGTGGTTGCGGTTGTACCGCGTATCTATTTCCAAGGCCAAAGAGGGGCTAATTCCTGGGCAATTGCTACTCCGACCAAAACCCATAACAGGCCCGTTGCACCCTAGTGCATCGTAGGCATCGGCGTTGGTATGCATGACAAAAGCCAAGCCTTCGCCCGCGTATTTGGAGCAACCCAAATTGACCGCAAAGCGCAAATCCAGCGCATTGCTTAATTCCAAAGGAAATTCACACCAAAGGCTTCCCGCATCATTGGCCGATTGGTGAGATGTTAGACGATAACAGTTCTCCGACACTACAATGGTAGATCCGTTTAGTGTAAATGAAGGTTGTGCTATAAGTAAGGTGAGCTGACTCGACATCAAAATATAAACCGTAATCAGACACTTAGACCCTGTGTTCATCTACAATACAATTAAAAGGAAGACGGCTTGGGCGATTTGATAACCGTAGAAATGCTACCTAATATACTAAGAATTATTAGCAATAGCGTATTAGGGATTCCACTTCTACAACAACGGGGGCAGATTGCTGTCCAAATATAGTTTTTTTTTGATACTTTCAAACCTATTTCCCTTCATACTCCACATAATTTCTCGGTGTTTCGTACAAACGCACCATAATCGCATAGCGATCATCCAGCTCTCGGCGCAAAATATTCCAAATTACGCCTGCGATATTCTCTGCCGTAGGATTTAAGTTTTCAAAAGCAGGAACTTGTAAATTGAGGTTTTTGTGGTCAAACTCCTTTTCGATGTGCTCTTTTATAATGTCCGATAGAATTTTAAGGTCGATTAGATACCCTGTTTCGGGGTCCATTTCTCCACTCACTTTTACTTCCAACTCGTAGTTGTGGCCGTGGTAGTGGGGATTGTTACAGAGTCCAAAAATTTCTGTGTTCTTTTCGTCCGACCAATTGGGATTGTGTAGACGGTGAGCGGCGTTAAAATGTGCTTTGCGCACGACGGAAATATACATAAGTGTCGATGAATCTGCGGTAGCGTTATTTCGCGATTTCCAAACCATAAGAAACCGAGAAGCCACCTATTTTTTTGTAAATTGTGCTGTATTACTAACTAGTAGGGTGAAATTATGTTGCCATAAAGATAGCTTTTCATAAGCGCAGATTTTAATTCTACTTAAAAAGACAATAAAATGACCACTAGCATCCACGATTTTACGCTCAATAGCCTTCAAGGAACGCCGCTTCATTTTTCTACCTACAAAGGAAAAAAAATCTTACTGGTTAATGTAGCTTCGCAATGTGGCCTCACGCCCCAATACAGCCAACTCGAAGAATTGGCGCAGGCCAGTGGGGATCAATTGGTTATTATCGGTTGCCCTGCCAATAATTTTGGTGCGCAGGAGCCAGGCAGCGATGAGGAGATCGCCCATTTTTGTAGCAGCAACTACGGCGTGAGCTTCCCCATGACCACTAAAATTTCTGTCAAAGGCCCTGACCAGCATCCTCTCTACCAGTTTGCTACTCAAAAGGAAAAAAATGGCGTACAGGATTCTGACGTGGAATGGAATTTTCAAAAGTATTTGTTTGATGAACAGGGGCAGTTGGTACGGGTATTTAAACCGACCGTAGAGCCGTTGGATGCTCAGATTTTAGCCGCCGCAGGCATTTCCCTATAAAAATAATCCATCATGCGCTTTCAAGAAGTTATTGGACACGAAGCCGTCAAACAACAATTGGCCGACACCTACCACGCGGGACGCACGGCCCACGCCCAAATTTTTATGGCCAAACCTGGCAATGGCGCGCTGCCCTTAGCACTGGCCTACGCGCAATTTTTGTTGTGTGAGCAGCCGCAGCAAAACGATTCTTGTGGCGTGTGCAGCGCTTGCAGCAAAGCCAGTCGGTTGGTGCATCCCGACTTGCACTTCTCCTACCCTACCGTTGGCTCCAAAGCGACCAGCACACAATTTATCAAACAGTGGCGCGCTGCACTGGCCGAAAATCCTTACCTCAATATTACGCAGTGGTTGCAACAGCTGGGGGCTGAAAACAAACAGGGCAACATCACCAAAGATGAATGCGTATCCATCGTGCAGCGCTTAAGTTACAAAGCGTTAGAAGGTCGGTTCAAAATTATGATTCTATGGTTGCCCGAATTTCTAGGCAAGGAGGGCAACCGCCTACTCAAACCCATCGAGGAGCCGCGCCCCAACACGGTCTTTTTGCTCGTCTCTGAACAGCCCGAAAAAATTCTCAATACCATTCTCTCCCGCTGTCAACTTGTGCGCATTCCGCGCCTAGAAGACACGCAAATTCAAACCGCTTTGCAAGAAAAAGAAAACCTCCCCGAAGAACGCGCCCAGCGCATTGCGCAACTTGCCGACGGCAGTTACAACCACGCGTTGAGTTTGGTAGAATCGCCCGAAGAACACTGGGCCACCTTGTTTTTGTATTGGTTGCGGGTTTGTTACCAGGGACATCCGCAGAGCTTGGTACAGTGGGTGGAGGGCATCGTTAGCGGCAAACATCCCCAAAAAGACTTTTTTGTCAAAATGGGGCGCAACGAACAAGTCGCTTTCCTACAGTATGCCTTGCATTTTTTCAAGGAGTTTTTGAGTTTACAACTCGGCGGCGGGCAAATTCCCGTCCGTTTACAAAGCAACGAATTGGCCACCGCTCAAAAAATGTTGTCGGTACTCAGCTGGCCGCACTTGCAGCAACTCCTTGTCCTGCTGGACGAAACCGCCTACCACGTCGAACGCAATGGCAATCCGCGCATTTTGTTTCTAGATTTGTCCATCCAGACCCACCACATCCTGCGGCAGCCCGCACAGGTGTTGTAGGGGTGGTCGTCTGCGCCCTCTATTGTTTGGTTAAAAATTTCTTTTTAGCGGTTTTCAGGGCGGCTTTTACGGCTTTGGTTTCGTAGTACGGCGCTACTTCTAAGCTCTTGCTCAAATCGCTGACGGCTTCGGCGTACTGTCGTTCTTTCAAATAAAAACGACCGCGGTAATAATAAAACTCGGCCACTTGGTTGTTGAGTTCTATAGCGCGGTTCCAATCGGCTAAAGCGGCAACACTACGCCCTTGATCGGCGGCGACTTGCGCACGGTTGCTGTACGCAAAAGCATTGAGCGAATCCAACGCCAGCGCTTGGTGGATGTCTTCTAAAGCCCCTTTGTAATCCTTCATCAAGCGTTTTACATTTCCTCGATTGTTGTAGCCATACCCCGAATACAGGCTGTTCAATTCAATTACCCGCGTAAAATCCTGCAAAGCTGCTTGGTAATTGTTGAGGCCAACATTGGCGTAGCCGCGGCGGATGTGCGTAGCCGCATCTTTTTTGTTGCTCATCAAAGCTTGATCGTAATCTCTTAAGGCGTCTTTGTGCTTGCCCATGTTGGCATAGGTGTAGCCTCTGGCTACATAGGCGCGGTTGGCCGCTGGTTCAATTTGCAAGACTTTAGAAAAATCTTTTAGCGCATTTTTATAAGAACGTTGCTCGTGGTAGACCAAGCCGCGTTGGTAATACGCATTCACAAAAGCAGGCTTTAGCTGAATGGCTTTGGTCAAATCCAACAGACCTGCGGCAACGTCTTCTCCACTGGCTTTAATAATTCCGCGGTTGTAATACGCCACGGCATCATCTACACGCAAAGCGATGGCGTGGTTGAAGTCGGCCAATGCTTTGGGCAATTGTTGACTTAAGCGGTACGAAACACCCCGCAGGGTGTAAGCATCCGCGTACAAGGTGGTACTGGGGTTGGCCGTCCGCCATTCGATAACTTTGTTTAAATCTTCGACAGCTGCTAGGTTGCGCCCCAATTGCTGGTAGACTTGCGCCCGTTCGTACAACGCCTCCATGTATTCTGGATTAATATCAATGGCCGAGCTAAAATCTAAAACAGCATTCTCATAATACGCATCGGCGGCATACGCTTGTGCGCGGTTGAAATAAGCGCTTGCTTGAGTGGGTTTCAGTTCAATAACTTTCCCAAAAGCTTGCTGCGCTTGAGAAAAAACGCCTTGTTCGTAGAGGGCGCGCCCTTTGTTGGTATAAGCAGGTATATAGGTGCTGTCTAGTTTTATAGCAGCATTGTACTGTCCCAGTGCCTCTGGATATTTTTTCTCTTGCAGCCAAGTATTTCCTTTTTGAACGTGGCTTTGAGCGGTTTGTGCTTGACTGTGCAGGAGGAGACAACCTCCCCAAATTAATAGTACAAGTAGAACTTTCATAAACTTAAAATTAACTAGTATTGGATAATGGAAGCTTGGTTGGGTGTGCCTACTACACAAAACGTTCCTAATCCCACCAAAAACGAAAAGGCTGCTCCGTTATGGAACAGCCTCCTTCTATGATTCTCTCGCTATAAGAGCAAGTCTTATACATTTAGCATAACGGGCATTACCAACATCAACAAGTCTTCGTTCGGCGCTTGTTCTTCTGTTTTCAAGATACCCGCACGGTTGGGATCCGATAGTTCTATTCTAACATTATCCCCGCCAATAACGTTGAGCATTTCGATCAAAAATTTAGCATTAAAGCCAATGGTTAACGGTTCCCCGTCGTAATAACAAGGGAGCTGCTCGGTAGCTCGGTTGGCAAAGTCCAAATCTTCGGCCTCAATCGTCAAGCTGCTATCGGAGATTTCCAATTTAACTTGGTTGGTCGTTTTATTGGCATAATGCGCAATACGCTTTAAGGAATTTAAAAAATCCGTGCGCGTGATGCTCATGGTGTTGGGGTTGCCAGAAGGAATAACCGCTGCATAATTGGGATAATTCTCGTCAATCAAGCGACAAGATAAGATTTGATTCCCAAAAACAAAAATTGCGTGGGTATCATTGTAAGTAATTTCAATGCTTTGGTTGCTGTTGGACAATGCCGTCTTTAGTAGCCCCAACGCTTTTTTGGGTAAAATAAAGGTGCCGTCTAGGTCGGTTTCCAAATCCGTGAAACTGTATTTGACCAATTTGTGGGCGTCTGTGGCCACAAACGTCAGCGCCTCGCTGTTGATTTGCACGAATACGCCCATCATAGCGGGTTGAGATTCGTTGGTGCTGGTCGCAAACAAGGTTTTATTAATCCCCTCTAACAACACGGTTGCAGGTACCTCTACGTGGTTCACGTCTTGGAGTTGGAGTAATTTTGGAAAATCGTTGCCGTCTTCGCCCGCCAATTTGTACTGCCCAAACTGCGAGGTAATCGTTACGGCAAAGGTATCTAAATCAATAGAAAATTTGAGCGGTTGGGTGGGCAATTGTTTCAACGTATCCAACAAAATACGCGCAGGAATGGCAATGACGCCGTCTTGATCGGCCTCAACATGCAGAGCCGCTGTCATAAAGGTTTGGTTATCGGTAGCAGCTATGGTCAACGTATCGCCTTCTATTCTAAACAAGAAGTCTTCTAAAATAGGCAAAATAGGATTGCTGCTGATGGCGCCGTTGATCACTTGTAGTTGCTCCTTCAAATCGGCAGAAGATATGGAAAATTGCATGTGCTGCGTCTGTTGTTATTGGTTGTTAGTGGAATAATTCCGTTGTTCTTATTAGGAAGACAAAGCTACACTTTTCTAGGCATAAATAAAAGTAAAGCGAGGCATATATATGGGCACCCTGCATTGGAGTCTAGTCCCTAGATTTTACAACCCACCCCTAATCAAATGCCTTTTGACATTATTATGTTCTTATAGAAATCCTAAAAGTAAAATCGGCTCAACAAAGCTGTTCTTTTTTTGTTATTTTTGCATTTGTATAGAAGGGTATTTACCAATCCCTTTTTACCGTGTGCAAAGTCTATTTTTGCTCCATAACTATAAAAATGATAAGCAATGTCCGATACTGATAAAAAAATAACCAAACCGCCAGTAATGCTCTACACCGAGCAAACGCCCAACCCTGAAACGCTTAAATTTGTCACCAACCAAATGCTTTACCCGCGCAAAATGGCCGATTTTCCAGCGGATGCGCAAGAGTTGGCGCAAGAGTGGTCGCCGTTGGCGACGGATTTGTTTGAGTTTGACTACGTGCAGGGGGTTTATATTTGCAACAATTTCGTGACCGTCACTAAAAAGCCTGAGATAGAGTGGGCGGCGATTATGATGGAGTTGAAAACCTTTATCAAACAATACGTAGAAGACGGTAAGGAAATCGTCAAAGAGGGTTTTGAAGAGGTCAAGAGCCAACTGGAAGCGGAAGAAGAAGAGCAATACACGGGGGAGAATGCCGAGCTGGTCAACAAAATTAAGGAATTGTTGGACAAATACGTGCGCCCTGCGGTAGAAATGGACGGCGGTAACATCAAGTTCCATTCGTTTGACAAAGGGGTGGTCAATGTGGTTTTGCAAGGTTCTTGCAGCGGTTGCCCCTCGTCCTCTGGTACCCTCAAAGTAGGGATCGAAGGCATGCTCAAACGCATGGTTCCCGAAGTAAAATCGGTAGAAGCCATTATGGGTTAAGCAATTCTTTATACAACTCCTCTTGTTTTGTCCTGCCCAACTCGTCAACAAAGTTCACAGCGCGAACTTTCAACGCTTGGCGCTTGTTGGAAAACGCAAGGGGAGTTGTTGTTTTTAGAAAAATCTGTTACGAAAAAGTAGTACTCCTTATATTATGCTGCAAGGTTTTGGTAGAATGACCGAGGTGGTCAAAAATCTAATCATCATTAATGTGTTGGTGTTTGTCTTGATGCAACTCGTAGACCCGCGCCTCACCAACATGGGTATGCTCCACTATTGGGAAAACCCCGACTTCATGCCCATTCAATTGGTGACTGCATTTTTCATGCACGGAGATTTTTGGCACCTGTTGTTCAACATGTTTGTGCTCTTTTTTCTAGGTGGAGCAGTAGAAGACGGGTTAGGCCCCAAACGCTTTTTGTTTCTGTATCTAGCAGCGGGTTTTGGAGCCAACATTCTCGAAACGGTGTTCAACCATTTGCAAGTCCACCAATTGATGGCCGAAATGACGCCCCAGCAGGTAGCTTATGTACAAGGCACCATGGAGACGAACATCGACAACGTTACAGGCACCACAATAGAAATGGGACGTCTTTGGTATAAGAGAGCGCTGGGTGCTTCGGGCGCTACTTATGGGGTTATGTTTGCCTTTGCTGCGTTGTACCCCGATCGCGAATTGCGTTTGCTCATTCCTCCAATTACCGTAAAAGCCGTTTATTTGGTGCTGTTTTTGGCCATGTTCCAATTTATTCAAGAAGTGGGCAGATACAACACGGGCATTGGGCATTTTGTCCATTTATCGGGGGCCGTTATTGCGCTGGGGCTAATCACTTGGTGGCGAAAACGCGGAGCCAGTTTTTGAGAAGCTGCTAAGTAAGAAGCGTGCTTTTTTTGAGCATGCCTATAATTTTTGGCGTATATTAGCGCCTACACTACAATAATCAGTTCTTTAGTAGCTACTAGAGACAAGTTCAACGACTAGACCATGACGGGAAATATTTGGGAAGACATCAGAATGAAATACCATCAAGGTAATGCGGTGACACGGTTGATTATGATCAATCTTGCCATACACCTCTCTTTGGTCTTGATTGGAGTAGCCGTATTTTTGATTACCAGTTACAACGAAACTTATTGGGCGGCTATTAGGGAGTGGCTTTATTTTCCTTCGAAAATTCTCAAACTCCCCTTGCGGATTTGGACTATTATTACCTATATGTTTTTGCATGCGGGTATTTGGCACATTGCGATGAATATGTTGGTGCTGTATTTCTTTGGCACGCGGCTCAACGATTGGGTTTCTGATCGCCACATCTGGCCCATTTACATTTGGGGTGGTTTAGCGGGGGCTGTTTTCTTTCTAATCGGGTTCAATATTTTTCCTCCTTTTGCTAATGTAAATGGAAACTTAGTAGGTGCCTCCGCTAGTGTGATGGCGATTGTGTTGGCCACGGCAACCTTCTCTCCCAAAGGGATTGTGTATATTCCTTTTGTCGGTTGGCCCGTGCAATTGCAGTACATCGCTTTTGCTTGGGTCTTGTACAATCTAATTGTCATTCCTGGGGGCAATCCTGGAGGCGCACTCGCGCACTTAGGAGGGGCTTTTATGGGCTGGTTTTATGTCAGTCAATCCAGAAAGGGCCGCGATTTGTCCAAACCCATCAACAAAGTCTTGGATTTTATTACGGGCAACCGCAAACAAGAAGCGCCCAAACAACGCCGCCCCAAAGCCAAAGCCCAGAAAAGAGCGAGCAGCGGCGGGTTCCAAGCCAGAATGAAGGTACACAAAGGCCAACAGAAGTCCGATTACTACGGCAACGACTACAGCCGCTCTTTCTTACAGAAATACAAAGAAATGTCGCGCGAAGAATGCCTAGACACCATTTTAGATAAAATAAAACGCTCGGGCTACGACAGCTTAAGCAAAGATGAGAAAGTATTTTTGGATCGCTACCGCCATACTTAACGACTTGCTTGAAGCAGCCCCTTTTTAGGTTTGCCCCACTGCCATTTACCTTTTATATTCCCGTCCGTACAAATGATTGCTTGGTTAAAAAAAGCGGCCTACCAATTGCTCTTTGGAGCGAATGTATTGTTTAGTTTGTTGCTCTTAGGGGCCTATTTGGCGGTCTGGGTGCCGCCCTCCCGTTTTTATTGGTTGTCTGTTTTGGCCGTAGGGTATCCGTTTCTACTGTTTGTCCAATTGCTCTTTTTATTTTTTTGGTTGTACAAGCGCAAACGTTATGTTTACTTGCCCTTGCTGGTCTTGCTGTTGGGCTGGTCGCATTTTTTCAACTTTTTTGCCTACAAAGGTTTGGCCGCTACGTCCCCCAGCGCCGAGGGGCTGCGCTTGATGAGCTACAATGTGCATTATTTTAATGTAGGGAGTGCCACTGCCACTGAGGACAAAGCCCGTATTTTATCCAACATCGAAGAACAAGCCATTGATGTTTTCTGTGGGCAAGAGTTTTCCACCAAAACCGCTGCCGACAACCAGCAATTAGAAGCGCGCCTACAACAGCGGCTTCCCTACCACAGCAAGGGCGGCGGTAGCAGCTTGGCGATCTTTTCTAAATTCCCCCTGCTCAAACAAGGTACCATAGACTTCCCAGACAGTTACAACGGCGCGATTTATGCCGACATCAAAAGACCACAAGGCACGGTGCGCATCTATTGTTTTCATTTGCAATCCATCGGATTGGGTCGCGACGAAGGCGCATTGCTCAACCGCCAAAACCTCTCTACGCTCAACGATTCGAGTACTCAAAAGACCTACCAGCGCATCAACAACAAACTCAAACAAGCCTTTTTGCAGCGCGAAAAACAAGTGGAATTCATTGCCCAGCACATTGCTCAAAGCCCTCATCCTGTGGTGGTATGCGGCGATATGAACGACACGCCCAGCTCCTACGCCTATGGGCAGTTGTCCAATAACTTACAGGATGCCTTTCGGCAAAAGGGGGTTGGTTTTGGCAGCACCTACGCGGGCAGCTTGCCACTTTTGCGCATCGACTATATTTTTGCTAGTCGCCAGGCGCAGGTAGAACGCTTCGAGGTATTGCCTTATCGCGTCTCCGACCACTACCCCATTTACGCCCGTCTAACATTCTAAACTGCTTACCAATCAAGTTGTAAATACTGTTTTAGATGTGTGGCAATACAGGTATTGGCAGGATGCCAGAGCGTATGCCAACCCGCCCGCCGCGCCCCTACCAAATTGGGCGCATTGTCGTCTATGAACAGCGTTTCGCTGGGATTGAGTTGGGCATCTTTGGCCAAGTATTCGAAGGGCGTTGCATGGGGTTTGCGCGCACCGATCAAATGCGAATAATAAGCACCATCAAACAACCCATCAAAATCCGATACGCCATTTTCTCGGCGGGCAATGTCTTTAAAATCTTCTAAATGTATGCTGTTGGTATTGCTCATCAGGTAAACCCCATAGCCGTGCAGTTGCAAGTCTTCTACCAACTGCAAACCACTCGCTGGAATCTGCTTGAGCATCCCATTCCAAGCCATAATGATTTGCGCCTTGCTCGTCGGCTCGGGAAACTGCGCCTGCAAGGCCGCTATAAATTCTTCGTCGGATATTTTACCGATCTCAAATTGCTCAAAGGTGCCCTGCGCATGCAGCACCCGCATGGCCTTTTCGTAAGCCGCCCGACTCCCTGCCAACGCACAAAAACTCGCATCGGTTTGCGCAGGCTCTAAATGAATCAATACCCCACCCAAATCAAACACAATATTTTTTATCACTTCCATTGGAACTATTTTTAGCTTTAATTGCTTTACTAGATTAGCGTTCTACTATACAACTGTATTTTCTATGAATGGTTGGAGGTTTTAGAGCGTCCTTTTTAAGCCTTTGTTTTAAATTATTTTTTGGAAATGTTGCTTTATTATTAGCAATGTTGTATTTTTGCTTACGCTAAACGTTTATTGGTAGCTCTTTTTAGAACTATTGATCAACACAACAGCAAATATGGTCTTATAGCTCAGTTGGTTAGAGCAGCGGACTCATAACCCGCTGGTCCCTGGTTCGAGTCCAGGTGGGACCACCAACGAACAAAAGTCTTTCTCTTACAGAGAAAGACTTTTTTGTTTTTATGCGCTGTGGGATCAAGTATTCTACTCGATCTGTATTTTTTCTACTACATAGCCACTTTGAGTAGTAATTGCTAAAAAATACATCCCCGTAGGCAACTGCTGTACAGGAATGGCAAATTGTCGCGTCTCTAGTGCATTCCACTGCCCTACCACTTGCCCCGCTGCGGTAATCAATTGGACACTTTTCAGTAAGGCTTCGGCGCTTTCCAACGTCACTTGCTCCCGTGCTGGATTCGGAAAAATATGCAGCGCTATGGATGGCGTGATTGCACGCACACCAATTGTCCTAGTAAAAGTGTCCACTACCTCAACAATACTGACACAAGATGCTGTATTTCCTGAAGAATCGGTAACGGTCAAGGTAACGACATTGTTCCCTACCGTACTGGCATTAAAATTAATAGAAGTCTGTCCATTAACCAAATATTGGGCAATGCCTACATTGTCACCACTGCCTGCATCTACATGGCTAGGATTTAGGATCAGGGTTCCGTTGCTATCCAAGTAAACCGTCGTATCTTGGCATAGGACGACTGGTGGCATTGTATCCAATACGGTAACGATACTGTTGCAAACTGCGGTATTCGCAGAAGCATCCCGAACAGTCAAAGTAACCAAGTTGGGGCCTACTTCAGCGTAGCTAAAGAGTTGGCCAGTTTGTCCATTTACGAGGGATTGAACAATCCCCACGTTGTCGCTACTGCCTGCATCTATAGTGCTGGGTGCCAAGACCGCCGCTCCAATATAATCCAAGTAAAGCGTCGTATCTTTACACATTGCCATAGGAGCAATAACATCTTGTATAAGGACATTACTAGTGCAAGTGCTGCTGTTTCCAGACGCATCGGTAACGGTCAATACAACTGTATTATTTCCTAAATTG
>CAYUZF010000002.1:20329-22294 GCA_964449615.1 uncultured Aureispira sp.
CTGCCTGTAAAAGCCAGTGAAGCTTGTCCATTGATTAGATATTGTACAATGCCCATATTGTCGGTGCTGCCTGCGTCTATTTGATTGGGCGATAAATTTACAACGCCGTTGTTATCGAGTTGTAGAATTATGTTTTGACAGGCGGCTATTGGTGCCATAGTATCCAGTACCGTGATAGTAGCCGCACAAGCATTCGTATTGTTAGCGATATCCATAACCGACAAGGTTACCACATTGATACCAAGATCATTGGCCGTGAAGGTAAGAGAAGGTTGTCCGTTGATTAAATATTGTACAATACTCGTATTATCCGTACTTCCCCCATCTACTTGGTTGGCAGCCACCATTGCCGTTCCACTACCATTAAGATAAAGTGCAATAGGTTGACAAATCACATTGGGTTTGAGCGTATCTTGTACCAAAACAGTCGTTTGACAACTGTCCATATTACCAGAACTATCCACTGCAACAACAGAAATAGAATGGTTTCCCAAATCATTGACATAAAAAGTATCTTGGTAAGAACCGTTGATGAGGTAAGCAATTTCAGGGCAATTGTCCGAGCTAGAAGCTTGTACCGCCAAATGAGCGGGCAAGGTTGCTCGCCCAATCAAATCTAAATAGCAGTAGACAATAGGTTTACAAACGGGAGTAGGTTTGATGGTATCCAAAATAGTAACCGTCGCAGTACAAGAAGCGCTGTTGTTCGCGTTGTCGATGACTGTCAACACGACCGATTGTGTCCCCAAATCGCTGCATGCAAATGTTTTTTGGGGCAGGTTATCTATCAAAAGTGTAGCAATGCCGCAATTGTCGGTACTGCCTGCATCTATATCTTGTGGATCTACAACGGCATTGCCATTACCATCTTGGTAAACGGTAATGTTTTGACAGATGGCGATTGGGTCGATGACATCGTTAACGCATTGCCCTTTTGTAATTATTGGAGCGCTGAGTAGGCATAACAGGGTTATTAAGTATTGTTTCATAATACTAGTGTTTTTAGTGGAGTAAGGATAAGGTATTAGCGCTACTAATTCTTTTTAATAAATAGGGGAATCATTCCAATTAGTAGTTAAATCTTAGGTTTAGTGTATACACTACCTATAGACGCGTGTCTGGGGGGTAGATGGTATTTACTGGTGAAGGTAACCCAATTTAGCAAAAAATATTTATTCTGCCCAAAATGCAATTGGCGCTGCTCTTCTACCTCCAGTTACAAAAAAGTTATGACTTCCTTAAACCTTTAACTTTTTCTACAGTCTAAGCGACAAACAACCATCCCCCCCTTCCCTATTTCTCTACCTACAAAATTCATTAACCATGTTTACACGAACCTTCTTTATCAGCAGTTTTTTGTTTTTATTTTTATTAATGCAGACCGCCAGCGCTCAAAATGTTAGAGAGGCCGTTCAGAATCAACATCAAATAGCTACAGGCCAAGCCGCCCTAGACCGTGATGTTCAAGAATTGCAAATCGTCAAGAACGCTATAGCCAACAACGAAAGCAACCTCGTTGCGTTGTTTCAAAAAGAAATTCAGCAAAACACGGCCAAAACACAACAAGCCAGCCGCGAAGTGCGCCAAAGCAGCCGAGAAGTACGCTCCGACCGCCGCGAAATAAGAGGTGACCGCGCCGAGCTGCGCCGCACGCCCATCGACAACCGCCGCGATGCCCGCAACCTGCGCGATGACCGCCGCGACAAACGAGACGACCAACGCGACCGCCGCGACGACATCAGCGATCATCAAAAGCGCCAAGCCGTAGTCGCCCAACAACAAGCGCTGCTGGCCAGTTATCAGGCCGCGCCCTCACTTGCTACAGCCAACCAATTTGTTGCTACCATGCAACGAGAAATTACCCTGACTCGCGTGGAATTGGGCGAAGATGTACGAGAGAGCCGAGAAGACAGCCGCGAGCGTCGCGAAGACCGTAGAGAGCGCCGCGAAAGGGTGCGTTAACAC
>CAYUZF010000002.1:22304-22767 GCA_964449615.1 uncultured Aureispira sp.
TTATAAATTATCTGTACCGTTGCAGTTACTGGAATTTCTAGTAACTGTTTTTTTATTCCTACCAATCAGTAGGTCGTTAAAATTAAGATTGTTATACTATTATTTTTATTTCTTAAAGAGAAGGCTGTATCTTAGCATTGAGAACAGCGCCTACCCCATCTCCTATTTCTCAAAAAAAATGTACATTTACTCCCTCTCTTGCAAACAAAGAACATTTTTTACTGATTAAGCAACTATAGCAGCGGCGCTACTCCCAGCGCTACTCCTTTTTAACAGCCACGGTATTATGGATATTGAACTAACGGACGACGAACGCATCAAAGTCCTCAATTCGGACGACTTGTACAGCATTATGCAGAAAATTTTACTGCGCGAAAACAAAATTGACCAAAACAGAGAACATTTCTGGGTGATTGGCTTAGAGAACAACCAACGGATTCTTTTTATAGAATTGATTAGTTTG
>CAYUZF010000002.1:22777-29513 GCA_964449615.1 uncultured Aureispira sp.
AGGAGAGCTTGGTAGAACCTATGGAGGTGTTCAGCTTGGCGTTACAAAAACGCGCAGTTAAAATTATTTTGTGCCACAACCATCCCAACAGCGAGTTGAAACCTTCTGAAAAGGATTTGGACTTGACCGACCGCCTAATTCAAGTAGGCATTATTGTAGACACTCCTGTAATCGACCATCTCATTATCAGCGAAAAAAGCTACTTGAGTATGGAGGACAACGGACACATGGAGGTCTTGCGCGAAAGCACTAAGCATGTTCCCACCTACGCCATTGTTGATGCGGTTAAGAAACAAGCGGCGCTTATTGCCAAACGCACCCAAGCCATCGACATTGCCAAGAAACTAAAACGTTTAGGTACTGCCGATGCAACAATTGCAGACGTAACAGGCATGCCCATTGAGGAGGTGCAAGCGCTGCGCGTACGCAAGAAGAAATAAGTAGTAAAGTGGATTCGGAGCCTTTTTATTTAGTTTCCTATTGGTATATAAATCCTAGTAGGATAGGCCATCACAAGCCTAGTTTAAGCAGTTAGATTCTCCAGTTGAAGGCCTTCCACCTTGGTTTATCTGCAAGATTTTGTGGGGTAGTTTTTCGAGCGCAGCGTTTACGGGGGTGGGGTTGGTAGTACATTTGTATGGATGGGCTAGCCGCCTACTCAAAATAGCCTGAATTGCAGTTGCAATTAGGCCGTTTAAATGTTAACAATTCTGTTGAGCGCATAGAAATCGCCGACAAATGGATCATGGAAACAACGGGGATTGAATCCAGAACAGTATACTACTTGTTAATTTGCCGCCGCTAGGACAACGGTCGTTCTCTACCATCTCTTTCCTTCCGAATAGATTCGAGCTGGCCATCGTATTGATCGCGCAACGCGGCGCCTTTCTTGCCAAACTGCCAGTCTAGTAAGCGACCCATCGCCTCTATGACCTTTGTTTTGCTGTACCTCTTCTCATTTTCGGGAGGGGCTTGTGCCCCTTTCGATTTTTTAATAAAAAAAAGCATAATGGAAAATGGTTAGATTATAATGGAAACATTGTACCGCCTAAATAAAAACTTCTGCTTATTTGTTCTGTTCAATTATTGAATGCTTCAACTTATATCAAATCATCTTTTTTCTCAGTAGATTTTAGGCGTATTTATGCGCTAATCTGTTGGATTATCGTTAGCTTTAAACATCTGTAAAGAACATTTTATACTGCAAAACACACCATTATGGCCACCATTACCTTTAAAGGAGAACCCGTACAAACATCGGGTAATTTACCGCAAGTAGGACAACAAGCTCCTGACTTTGAACTCATAGGCGTTCACTTTCAGCCCTTCACTTTAGAAAAAGTAAAAGGACACCGCGTTATTCTTAACATATTTCCAAGTATCGATACAGGTATCTGTGCCATGTCTGTAAAGCGTTTCAACGAAGAGGCAACTAAATTGGACAACACCAAAGTTGTTTGTATTTCTCGAGATTTGCCCTTCGCCCACCATCGTTTTTGTGGTGCAGAAGGCATCGAAAATGTCATCAGCGTGTCAGATTATGCGACGGGTGCTTTTAGTAAGGACTACGGTGTTTTAATGACCGACGGCCTATTTGCCCACCTTTCTGCGCGTGCGGTAGTTGTTTTGGATGAGCAAGGCAAGGTACTTTATACGGAGCTGGTGCCTGAAATCGCACAAGAGCCCGATTACGATGCCGCGTTGGCTAGTCTTTAGGCTTGTTCAACAGCCGCCAACTAAGCCGAGTTTGCCCTGTGCAAGCTCGGCCTAGTTATTTATTCACCGCTTTCTATTTTGCTCCTTTGTTATGCACATGTCCAAAAAGAAGCCCAGCTTCCCTATTTCTGAGCATTTACAACGTTACCTCAACGAGTACGAACGTGCAGTAGAACTCCCCTTAACCTACGAGGATTTGACAGGTTGGTTTGAATCGGCGGCTATCTACGACAGCAAAGGCAACGATACGCTTTGGGAGTCGGTTATTTACCACCCGATGCAACAAGAGGAAATAGAATCGGCGTTGACTTACATTTATGCCATGCTCAAAACGGACGGCAACATGGAAGTGATTGAGCATTTGCGGGTTAGTCGCATTGATTATTGCTTGTTTGGCAACTCCAAGCCTTTCCGCGTGCGCTTGGTCAATACCCTCAACGACAACCACGATTATTTTTACGTCAAACGCGCAGATGCTTCGCGGGTTTATGGGTTAGAATTAGAACACATTCTAAGTCCCAACCGTTTGGATTTTTTGGTAGACAAAGGCACGCTGATCGAAGGGCATATCCCAGGTATCCCAGGCGATGTGTTTCTGGATTATTACATCAAAACGCCCAATTTTGCCAAGTCGTTTGCGGCCAAAGAGTTTGTAAAATTTAACGAGCGGTGTTTTGTGATGTTGTTGGGGGATATGCGCGCTTACAATTATGTGGTAGACGTGACGCCCGATTTTGACACCGAGCAATACCGCGTACGGGCCATAGATTTTGACCAAATTTGTTACGAAGGACGCAAAAACCACTACTTGCCGCAGTTTTACAAAGAAAATTTTCCCATCGTAAAGTTTTGTATGGACTTGCTGCATCCAGCTACGGTCAAGCAATACCAATACGAGGAGCGCACCTTGATGAAACGCCGTTATTATATGGCTCAAAAACGCGTTAAACGGCTGCTGGGCAGCATGGTCAAAGATAAACTTTCTACCAAAGAAAAACGCCGCTCGCTCATCAAAGATCTCAACCTTTACCACGACACCGACAAATTTACCCGTCTCAACTCTATGGGACGTATTTTGCGCCTGCACATGACGCTGATGTTAGGAAAACCCAAGCCCAAATTTGATCGCGAAAAGGCTACTTTTCGCCGCAGCGAGAAAAAGCGCCGCTAAAAAGGGCAAATTTCTTGCAGTACCTTCTGCATTTAGTCGATGGAGTATGGACATTGGTAGGCCACCACTAGGATTGTACGGGTCTACCACAGCACTTCTATAAATTTTCTTTATTTATATATATATACTATACTATATTATTATAATTTTATTTTAAAAAATATTTATAATATATTATTATAAATTTTCTTTATTTTTAAGGAGAATCATCCCTTTACCATTTTTTCTATTGGTTTTTATTTATTCAAAATAAGATAACTGTTTTTATGAGAAAACTGCTGCTTTTATCGGTTGTGTTGTGGAGCATGAGTTTCCAATTGTCTGCCCAGCTCAAAGATATTACCATTCCTGACATTTGGCAAGCCTACAATTTTTTTCCCCAGCGGGTACCAGGATTTAATTTTATGAACGATGGCAAGCATTATTCTGTCTTGCAAAACAATCAAATTTTGCAATACGATTTGACTTCTGGACAACAGACGGATCTATTGTATACGCCTGACAATCTAGCCATTTCTAGCTATCGTTTTAGTGACAACGAAGAACAAATTGTCTTGGAGACGGAGCGGGAGCAAATTTACCGCCGCTCTTCCCGCGCTAATTTCTACATCTGGAATCGCGCAAAAAAAACCCTTACCAATGTCTCTAAAGCGGGCAAACAACGCTACGCCAGCTTAGATGCTACGGGCAACCGTGTAGCTTTTGTGCGGGAAAACAATCTGTTTTATAAAGATTTGGGCAACGACAAAGAAATCCAAATCACCGACGATGGGGCCGTAAATGCCATCATCAACGGGGCAACAGATTGGGTGTATGAAGAAGAATTTGGCATTGCCAAAGCTTTTCAATGGTCGCCACAAGGTAATAAAATTGCTTTTCTGCGTTTTGACGAAAGCAGCGTAAAAGAATTCACTTACACGACCTACACCAACGGTCTCTACCCCATTTACAACACCTTCAAATATCCCAAAGCGGGCGAAGAAAATGCTTCCGTGAGCGTACACATTTACGATTTAGCTACTAAAAAAACAGTAAAAGTGGCTGTAAAGGGCGACAAAGACCAGTATATTCCGCGCATCAAATGGGTCAATGAAGAGCAGTTGTGCATCACGCGCCTCAACCGCCACCAAAACAACTTGACCCTGTTGTTGGCCAACCCCAAAAACGGCAGTACTAAAGTATTGTTAGAAGAGAAAAACGAATATTTTATTGATGTACACGATAATTTGACCTTCCTAGACGACGGTTCTTTTATTTGGACCAGCGACAACGACGGCTACAACCACCTGTATCATTATGATAAAAAGGGGCAAGTAATCCGCCAACTCACCAAAGGTAAGTACGATGTGATTCAATTTTATGGCTTGGATAAAAAGAACAAGCAGTTGTATTTTCAAGCAGCGGTCACCAGCGCCAAAAATCGCGGTATTTACAGCGTCCCCTTGAAAGGCGGTGTACTCCGCGCCTTGCACCAGGAAGAAGGGGTCAACCAAGCGCAATTTAGCAGCACTTTCGATTATTTTGTCAATACTTATTCCAACGCTACTACGCCCCCCACCTACAAGGTTTACAAGACCAAAGATTTGAGTTTGGTGCGTACAATTGAGGACAACAAACAACTTCAATCCCGCTTGGTAGAGTACGAAATGGGCGACCATTCTTTCTTTGATTTTATCAATTCCGATTCTGTTATTTTGCACGGTTGGATGATTAAACCGCCCAACTTTGACCCCCAAAAAAAATATCCTGTGTTTATGTATACTTATGGTGGTCCTGGTCGCCAGACGGTTATGGACAGTTGGGGCGGTCAGAATTATTTGTGGTTCCAGATGTTGGCGCAGAAAGGTTACATTGTTGTTTCTGTAGACAACCGAGGTACGGATGCCCGAGGCGAAGTGTTCCGTAAATCCACCTATATGAACTTAGGGGGCTTAGAAACACAAGACCAAATCGAAGCCGCGCGCTATTTGGCACAGCAACCTTATGTAGATGCGGAGCGAATTGGAATCTTTGGTTGGAGCTTTGGCGGATATTTGTCGACGTCTTGTTTGGCGAAGGGTTCCGACGTTTTTAAAATGGCCATCGCGGTAGCGCCTGTGATCAACTGGAAATGGTACGACACCATCTATACCGAACGGTTTATGCGCACGCCAAAAGAGAACAACAAGGGTTACGAAGACAATTCGCCCATCAATTTTGCAGGCGATATCAAAGGCAGCTATTTGTTGGTGCACGGTATGGCTGATGACAACGTGCATTTTCAGAATGCGGCAGAAATGTCGCGGGCGCTGGTCGCGCAAAATATTCCATTTGATGAGGCCTATTACACCAATAAAAACCACGGCATTTACGGCGGCGCTACCCGAGCGCATTTGTACAACAAGATGACCAATTTTATCTTGGAGAATTTGTAAAAAAGATTGGTAGGGGGCAGGGCTGCCGAGCGAAGCCGAGGCACTGCTCCTTACCAATACTAATGCAGCGTTAGTTTTATAATAAAGTGTCGAAGTTTGTTTTGTGCGATCATTAGAGGTGTCCCATCCTTCCTATACTATACGTAGCCCGTTAACGGTTGCACGGCGTCGGCCAGCTGCGTTTTTTCTACAATGCCTTCTTTATAAACCACTGCCCCCCGCTACACCTAAATTGGCAAAGTGGTCTATTTCATGCCACTCCCGCTTTAATACCAACGCGTCTTCTTTTGCATCGTTGACAAACAGAAAGTACAGCTTATCATCGCGTAAGATTGCGGTATACGATAAGTGGTTCCAAACAACTCTCGCCCTAAACATGGAATTGCGCTCCAACTTGGTGTCTATTTTTAGTGGTGCAAATCGCTCGACCTTTGAGGCCACAAAACAAAGCGAAGTGTAAACCAAGAACAGCAGTAAAACAGCGTAAATATTCCTAGTAGGCATAAGGCTTAGTCTTAAATTTGATAATAGAATACAAATTAATTTCAATTTTTAAAATAACAAAAGGAACAATATTATCCTAAACAGAGAGGAGGGTACACTTCGAAAAAGAAAACACTTTTGTTTCAAAAATTCTAAAAATCACCTTAGTTCAATACAAAAACCGTCTAAAAACAGGTTTTTTCTAGCTTTAAAACATTTTGTTTGGTTTATAATTTTGAAGCCAAAACATTTTGTTTTATGTTTGTGTACAGACAGATATTACAGACAACCGAAAATGTATTGCTTATGATGATTGTGAACAAAAATGTGCCTGTTGTAGTGAAGCGCGCTATGGACAACAGCCTCCAAAATTTTAAACGATTTGTACGACAAATTTGGGTGCGCGTCGCTTTTTTTGCCTTGGTTATTTTATTGCTAACCCAAAAAGAATTCAGCATACAATTTACCATCGGCAGCCCTAACCAACAGGCAGCCAGCCTAGTAGAGACTCCGCCCCCCGCCAGCAACAAAGCTTACGCCACCACTGTTGCCCACCAAAACACCCCCAATACCAAAAAGGGTTGGTGGCACAGCATCAAAGAAGAACAAGCCGACATTCGCCGGCAGATGAATTTGGCCAATGCTGCTACTGCCGTGGGTGCCGCCCTCACACCAGAGCAACAAAAACAAGCTTTAAAATATTCCAATTTGGGGTTTGTTTTAAATCCAGGCTTTGCCGAAAAGCACCAAGTAGACCCCGCCATTGTAGCCGCTAAAAACAAATTGTGTCTTGATTACATCGCTCGTTACAGCAAAACGGCACAAGAAGAAGCAGAATTGTTCAACATTCCTGCCAGCATCACCCTTGCGCAAGGTTTGTTGGAAAGCAATGTAGGTGCCAGTTCTTTAGCTGCCAAAGAAAACAACCACTTTGGCATCAAATGCCGCAAAA
>CAYUZF010000002.1:29537-30508 GCA_964449615.1 uncultured Aureispira sp.
TGCCGCTGTGCCAACTATACCGACGACAGCAAATACGACATGTTCCGCATTTTCGATTCTCCCTGGGAGAGCTTCCGCGAACACAGCAAACTGCTCGGCAACAAGCGTTACAAACACCTTTCTAAGCTGCCTCGCACCGACTACGTCAATTGGGCGCACGGTCTACAGGCAGCGGGCTATGCCACCGACAAAAAATACGCTTCCAAGTTGATCGCCATTGTTAAAGCTTTGGATTTAGATCGCTTTGATCGCTAATAGTTTCCTTTTTGAAACGCCATGCCCCACGCCCAGCTGATTCGAGGACTTTTCTTGTTGGAAAATAGAACAGCGACCAGTAAGCATGCCTTAATCTATACGACTATGATTGAACAAATTAGCAATTACTTTCGACGCATTGGTGTGGATCATGAAATCGATGCCAAACGGCAAGCGCTTTATTTTGATGTACAAACGCCGCAGGGCGCTTGGCAGTGCCTGATTTTGGTCAGCAGAAACAAAGAAACAGGAAGCGGTGCAGGCTTTTATTCGACCTTGCCCGCCAAAGTTCCTAGTTTGTTGCGCGACCAAATGGCACTTTTTTTAATGTGCCTGAACAACGATCGTATTTTTGGAAATTTTGAACTAGACCCACAAACAGGAGACTTGCACTTCAAAACCTACATAGATTTTGAAAATCGAGGATTTTCCGAAAAAGCAGTGGAACGCAACATGCTGATTAATATTTCTATTATGCAAAAACACATGTCCAAGCTCACTAAAATGATAAAGCGCGAACGCGCTTAATGCACTTATTTACAATCTGTTGTTTGCAGGAAACTTCGTGTTCTTTGTTCTATGTTCGTCGAGATGACCGGGCATAGAACTTTTTTTTACAATTATTTCATCTGTTGCCCAACCCTTTCAAAATAGACCTCGTTTTTAAAAATGAAGCCGCCCTAAGGGACAAGATGGTTTCCGAATTAACACTCGTT
>CAYUZF010000002.1:30518-34135 GCA_964449615.1 uncultured Aureispira sp.
AAATTTTTTAAAAATTTTTTATACAAAATAAAATTTTGACTAAAAAAGACAAAGCAAGGCAACAATTTTAGAAAAGGTGTCGTTTTGGTTACAGTAGCAAATTTTATTTTACAGAGTACTTTGGTATTATAAGTAAAACCACTCACAATGAAGTATAACATTACACAAAACGATCTAGTAAGTGACTTGTACGGAGAAGCGGATTACCTACAACGCATGGCCATCCAATCTGCCGAGTCCTGTGACAGCAACATACGTAAAGCAAAGGCTAATCTAAAAGCCGCCAAAGATTTATTGGACGAAGCGGCTTTGCAGCCACCAGATTTTGTATTGCGCCAAGTGCTCAATTACAGCAAGCGTTCTGCGCTAGAAACGGAAATCAATTAACATTCATTTTTTGGCCGTTTATTGGTTCAACTTGTTTTTCTGTGTTGGGTTACCAGCACCAAAAAAGCTACTACATCCTGCACGTGTAGTAGCTTTTTTTAATGGGCGTAACCGCTAATGATTTTACTCTTCGAGGCGTTCCACCACTTTTTGAACTTGCTCGGTCAAGCGGCGCAGATCTTCTTTGGTCTCCTCGTCGTTGACACTTTCTACCCCTTCTTTTGATTTTTGGACTTGCTCTTTGATGCGTTCGGTTTCTTCCGACAATTTGATGAGTTCTTCTTTTTCGGAAGCGTCATCGGTTTGCTCGCGCAATTTGTCCAACAACGAGCCGAGCTGGTCAATGCTGTCGTCGTAAGTTCCTTCCTTGATTTTGTTGCCTTCGTGTTTGAAAATACTAAACACGCCTTGTACGGTTTGTTTGGCGCTGCCAATAACTTCGCGCCCCATTTGCTGTTCTTCTGTACTGCCAAAAAATTGGGTGTACACCACCCAACCTACAACAAAAAAGAACACCAATGTGATTAATTTACCTAACATAGTCTTTGCTTTATTTAAATGGACGGCTTTTGAATGAAAAGCCTGCTTGGTTTACAATGTATTACTAAAAATCAACGTCAAAAAATATCTGTTAGTTCGCTGTTTGTAAAATAGGTACAGATAGCTGGCTCCAAATGGTGTATCTCTCTACAAACGCCCCTTGGGCTGCTTGCTTTTCTTGCTGCGCTTTTCTTTGTTTTTAATTAGATACCCGCGCTCATCATCGTTCATGAATGGAATGACCAAAGAAACGGTAAACCCAAAATGACTGAAATTATCTTTTAGTTCTAGGGCTTGGTCTCTGGGGGTTTGGTTGAGGCTTTCCGCGAACGGAGCGACGTTTTCTGTGGCGTGGAACTGGTAAGACGGGCGGATGCGCAGCAGGTAAAAATAGTCGTTGCGCTGTGCTTTTTTAAGCAAAAAACGCAGGCGAATGGCGTAGTCCAAATACACTTCGGGTACAATGGTATAACGGGTGATGGGGGTTTGATAATTGCCACCAAAGGAATAACGGTAACGCACATTACCCAAATGCAGCGCCGCGCCCACGGTAAAATGCTGTCGTATAAACGGTTTGTACCCGACCCGCGCACTCACGCTGGCATAATTCGCAATAACTTCTGCGCGTTCTTTGAGCTGGTCGGTGTTGATGCTCAATTGCTGCGATACCAAATTTCCATAAGCCAATTCTACTAGTGCATGCCGCGAATAATGCCCAAATCCTGCCCGATAGCCGTGCCAGTTGTTTCGCAACGCCGCTACGCTGTGGTTTTCCGCATTGTTAAACGTATTGATAATTTCATTGCTCCCCTTCAAATTGATCGCGGCAAAATTATACCCGCCAAACATATAATATTGGCCGAAGGCAGTAGAAAAAAAACAGAGCAGCAAACTGGTAAAAATAGTACGAACTAACATATACAATCGTCTTGGGGGTGGATGATAGGATTCAAAGATACAAAATTACCCCCACTATTTTACCAACAAGTAACTTGCAACCAGTGCCAAAGCAACCCCCAAAATATTAAGCGGTGTCAAGCGCTCCTTAAAAAAGAAATAGCCCAGCAAGGCCGAAAGTGCTACTACGGTAATGTTATTTACAGAATAGACCACCGAACCACTCCAACTGTCTAGGGCGCGCAAAATGAAATAAATTGAAAAATAATTGGGAATGCCCAAAAATATCCCCGCCACTACATTGCGCCAAGCCAGCGGTTTTCTAAATACAATCAACCCTACAATACCCAACGCCCCCGCTGTCGCAAACAATACAATGGATTCTATAGCGGGCTTCATTTTATGCACGGCGTGCAAATACTGCAAGATAATTTCTATAAAAACAGAGATTAAAAATGTTGCCAACGGAAAGATAAACATCCATTTAGAAAGCTTCTTATCCGTAGAATCGTCCATCCCAAGAGTTGTTTGCTCTCCAGTACTCGCTACCACCGCCGTTTGTTTAGCAGGCACATTGATGAGCACCACTGAGGCCAACGCCAACACAATCCCTAAAAGGGTCAACGCCGTATAAGGGTCGTTGTAAAACCAAATGGAAAAAGGCACCGATAAGCCTATAGACATCCGTTGTGCCACCGAGGCCACCGCAATCCCAAAATATTGCACCGTTCGACTAATAAAATTAAAGCCACTCACAAATAAAGTTCCCAGCACCAACATAATAGGCACCCAGTCTTCTTGAAACATCGACATTCTAAACGGTATTTCCCCCAGCTCTATACAACCCGTTGTCACACAGACTATATAATTAAATACAATGGCTTGAAAATGATCAATTTGGTATTTGTCAAAGAGCTTAAAAACTACACTAATAGTAACCGAGCAGAGAATTGCAAGTACAATGTAAAGCACAATAAAAAATTTAAGGTAGTAGAAGAGGTGTTTTGGTAGCAAACAGTAGACCGTAAGCCAATGGTATTACGTATTGTGAAAATAAACCAATTGATTATCTAGGAGCGTTGTTTGGTGGTGGTAATAAGAAGCGGAAATAATCGGCGCAGCAACGCCTTTTTTAAGTAGAACCTGGCTTTGTAAAACACGTGCCTCGTCCCACAAATCGGCTTCTAAAAAAGCGTGCAGCAATTGCGCGCCGCCCTCTACTAAAACCGATTGAATGCGGGCTTGTTGCAAATATACCATTAGCTGTGGCAATAAGGGCGTCGTATCGGATAAGCTTATGAAACGCACGTTTGGCCAATCTGGCACATCAGTTTGGGTCGTAAATACCCAAGTAGGTAATTTTCCGTCGAATAGATGAAGGGTTTTGGGCAGTCGCAAATGGCGGTCAAGTACCAAGCGCAGCGGTTGGCGTCCCTGCCAAAAGCGATTGTTCAAGCGCGGATTGTCGAGCAAGGCGGTATTGGTACCCACCAAAATAGCCGTTTCTTCTCGTCGCCACTGGTGTACCAAACGCTGGCTAAATGCGTTGGAAATCAACACGCGGCGCTGCGGGTCGCCCATAAAGCCGTCGCGGCTTTGGGCATATTTCAGTACGATGTAAGGCCGTTGCTGTTGCACGGTTGTAAAAAATCGCCGCACCAACTGCTGGGCTTGCGCTTCCAATACGCCAACGACTACATCTACTCCCTGCGCTTTTAACAGCGCGATGCTCCGACCTGCCACTTTCTCAAAAGGATCTCGGCAAGCAATGACCACCCGCGCTATTTTTTCTC
>CAYUZF010000002.1:34147-54620 GCA_964449615.1 uncultured Aureispira sp.
GCAAGAGCAACTGCACACAAGGCGGCGTTTTTCCTTGGTGGAAACAAGGTTCTAACGTGACGTATAGCGTTGCTGTTGGCAAATAGACGCGGTCTTCTTTGGTCACCGCAGCCACGGCGTTTACTTCTGCATGTGCTTCGCCGTATTGTCTATGGTAGCCCTCTCCCAAAACACGTCCGTTGTACACAACAACGGCCCCTACTCTAGGGTTTGGCGCATTGTTGCCGTTGGCCAGCTGTGCGATGGCAATGGCGCGCTGCATGTATTTTTCGTCTGTTGTTTGCATTATTTTGTTTGAACGACTACCAAATACGCCCTTATCGAATCCAATCGAAACCCGTGTATTTTTGTAGGGCTTTGGGGATGCGAATGCCATCAAGCGTTTGGTTGTTTTCTAGTAGCGTGGCCATGATGCGAGGCAGCGCCAACGCAGAGCCGTTGAGCGTATGCGCCAAGCGGTTTTTGCCTGTTTCGTTGTCTTTGAAACGCAATTTTAGACGGTTGGCTTGAAAAACCTCAAAATTAGAAACAGAACTTACTTCCAACCAGCGTTGTTGTGCCGCAGAGTAGGTTTCAAAGTCGTAGGTAATGGCTGCCGCGAAGCCCAAATCGCCGCCACAAAGCAATAAGACTTGATAGGGCAATTCCAATTTTTGCAACAACTGCTCCACATGTCCACACATATCTTTGAGGGTATCGTAAGAACGGTCGGGGTGTTGAATTTGGACGATTTCTACCTTGTCAAATTGATGCAGACGGTTGAGCCCACGCACATGTGCCCCGTAAGAACCCGCTTCGCGACGAAAACAAGGGGTGTGGCCCGTTAATTTGATGGGAAAGTCATCTTCCTTTATAATAACGTCTCTGTAAATATTGGTCAATGGTACTTCGGCAGTTGGAATCAAATACAAATCGTCTTTTTCTACGTAGTACATTTGACCATCTTTGTCGGGGAGTTGCCCTGTTCCCCGGGCACTGTCTTCGTTGACCAGGTAGGGAACTTGGTACTCGCGGTAGCCTGCGGCATCGGCCTCGTCCAAAAAGAAGCTGATCAAAGCGCGTTGCAAGCGCGCTCCTTTTCCCACATAAACGGGAAAACCTGCGCCTGTTATCTTGGCTCCCATTTCAAAATCTATTAAGTTGTATTTTTTGGCCAATTCCCAATGGGGCAATGCTTCTTGCTCCAGCGTTGGCAATTCCTTGCTCCAAGCTTGGTGTACCACATTGTCTTCGTCGCTCAACCCTTCGGGTACCAACTCATTGGCACAGTTGGGCATTTGCAACAAGAAATCTTGTAGATCGTCTTTCGTGGCATTGAGCTCGTTTTTGATAGCGGCAATGATGGTTTTTAACTCGCTGCCCCGCTCTTTTTTGGGCGCTGCTTCCGCCCCTCTACCTGTCTTATACAATTCTTTGATCTCCCCTGCAATGCTGTTACTTTCGGACTGGTGGGCTTGAAGTTTATGTTCCAACTCCTTGCGACGCGTATCCGTCTGCAAAATTTGAGTAATGAGCTGTTCCTCTTTGTTGTTGCGAACGCGCAAGCTCTTTAGGACGCGTTCTTTGTTTTCTTTGATAAAATTGACTGGTAGCATGGTGAAATGCGGTAAATTGGTTAGGTAGTAATGTTGAGGCTGCTATTGTAGCATAATAATAGCTCCCCTTTTGTAGTCCTTGAATGAAGTTATACAAACAACTTCTTAGCTGGGAAGTTCCCCAGTGACAAAGTTAAGGGTTATTTTGAATAATTAGTCTTTATTTTCTAGCAATATAGCACAAGATTGGTGGCACGATGGCTCGCAACTACTTTTTTTTGTACCTAGGATAAACGTTACCCCCTTGTGTTGCTTGGCACGGCTCTTGACGTTTTTCAAGTACGCTATCGCACTGTTAAATTAGAAAGCTCATGAAATCAAGAACGTCAACTTTTCAAACATTTCTTACGCTATTATTAACAAGCCTTGGGTTATGGGCAGTTGCTCAAGCACCAGCGGGTTATTATTTGGGTAGAAATCGAATTGCCAATGGTGATTTTGAACAAGGGAAAGAGCCTTTAGACGGCCATTATACGCTGGAGCGGCTAGCGGCAAATGCTGGAGCGCAATCCTTGCAGGAAGGACAATACAGTATGACGGACAGGTATAAGTTTGTGCCCAAACTGCAGGATCATAGCACAGGAACAGGTAACCTATTGGTAGTGCGGCCAAGTGCTAAAAACGGTTTGCTTTGGCTACAGCTGCTTCCTGTAGAACCCCAACAAAAATATGTGTTCTCTTTTTGGGTGGCCTCTATTACAGGCAACACACCCACGCATTTTTCTTTTAAGGTAAAGCCTGCCCCCACACAACATATTCAACTTCCTGAAAAGCGTCGAGTTTGGAAAAAAGTGAGCTATACGTTTGAAACAGAGGCAGAAATGCTACAAGTGATGATAGAGTTAAATCTTTTGCACAAAGGGAATGATCGGGTGTTGATTGCACTGGACAATATGAGTCTGCGGCAGCTCATTCCCGATGGCGAAAAAGAATTGCCCCATATTTGTTGTTATAAAAAAAGAAAAGCCCGTTTGGCATTGTTGGAACAAAGCAACAAGTCTATAGATTCCGCCGCCGTTCAGGCTACAGCTTCCCCAGATTTGTACATATCCCCTCGCGCTCCGCTGTCAAAATCTACTGGTGTGCCCCCATATCGCCCTGCTACAGCCAGCGCCACCACCCAAGAGGAGATCAATTGCGAGGAGGTTCTGCTGTTGCCCAATATTCAGTACCACGACAACACCGCACGTTTCAAGGGGGAAATCGCGGCCAAACAAACGCTTTTTGCTATTTTTGATTACATGAAAGCGCACCCGAGCACCACGCTTACGCTTTATGGGCATACCGATGTGTTTGGCGAGGAAGAACGCAACCTAGAACTTTCTAAAGAACGCGTCGTGGGGATTCAGCGCTGGTTGAGCAGTAAGGGTATTCAAGCAAGTAGAATTCAATACGAGTGGTTTGGGAGTCTACACCCGCTACACCCAGCAGGCAGCTTAGAAAACAGACGCGTAGAAATCAAGTTGACCTGTACGCCGTAACTGTGCTTTTATCTTTGAAACTATCGCTCTTTGGCCAAAACTTTTTTGATTAAGCTGCGTTTTAACATCAGAATAGCACGACAAAAAGGCGTTATATGGGGGGTAAAACCTGAAATTTAGTACCATATGACAGCAATTTGCTTGTATTAAGAACATTTTTATCCTAGAGCTATTTAAATTCAAAAATTAAAGTGTAGTTTTGTACTATCAATTCAGAGAATACAGCATCTAGCTAAGCAATCCAATACTGCTCATTTGTTTGACCAATCATATCCTATCTTTCCAATACCACCCTCATCTTATCTTTAAGAGTTGCTATTATTTCATCGTTTACCTAGTTATTGGGTAAGGTGATCTTAGTAATCTAACTTTAGTGGAAACGGATTTCCTCGTCAACGAATACCTAAGCATCTCGATCCCTCAAAAAGGTAGACAAGACCTGTTTGGAGATAAACATCGTTTTTGGATGGCTGCGAAGCTATGAAGAAGAGCGGTTCTGTGTTAGCATCAACTTTTACAAAGCCCTTCTTTTAGACCATCTTTATAAAAATAACAGTTTGGTACAACAAAGGGAAATCCTCCTATAGAACGGCTGGTTTTCTTAAAATGCCATAAAAATTAGCTTCCCCAATCCCTAAATAGGCCTTTGCCAAAGCGGCAAACCGTTGAACAGTTACAAGGTTACGGTTTTCTATACACCTACAACAGTTGCCCCGAAATTTCCGTCCAAATAAGATCATCGGTTGCTAGTTGGCAAAGAACACACGATAAAATTACACATCAATAATAACTTATTTCATTCACTTAATATCATTCAACCTATCTTTGTATGTACGACATACTTCAATTAAATCAGATGCTCGTTCCAGAGCTTAGAGAAATAGCTGAAAAGCTAGAGATGAAAGGCTATAAGAGACTCACCAAAAAAGAACTGATTTACAAGATATTGGACTTCCAAGCCATCAAAGGCGATAGCATAGCTACCGACAGCGAGGTGACCACCACGAAGGAAGCTTCTGATACCATCAAAAAAACTGCCCGCCCAACAACAGAAAAAGTAGCCGTTTTAGAAAAAGAGGTTTCTTCTAACGACGATACAAAAGAAGAGCAAGACAGTTCTATCCGTGAAAAAAGCAGCGAGGAACAGCCAAAGCGCCAGCCACGCACCAGCCGTCGTCGCGAAAGCAGTAATTCTAATAAAACAGAAGACAAAAAGGAAACGACCAACAACCGCAATTCTAGAAAGCGCGAAAACAACCAAAGCACCAGCAAAGACAGCAGCAAACGCAGTCGCACGCCTCAAAAAGAGACGTCCAAACCTAAGTTCAATATTGATTTGGACGGTGTGGTAGCTGGCGAAGGCGTGTTGGAAATGATGGCCGAGGGCTATGGCTTCTTGCGCTCTTCCGATTACAATTACCTTACTTCTCCCGACGATATTTATGTATCGCCTTCTCAAATTAAGCTGTTTGGCTTAAAAACAGGGGACTCTATCGAAGGGGCTATTCGCCCGCCCAAAGAAGGAGAAAAGTATTTTGCGCTGCTAAAAGTAGAAAAAATTAACGGCTGGAGTCCCGATGAGATTCGCGACCGCGTTCACTTCGACCACCTCACGCCTTTGTTCCCAGAACAAAAATTAAACATTGTACAAAAAAGCAAGCCTAAATTGTACTCTACGCGCATCATGGATCTGTTTACGCCCATCGGCAAAGGGCAACGTGGCTTGATTGTCGCACAACCCAAAACAGGTAAAACCTTCTTGCTGAAAGACGTAGCCAACTCCATCGCCGAAAACCATCCCGAGTGTTACCTCATCATTTTGTTGATTGATGAACGCCCCGAGGAGGTGACGGATATGCAGCGCAGCGTACGCGCCGAAGTGATTGGCTCTACCTTTGACGACCATCCCGAAAACCACGTGCGGGTAGCCAATATCGTTTTGGAAAAAGCGAAGCGCATGGTAGAATGTGGCCACGACGTGGTTATTTTGTTGGATTCCATCACCCGTTTGGCCCGCGCCCACAACTCTGTATCGCCTTCTAGCGGTAAAGTATTGTCGGGTGGTGTGGAAGCGAGCGCCTTGCTCAAACCCAAAAAATTCTTTGGGGCAGCGCGTAACATCGAAGACGGTGGTTCCTTGACTATTCTAGCAACGGCTTTGATTGATACGGGTTCTAAAATGGACGAAGTTATCTTTGAAGAATTTAAAGGAACGGGCAACCTAGAGTTACAACTCGATCGCAAATTGGCCAACCGCCGCGTTTATCCTGCAATTGATTTGACCAAATCCAGCACGCGCCGCGATGATTTGTTGCACCATGATGATGTGGTCAATAAAATGATTATTCTGCGCCGTTACTTGGCCGATATGAAAACGGAAGAGGCCATGGATTTCTTGCTACAGCGTATCAGAGGTACCAGCAGCAACGACGAATTTTTGCATTCTATGACCAAATAACCCCTTAGTGGTTTTTGATAGAGCTGAATGAATAAACCGTCCCTTTTGTCTTTTTCAATTAATTTTGGAAGCAGAAGGGGCTTTTTTTTGCTCCATACTAAGCTTTTTGAGGCTTGCTTTTGTTGTATAAATACCGTACTTTGTTGAACTACTTGATTATTCTAATTCCAAAAATAAGATGACTGCAATTGCTATAAGTAAAGTTCTATTGTTGGGTTGTGGCGGGGCGCTGGGCTATTATTTTGTAATTTCCTACGTGTTTTTGCATTTCCCCATGCCGTTTTTTTTAGGCGCAGATACGCTGTTGCAAAGTTGGGTTTTGGAAAAAGAAGTGGCAGAAGAGAAACGCCATAACTTTTGGTGGCGCGTAGGCAAGGGTATTTTGAACGTGCTGATGCTGGCTGCCTGGTGGCTGGTTTTCGGCGGCTTTGCCTATTTGTTGTATTTTGCCCTACAGTATTATTTGCCCGATGCAGGAGCTTGGTTTTGGTATTATTACGGCATTGCGCTGGCCTTGCCTGCGGTTCTGGTTTTGGTACAATCGGTGTTGTTTTTTAGAAAAAAACCTGTAACGCTTATCGATTTGCCCGAAGACCATCGTTCTTTGCTAGAGCAAATGACTACTCCTGGTTTGCGCTTGCCTGATTAGGGGTTACCGTTCTATCTTTTTATCCTGTCCTAATACCTGCCTTTATGTCTGCTCGCTCCTATTGTTGTTTGTTGTTGTTGTGGCTCGGCTGGGCGAACAAAGTTGCTCCCCTAGCTGCACAAGTTTCTTCCAAAGCCTATTTTTCTACCCTTTCGGACGATGTCATCGACAATGCAATAACGCATGGCCTTTCTTTGGTGGTCACCGAGTTGCAAAATGCCATTCCCGTTACCCCAAAACAAGTAGAAATACTAAAACAACAGCCTTTTTTTAGCACCTTACGCAGCGATGCCCAGAAAACCCTCAAAGTTTGGTGGCGACAGTACCAGCCTTCTACCGCAACCGCAGAAGCGGCCCGCGCTTGCTTCTCGACGACGGCTTCTAGGGCAGTTCTCTGCCAACACAACCGCGTTGTACAAATTATGGACAGCATCAGCACATTTATTTATCTACGGATTAATAATTTTAGTGTGCAATATGCCCTAGACCACGGTTGGGTGCCCCCCAACGAAAAAGGAAGCAGTTGCGCCGATGTTCGAAAAGGGCATTTTTATTACTATCCTACCCTCGACCACGACGAAGTAGCGTACATCCATCGTACCGACAGCACCCAACAAGAATCCCGCAATGGAACCATTAAAAAACGCCGTCTCATTTGGCACAACGACTGTGCCTACCGTATTTCAGCGCTGGAAGCCGACGATAGTTTTGAAATGGATTTCAAAATTATTCATGTGGCTTCTGATCATTATTTGTTTGTTTGGCGGCAGCATCCTGAAGTAGCGGTCAAATATTTGTACATAGGGCGGGTTAATAAATCGTTGGAATAGAGACCATAGCGTTCTATTTTTGCTACAAATAGTCGTATTTAAATGATTATTTTTTTTACCTTAGTTGTGATAATAATTTTAGCCGCACAACTAATAGAACTATGATCCCTTTATTTTTTAATCGCTTATGTGTATTCCTGTATTTTTTTGGATGGTTAGGTTTAAGCCTATTGAGTTGCGAGGATTCTACGCCCACTACCAACAATACCACAACAATCAAGACCCAAACGGATCTCCCTCTAACGCCGCTCTACGAACTAGCCATTCCCGATAACCACGTTGCTCTTTACGGCCATTTGGACGACCATTTGTATGTGCAACTCGTCGATACCACTACGGTTCAAACCACCGAGCGCAGCAACTCCCCCGTCTACGAATGCGCTTGTAAAATCGCAGGCTCCTGCAAGATCAATGCCTCAGGGCCACACACCGTTGCATGCGTTCCCAAAGCAGAAAGCTGCACCTCCGAAGACAGCCCCCTTCCCGATGAGCGCGGCCACCGCTGTGCCTTTTCTAAGGTAGCGGCCAGCGCTGTTCCCAGTACACTCCGCACCGTTATGACGCTCGCCAATGATTTTCAAGTACGCAACGGCTCTTCCACGCCTTCTTTTGATGCGCAAGGCGTTCGCGCTGTGAATTATTATACGCTGGAGTTTGAAGACAGCCAGCAATTAAAAGCTTTGTATACCCTCAAAGACGGCCAAACGCTGGTCGAGTACGTCCCCAAAGACCGCGGCGAGCCGATTCGTGTGTCTTGCTCTTGCAGTTGTGCTAGTGGCAGTACGTGCGAAATGACCATCAATTCCAGCAATTCAATTAGTTGTCGTTCGCAATCGGGCTGCATGCCTGAAACCAATGGCGACCCCTGCGATGGTTGTCGGTTTAAAGTTTCGGATAGGAGTTGGGAACAATTGGAGCCGTTGGTTGCGCAGAAACAGGTGTTGGGGAATGATTAAATTAATTCCTATTGATTTAAGTAATCCCTGTGGGTAAAAATTCCTAATTTTAATCTATTTTTTTCTACTTACTTCTACCCAAATACATTATCTTAATCGGACAATTAGCACTCCTACAAACTACGATTGATGTACAAGATAGAATACCTTATTATTGGAGATAAGAAAGTAAAGACAAAGTCTATTCGCTCCCTCAAAAACTTGCTGCAAGCGGATGATGATATTGAACTAAAAAATAAGAAGTTTAAGGTTCGCAATTACGAAGGCGATTACACGATTACTACAGGCAATATAAAAAACGCCAAACAAGAAGGCATTTATTTTCACCTAACGTTTAGTTGCCAAAAAGAAGAGGACATTGAAGCCTTTGTAACGGCGCTTAAGGAAATTAAGAAAGGCTTGTACAAATTCAGTCAAAAGCATGTTTATGTGTTGTGGGACGATGTTTCTTATTACTACAGCCACAAAGCGTATGTCTATATTCATAAAGTAGAGAACCTGATGCGCAAGCTGTTGAGCAAATTTATGTTGGTCAATGTGGGCATCAAATGGGAGGAAAATTACGCCCCGCTGGACGTCCGCAATTCTATTCGCCAAGAAAACAAGGACGTTAACTTCCTGACCAATTTGGATTTCATCAAACTAAGTGATTTTTTATTTAGTGAGAACTATCCCAAACACAAGGAAGATATTATTCGCAAGCTAAAAGGCGCGCAATCCCTAGAGAATATAGATTTGGAAGAAATTCAGTCCTTATTGCCCAATAGCAACTGGTCTAAATTTTTCTCTGCTATTGTAGACCAAGATGGCAACTACATCAAAAAACGCTGGGAAAAGCTCTATGACTTGCGCAATAAGGTTGCCCACAACAAAGAATTTAAGTTGCTGGATTTGCAAGATGTTCAGAAATTAACAGAGGATATCAATCCTTATTTAGAAGATGCTTTGGCAAAGTTGGATGAGGTAGTTGTGACCGAAGAACAAATAGAAGATGTTGTAACAGAAGTTGTAAGCGAAGGCCAGCCTGAAGTAATCGATTTTTTGGATTGGATGAAAAAATTGGAGCATAGCCTCCGCAAATTCTACCAAGTACACGTTGATGCGAAGAACTACCAAACGGTTGCTGTAAAGCAGCTTATTGAGGCAGTAAAGACGTTCCACCGCATTGACCCCGATGTTTCAGCGGTAGAACTGGACAGTTTGAGTAAAAAAATAGAGACCGTGTTTGATCTTAAGAAAAGGGTAAATTCAGCTGAATTTAGAGCGATTAGCCAACATATAGACTCAAAAACTTATGTCCATAAATTACAAAAAGCTATAAACAACTACATCCCTTACCAAGAAGACGACCATCTATCCTCTATTAAAGATACAGCCATTACCGCTTTATACCAGCAGTTAAAAAGCCAACTGCTAGCTCTTGGGCTAGACTTTAAAGTCAATAAGTACTATCTTTCTTTTACTAAAGAAGAAAGCAATATTACAGACGTACAAATTCAGCAAAAGGGGTTAAAAGTATGGTTCAAGGCGTCAAAAGGTAGCCTGTCCGATCCTGGGCAACTCCTTAGGGATGTTTCTAAAGTTGGCCATTTGGGCAATGGCGATTACGAATTGACCATCTCCGACGCTGCTCAACTTTCTACCATTCTCCACTTTGTTCAACAGGTCATTGATTTACACACACACCAGCAATCCAAGTAACTGCTGCGCTAAACCCTGGAACTAGCGGCGCAAACAGCATCGTTTTACAAAAAAACGCCCCCACTCGAATAACTCCGAGTGCGAGCGCATTAACTTATAGTGCCAGTAAGTTGTTTTCTAGAAAAGTAGCCCTAGCAGACCTTGTCGGCACAACTAGAACTGGCAAAGGCGTTGGGTTTGGCTTTGAATTCGTAGCCCATTCCTTTGATGTAGCCCATGGCCTCTTTGAGTGCGACATTTGATTTGAAACTCGCGTCGGTGTTGATGTCGGCGTGAATTTCCAGTGCAAGGTCGTACTTGTCCCAAATGCTGGACAATTCATAAGCCAGAGTAACGGAGCGGCTTACCTCCTGAATCATACGTTCGCGAATGGACATTTTTTGTACCACAACTTCGCTGTTGATGAACATAAACCCACCTTTGCCCTCGCGTAGAAACACAATTACGGTAGCAAAACCAATGTTTTTGCCACGCACCTGCGAATCTGTTCCGATACAGACTTTCAGTTGATGCCCATCAGCCAATTCTTTTTGAATGGTCTTCTCTACTGCTTCTTTAATGGGCAACAAAATTCTGCTCCCATTTAGTCTTCGCCAGCTCATGCTTGCTTAATTTAGAGGTTAACAATTAAAAGCCATCCCGTTGTTTTATAAGGACGCTTCTGTTATTCGTGGGGACGGTTTTCTACCCTTAGAAAGACCGCATTAAGCCTTGTTATACAATTATTATTCCCTAATTTTCTAAGGGGTACAAATGCTTAGTAATTGATTGTCTGTGCATTTTGATGCCGACATTCTATGACCTAACTCTAACAAAAGCGTATAAGTTCCGAACTCTAAATTAATTTTATGAGAAGCAATTGTTTATTGACCTTAATTCTACCCTTCCCTGTTGTGTGTCTCGGCTTCGCTCGGCGTACGACAGCGCAAAGCCGAAACGTACGACAACGCAGCAATACTCTTTCTAAAAAATAGTAGTGGCATTACCCAAATGCGAATAAACGATTGCTGTCAAGTTTGATGAGGATACCCATCAGAATAGAAAAAGATAGGAGCGAAGAGCCGCCATAGCTCACAAAGGGCAAGGGAATTCCAATAACAGGCACCAATCCCACTGTCATACCTACATTGATGAATACGTGAAAGAAAAGGATGCAAGCTACGCCCAACGCGTAATACTTGGTAAACAGCGAGCGCTGCCGTTGAGCTAGAAATAGAATGCGCAAAATCAACGCAAAAAAGACCAATACAATAAACGTCGTTCCCATAAAGCCCCACTCCTCTCCAACCGTACAAAAGATAAAATCTGTAGATTGTTCAGGGACATAATCCAGCTTGGTGCGCTCTCCCTGCAAAAAGCCTTTGCCTACCCAACCGCCTGAACCAATGGCAAATTTTGATTGCTCCACATTGTACAACGGCCCTAGCGGGTGGCATTTCTCGGGGCGCAGCCATACCCAAATCCGCTCTTGTCGGTGGCTTCCGATGAGGTTGTTTACGATGTAATTTACAGAAGTCGAGAACCCAATGGCTAGAGCGACCAGCAGGCTCGTAAAGAAGCTCGTTTCCCATTTTTTGTGTAAAACATTGGCCACTGCTAAACCAACTAATACGGCTCCATTTAAGGCTGTTACCCCAATAGGCCCAACTTGATCCAATAGAAAATAGGTCGCTACCGCCTCTAAAGCAATTGTCAACAGCCAAACATTTTCTTTACCCAACCCTTTGAGCAAGACCAAATTCCCCACCAATAAAATTACATTAATCAACCACCAAGTATCGTCGTACAACAGCGCTGCAATAGCCAAACTCGCCGTTGCAATACCCAATATGTACAACCAAACATCCATTCCTGCCCGAAACAACAGAATAAAAAAAGAAAAGTATACCAACGTAGATCCCGCGTCCCCTTGCAACAACACCAGCGCTACAGGCAGTAAAATGAGCCCAAACGCAATCAGTTTGACCCGCAATTCCTGCATCCGCATGTTGGGCATACTCAAAAAAGCAGCCAACATCAGACACGTTGCCACTTTTCCAAACTCCGAAGGCTGGAAACGAAAGCCCCCGATGTTGTACCAAGAAGTTGCTCCTTTAATCGCCGTTGTAAACAAAACACCCACCAGCAACAGCATGGTGAGGCCATAAATCACAGGCGCAAAGGTCTCGTAAAAACGCGCTTCGATTAATTGAATAATGCCCACAATAACCAAGGCTCCCGTGATCCAGAGCAATTGTTTGCCGTAGTTCTTACTCAAATCGTACAAACTCGTAAAAGAAGCCTCATCCAAATAGCCCGATGCAAAAATCATCATCCAGCCACTAACAACTAAAGTTGCCCACAGCAAAATGGTAATCCAGTCGTATCCCCCAATGTCTGAATCTCTACTTTGACGCATGTTGATGGTTGTTTTTTTTTGATGGACGGGTGTCTGTCGTAAACGAATACGCTTAGGGTGTTTGTTGGGTGTAGCTGTTGGCTACTAGTTTAATGAGGTTCGCCTCCAGCATTTTTTTCTCCAGCGACTGCCGCGCTTTGCCGTCAATACTGCCCTTGAGGTATTTCTCGATCATAAGGCTGGAAATAGGGGCAGCATAAGTAGACCCAAAACCGCCGTTTTCTACGTATACCGCAATGGCAATTTTAGGATTGTCGCGCGGTGCGAATGCAATAAACGTCGAGTGGTCTTTGCCTTTGCTGTTTTCTACCGTTCCCGTTTTGCCGCACATGGGGATGTCTGGAATCATAGAGCGGCGGCCCGTTCCTGCGGTTACTACGCGTGCCATTCCATCCACCACAGGTTCAAAATGCGCAGGGTGGACTTTGGTGTAGTGGCGTTGCTTGAATTTATTTAGAATGCCAGTGGTATCGCCTTGAAACTCTTTGGCAAAATGCGGTGTATAATAGTACCCGCGATTGGCAATAATTGCGGCCATGTTGGCCATTTGCAACGGCGTAATTAGCAGTTCGCCCTGTCCGATTCCCACAGAAACCGCCGTAGAGAATTTCCAAAGTCCCTTGCCGTGTTTTTTATCGTAATACGAGGCCGTAGGCACGTGCCCTGGTGCCTCGTTGGGAACATCTACGCCCAACTTAGCCCCCAAGCCCCAAGCGTGTAGGTGTTCGGCAAACTTGTTCATTCCTTTTTCAGGGTAATAATAGCCATAGACGTTGACCAATTCGCGGAAGGTCTGGCAATAATATTTGTTACAAGAATACTGAATGGCATTGCCCACGTCGTTGATGGCACCGTGTCCGTGGCACCCTACCCGCAAACTTCCGTACAAAAAGCCACCGCCACAAGCCATTCCCCGCCCTGGCGTCAATATGTTTTCTTGCAAGCCAATGGCCGACAAAACAGGTTTAAAAATAGAACCTGGTGGATACTGCGCCATTAAAGCACGGTTGAACAAAGGAATTAAAGAATCCTTTTGCAGATTGATAAATGCCTCTTGACGATTGCGGTTAACTGCCAAAACAGAAGGATCGTAACTAGGACTGCTGACCATCGCCAAAATTTCGCCCGTAGAAGGCTCAATTGCTACAATAGCCCCCACTTTGTTTTTCATCAATTCCTCGCCGTAGGTCTGCAACTCCAAATCTATGGAGGTAATTAAGTCGTAGCCAGAAATCGCAGGCTCGTCTAAGCTGCCATTTTTGTATTCGCCTTTGCGCTTTCCCCATTTGTCTTTGAGCACATGCTCTACGCCCCGAATGCCCCGCAGTTGCGCTTCGTAGGACAATTCTAGCCCACTGGTACCGATGTACTCTCCGCGCTGGTACAAGCCCTCTGATTGTTCGATTTGTTTGGCATTGACCTCACTGATGTAGCCCAAAATATGCGCCCCGACTTTGGCGGGATAACCGCGCACACTTTTGCGCTGCCGTTCAAAACCTGGAAACTCATATAGCCGCTCTTCTATGGCTGCAAATTTATCTCCTGGGATTTGTGTTAGAAAATTAAAGGGTTTGCGTTGGGAGTAGCGCGGGTCGCGAAAATCTTTGTTGAGGTTGGCTCTAAAAGTGCTGTCGCTAATGCCGAGTAATTGGCAAAAGCTCGCTGTATCTATATTGGCCTTGCGCACTTGTTTGTAAGTGGCTTTGAGGTCGTACATCGCCAAATTATACACCATTAACTCCCCGTGTCGGTCTTTGAGTGCTCCCCGAGATGGGTACAACGTAACCGCTTCTCGGTAGCTGTGCTGCTGTTGGTAGGATTTATCAAGGATTTGTATGTTGAAACATTGGAAGATGAGTGCCAACGCTCCTAGCACAAATGCTACTTGAAGCACCTTTTGTCTGTCTTGATACAAGTCTTGCATGGCTACTTTTTTTTAATGGGACAAAGGGCAAATACGGCGTAAACGCGCAGGCTTAGTGGTACTTGCCGCCTACTCTTTAGGGTTGAGGATGAACTGATACAAGATAACAATTAGCATAGAAAGGGTAAAGACCATTACCACACTTAACAACCACAACCAAGAGAAAATTTGTAATTGGTCTAGGGTGACGACCCAAATAGTGTGTAGCAAATAAAGGGCGCTGCTGTATTGTAAAAACCACCGAATCCCCAAATTGTATTTGCTCGGAGCCTTGCCTGGTTCGTAGCCGCCTCGCGGTTCCAATACCGTCAAAATAATAGGCCGCAAGGCGGCAACGGCAACCGCTGCCGAAGCAAATTGGCCAGGCGTGTTGTAAATAGCGTCTACCAACAACCCGTAAAAAAAGGCCAACAACATAGCCGCACCGTGCACCATTCCGACGGGCAACAACAGCACAAACAAAGGATAAATATAAATGTCTATCGCTGCATAATCTACTCCTTTGAGAATGGCTTGCAACAGCAACAAAAAAACGAAGCGCAACGCATTGGCGCGTAAAATAGTACTAGTCATTGATCGTGGCTTCTTCTAGTGTAAGGCGCTCTTCTTTGAGCAAATCGGTGACCACATACACGTATTGTATGTTGTTCATGTCGTTGAACAGCGATACGCGAATGTCGTAAAAATTTAAGCCTGGTGGGCGCGATACGCTGTCTACACGTCCAATTAGTATGCCTTCTGGAAAAATAGTAGAATAGCCGCTGGTTACAATGGTATCGCCTCTTTGCACTTCGGCGTGCTTAGGCACCGATTCCAATTGCAGATGCTGGGCATCTTCGCCATCCCATACCAACATTCCAAAATTGTTGTTTCTAAGAATTTTAGCGCTGATGCGCGTATCGACATTGAGCAGCGACATAACTACCCCAAAATTATTGCTCACTTTCTGCACCACGCCCACGACCCCTGTTCCATTGCCGTTCAACACCCCCGAATTGGCAGTAACTCCCTGGCGACGGCCTCTGTTGATGGTCAAAAAATTGTGGCGGCGGTGTATCGTGTTGTTAATAACTTGGGCTTCAAAATATTGGTACTGCTGTTGTAAGGTGGTGTCCTCTATCGTATTGATTTGAACGAGCGATGTAAATTTAGAACTGGGCAGTTTCATTTTTAGCTCGGCATTCTCCCGCGCCAAACTATCGTTGACCGCTGAGAGATTCCAGTACCGCGTGGCTTTGCTACTCGTTTCGTACAAATTGCCAACAAGGCTATTGGCCGAACTGAGAAACGCTTTTTTTTCGGCATTGCTGTTTCTAGTAAAATAAAGAGACAGCGCAATTGCTTGCAAAATAAAAAACGCAAAAACGCCATTGTATTTAACTAAAAATAACGCTATTCGCTGCATATAAATTCTAAAGCTTCAGGACAAAAAAGCCTAGAGCGACTTTTGTTGTGCAGTTAAAAAATTGCCGAACTTACTACAAGTAGCAATAAATTCGGCAATGCAAACACTTCTAGTTGATTGTTCTTCTTGTTGGGTGGGTACTTACATGTTCTTGTGTGTAATCAAGAAGGAGTACTTCACACGATTTTTCAAAGCGATGCCTGTTCCGCGCACAACAGCGCGCAAAGGATCTTCTGCTACATGCACCGGAAGTTTTGTTTTTTGAGCAATTCGTTTGTCCAACCCGCGCAACAAAGCACCACCGCCCGTAAGGTACAAGCCCGTTTGGTAAATATCTGCCGCCAACTCTGGAGGAGTATTTTCCAAGGCTTTTAGAATCGCATCTTCAATTTTAGAAATAGACTTGTCTAAACAATGGCTAATTTCGTTGTAAGATACCATAATTTGCTTGGGAATTCCCGTCATCAAATCCCGTCCGTTTACCGCGTAATCTTCTGGTGGGGTTTCCAACTCGTGCAAGGCCGCCCCTACGTTAATTTTAATTTGTTCAGAAGTACGCTCTCCGATTAAGAGGTTGTGTTGGCGACGCATGTAGTTCATAATGTCTACCGTAAATTCATCTCCTGCCGTGCGGATTGATTGGTCGCAAACAATTCCTGCCAACGCAATTACTGCAATCTCTGTGGTTCCCCCTCCAATATCAATAATCATGTTTCCAATCGGCTCGGTTACGTCTAACCCGATTCCCAAAGCCGCCGCCATTGGTTCGTGGATCAAATACGTTTCCCGCGAACCTACATGCTCGGCAGAGTCGAACACGGCGCGTTTTTCTACCTCGGTAATGCCCGAAGGAATACAAATGACCATGCACATATTGCGAAACAGCTTGCGACGGTCAGGAATCATGTCAATCATGCCCTGAATCATGCGCTCGGCCGCTTCAAAATCTGCAATAACGCCATCTTTGAGGGGGCGCACGGTGCGAATCATCTGGTGCGTTTTCTCGTGCATCATCATCGCTTTGCGGCCTACGGCGATCACATCATTGGTGTTGCGATTGACGGCCACGATAGAGGGCTCGTCTACAATCACTTTATCTTCGGAAGTGATGAGGGTATTGGCGGTACCCAAATCAATGGCTATTTCTTGTGTAAAAAAGCTAAAGAAGTTTTTCATTCTTATATAAGATCTTGAGTGTTTGCGGCATTGGTTCCGTTCTAGCTTTGTTGTTGCGACGGGAAAAAAGGAACACGAATGCTTTAAAATTATTCGATTCTTTAAAAGGGGTCGAGGCTAAGTAGGTTGGTAATTACCGTTTTATTGGCAACTTGATGCGGTAAATTTACCAATTAAAGTAAGCTTCCGCAAAAAATAATCTACTAGTTTTTCTTTCTATCCAACATTTGTTTCAATAAAAAGCTAAAAATACAGTAATCAACGGTTTTGTGTAATAAAATCTAAGGTTTCTTGTACCAATTCGAGACTGTGGGCAGGCAATGCTGCTGCCTCAAAAGGATGCTTTCCACCAAATACATGATCGGCACCTTGAATTAGTTTTTTGTAGGCATTTTTTGCATAATGTGCTAAGTAATCAGCCGCAGCGCTAGGCACACCAGGATCAGCCGTTCCGTGGACAATCAAATACGGCTTGTCCAGTTGTTGAAGCGTTGCCTGAACCGATAAGCGTTTTTTGTGCTGCTGGTAATCTTCGTACAATTGGTAATACAAAGGCATGTTTTGTTTTGTCCGCCCATTGTACACCTCTACAACACCGTCTTTTTTCCAAGCGGCAATTTTTTCTTCATCATTCGCCCAGCTGTAATTCAGCTCGTCTACCGATGCCCAAGTTACTACGCGCCGTACAGCAGTTTGCTCCACAGCTGTAATCAGTGCAATCGGCCCACCTCTAGAATGTCCAATTAGCGTAATATTCTCCGCCTCCAGAGCGGGCAAATCCCCCTGTGTCGTTGTGTTGGCCATTTGTTCGATGACGGCTTGAACATCTGCTAGTTCTTTGCTGTAGTTATTTTGTCCAAAAGCCTCCAAATCGGCAAAATCTGTGGGCTGCTCCAAGGTCGTGCCATTGTGCGAAAAATTCATTGCAACAAAACAAAACCCTCGTTCAGCAAACACCCGCGCAATAGCCTGCCAGTGCCCCCAGTCTTTGAAGCCTTTAAAACCGTGCAAAAAAAGTACAATAGGCTTGGTTTTTGAATCTTCTATCCAATAAAAATCCACCGCAATAGGGCGTTGGTGTTGGTTGCAAAAATAGATTTGGCTGCTCTTTTTCATTATCGGTTGAATGCGGTGTGTTTGATTGGTATCAAATATAGCAAAAAAGAGCTGCATGGGAACTTTTTTGAGAATTCTATAGCCAGTTGCCTTATTAAGTGGTCGAAAATAGCTGTAGTTGGAATTTAGCGCAGGAATTGCGCTATTTTTATGGCTAGATTCATAAGATTTTATATTTTCAGTAAAAATTGAAAATTCGAAAAAAATAGTTTAAATTTGTACAAGAGGCTCGGCCTTTGTACACTTGTTGCTTGCAATCTATTTTGTCCCTTAACCGCTTGTTTTAAGCAGCTGTAGCTCAACAAACTACCGCTTGCACAAACAGGTCACAGCAAATGGTTTTCATGATAAAGACACTCTCTAATATACAGACGCCCATCGACGCAGAAATCAAAGAATTTCACCGTCGTTTTAAGCAATCTATGAAAAGTGAAGTGCCGCTCCTGCGCACGGTTACCAATTTTGTAGTGCGCAGAAAGGGCAAGCAAATGCGCCCCATGTTTATCTTTTTGAGTGCCAAACTCTGCGGGGAAGTCAACGACAACACTTACCATGCGGCCAATTTGGTAGAGCTGCTGCATACGGCTTCTTTGATTCATGACGACGTGGTAGACGACTCGATGCAGCGCCGTGGTTTTTTCTCGCTCAATGCGTTGTGGGGCAACAAAATTTCGGTCTTAGTCGGCGATTTTTTGCTGTCTAAAGGACTGTTGCTGTCGATAGAAAATGGCACCATCAATTTATTGGAAATTGTTTCGAATGCGGTGCGAGAAATGAGCGAAGGAGAGCTGTTGCAAATTGAGAAAGCGCGCCGCCTCGACATTAAGGAGTCGGTTTATTTTGATATTATTAGAAAAAAAACGGCTTCGCTGATCGCCTCGGCTTGCGCTTGTGGAGCGGCTTCCACCACAAAGGACAAAGCCACCATTCAGAAAATGCACGACTTTGGCGAAAAAATCGGTATTGCCTTTCAAATCCGAGACGATTTGTTTGACTTTGGCGACGGCGATGCGGGCAAACCACAGGGCAACGATATTCAAGAGAAAAAAATGACGTTGCCGCTGATCCATGCGCTCAACACCACCGACAAAGAAACGCGCAATTACATGATTAATATTGTTAAAAACGAAAACACCAATCCAAAGAAAATTAGAGAGGTGACGCAGTTTGTACTCAACAGTCCTGGCATCGAATACGCCCGTCAAATGATGTACAAATACCGCCAAGAAGCCTTTGATATTTTACACGAGCTGCCGTATTGCAGCGCCCGCGAATCCCTAGAAGATTTGGTCAACTATGTCACAGAGCGCAAAAAATAACCCGTCGGCGACTGTTGTTGCTTCAGCAGCAGCGCCAATTGTTTTTCAAAGTGAAGTAGGTTTATTTTTGGTGTATTTGTTGGTGCGCACCTTGCCGCTAGTAGCCGTAGTTTTTTATTTTACAACTTGGGTCGAAGCGGCACTGACAGCGTTGGGCCTTGTACTGCTGCTGCTCTGGACAGCGCGCCGCCACAACCATCGTTTTACCGTTCATGCCACACATCTGGAAATTGCGCCAAGTTTTTGGCCATTTTCCAAGCCCCATACCTATTCTTATAAAGCGCTCACCAAAGTCGCCGTTAAAATTGCCCACCGAGGCGACAGGCGCCAGTGGATAACACTGCATACGACCACTCAACAAACCCAACGCTACCGCTGCGATTGGCTGCACCAGCAAGATCCACCCAGCGTAGACGAACACGACGACGATGGTCCTCAACACGAATTGTTTGATTTGTTGGATGAGGAAGATTTCTACGAAGGTTCTATCCAACATTTAGTCGTTTTGCTGCAAAAAAAGGGGGTACTTCTACAACCTGTTGTTTCTTAACCTTTCTTTTTTGTTTCCTTATTTTTGTTTTTTGTAGTAATAAAATGACTTCCAACACGCCTTTCAGGGATTTTTTTGCTTTTTTTTAGAAAAAGAAACAGAAAAATTCCTTTGTTTGAAACTTATTGTTTTACTTTGACGTATAAGCTACACAGAAGGAGGCCAAAAAACACAAGCTGTTTGGAATGGTTTTTCATTAAGCGCACCCACTCCATTTTTGAATTCATTTCAATGAGGAGCCTAAAAGAACAATTATGGTAGAAAGAAAATTGCTCAACGAACGTTTTAAAGTAGTCTTTGAAGCCTTAGCAGAAAAGGGCGAAGTTGTAAAAAGCTCTCGCAAGAAAGGTATTTCTAATTTTGCTGAAAAAATAACAGGCAAGAAAGCCTACGGGCATATTATTCGAGCTTGCCTAGATGGCAAACGCTATATTACCTACCAACAAGCCCATTTGTTGGTCAAACACTACCAAGTTAGTCCCTTATACCTCTTTGAAGGGCAAGGCGCTATTTTTGCCAATATGGAAACGGAACAACTGTCTAACAACGGTTCTCCCAAATCCGACACGCCTATCGCAGCGCCTTCTGAAGAAGCCTATCAACCCAACCACAAACCCAATGTGATTTTTTCTACGCAATCAGCTTTTGCCAGTAGTACTGTAGAAGTAGGTGTTCAGGAAGATTCTGAACGCTTTTACATTCCAGGTATGCAGGGCGAACACATTGCTTTTTACATCAAAGGCGCTTCTATGAGTCCTACCATTGCTGATGGTGACATGGTCATTTGTAGAGCTATTGATACCAATGAACGAATTGTAGACAATGAGATTTATGCCATCGTTACCAGTTCAGGTAATGTAATGGTCAAGCGCGTCCAGAAAATTCTCAACAAAACTCGACAAGTAAAAGGCATTA
>CAYUZF010000002.1:54630-69931 GCA_964449615.1 uncultured Aureispira sp.
CTGATAATTATTTGGAGCACGATCCTTTTACCTTGGCCATTCACGAAGTCCGCAAGCTACTCAAAGTAGAACGCAAATTGACGGATGTGGGGCTTTGAGGTGTGTCTCGGCTTCGCTCGACACACACACACGGCTTGACGCATACATAGTTTTGTTTTATATTGACTTTGTTTGCCCACATACGCTTACTTGTATTGACCGCAATCTACTCATTTGCCGCATACAGTTGTGCTTGGCGCAACTTTATCCATTGTTAGTACGACCTATTTGATGCGTTGAAGTGAGTAGCGTTTGACCAGCTTTACTTAGTGGGTGCTGTTTTGAAGGTGCCTGCAGAGGCTATTTTAAAATATTTCAAGTAATCGCAAAAGCGTCTGGTACGCAACAACCTTTTTATTTTTATAACGGCTTAATACCAACACGATATGAGCAACCTAGCTTTTTATATCCAGGGGAATTCTATGTCTCCCACTCTTTATGACAGCGACATGGTGATTTGTAGTGAAGTCCCTTCTCTGGAAACCATTGAAGAAAATGAGTTGTACGCCATCGTCACTACCACAGGGGCTGTTATTATCAAGCGTTTGCGTCAGATTCGCCGCAATGGCAACAGCCAGATTGTGCAACTCAATTTACTGGCCGACAACGAGCCCGTGGAAGCTGCTTGCCGCATTCCCATTTCCAAAGTTCGCAGCTTACTCAAAATAGAACAACATCTATCCGCTAGTGCTTAGTACTTTGCAATTAGAGTAAAACAAGACACTATATTTTTATTATTTGGGCGAGTCCCACACTGTTTTTGACATCCATTCGTTCACCCTTCAAAATACCACTGCCTATAAGTTAGACTGATTAAATTTGCTAAGTTCGAGAACAATACGCTGCCCTTCTATCCACAAATGGAAGGGCAGCTTTTTTATGGACAACTTCCCTACCCACAACATCTTATTCTTTCGCTTTATCTACAAATTGTAGTTTTCTTGCGTTATCTTTAGAGCCTTGCAGTTCTGTCTTGTACACAGGCTCTACTTCCTTAGGAGCGCAACTAACTCTCTTACCATACATTTCAAGTATTTTAACCCTTTTCTAAAAAACACATTTTATGAAAACTTTTTTATTACTTATCCTAGTATTAAGAGTATCTTTTACCCTTTCGGCACAAACCGTGCAAAGCAACAAAATGGCTTTGATGATGAAAAAAACGGCTACTTGGTGTGGCCCTTGCGGTACTTGGGGATGGTCTGCTTTTGACGATATTTACAACCGAACTACTGGAGAAGCGTTTATAGGCATCGAATTACACAGTTCTACCAGTTCTCAACTAAATTCGTTGGCCGCAACAACCATCTACTCAAATTTGGAATCGGTAAGCTCTACCCCTGCTTTTTACGTAAACAACGTTAATGAAACAGAGTATTCTAGTTCAGGCGGCATCTATCCTTCTACGACCAAACAAAATGTATATGATGCTATAGACTCGGTAGGACAGGTTCTGGCTGACATTAATGCAGGTTACACGGCTACCGTAGATAATGGTACAATAACCGTAAAAACCAAAGTAAAAGCCTTCAATACCGTTACAGGAGATTATTACTTAGGCGTGTATTTGTTGGAAAAAGATGTAGAGAATTACCAAAGTGGTATCGGCAACAACGCGGTACACAAATCTGTTTTGCGGGAAGCGATTTCTACCAGCATTATGGGCGATCAAATCGCTACTGGCAGCATCGTTGCAGGCACCGAATTTACCAATACGTTTACCCATACGGTAAACGCCAATTACGATACGACGGCACTGCAAGTATTTGTTGTACTATGGGAAAAAGTAGGCAACGATTACTTGTATGAAAGTGCTTATTCGGATAATACAAACCTTCAATCCAGCACAATTGTCAACGTAACGCGTATCCAAGACCAGCATTTTACCCCAGAAGCGTATACCGATGGCGCACAACTGTATTACCAACTAGAAAATGCCCCCATCGGTGCGCAAGTACAAGTTACTTTGATTAATACACAAGGCCAACCACTTCGGGTACTCCATCAAGGTACTGCTCAAGCGACTATACAAACCGCAGCGCCTGTCGCAGATTTGCCCAAAGGCGTTTATTTTATACGCACCTTAGTCGGTAATTCTATTAAAACTATTTCTATCGTTTTGTAATTCGATTTATTGTTACTGCAAGGCAATAGTTAGCCCGAACCTTAGACGTTTCTAAAGTTCGGGCTTTTTTAGTTGTCGTGCTGTTGCTAACCTTTTATCCTTCCATTCCGAACAAGCCCCGCACAAACTTAGTAGCGCGATAAGCCAACCAGTACATTACAGGTACCACTACTAAGGTCAAAAACGTTGCAAAAATCAACCCGTAAATAATCGTCCAAGACATCGCGCCCCAGAAAACTGCATTATCTCCACCAATAAAAATTTGTGGGTCTAAATCGGTTAAAAAAGTCGCAAAGTTAAAATTAAACCCGATGGCCAAAGGAATCAACCCCAACACCGTTGTTACTGCTGTTAACAAAACAGGGCGCAAACGCGTTTTTCCTCCGTCTATAATAGACTGCCGTATTGCGTCATCTGGCAATTGAGCGACGCCAAGCACGTCTTTTTCTCGTTCTTGTAAAAAATTAATGTAATCAATCAATACAATGGCGTTGTTTACTACAATTCCCGCTAAAGAAATAATACCAATTCCCGTCATAACAACCACCAAATCCATCCCTGTAGCCCAGTAGCCTAAGAACACCCCAATGGTACTAAAGAGAATGGATAAGATGATGATAAAAGGCATCACCAGTGAATTAAATTGCGTTACTAAAATTAAGAAAATAGCAAAAACAGCAATCAACAGAGCTTGTGATAAGAAGGCCATATTCTCCGCCATTTCTTGCTGCTCGCCCGTAAATACATAGTTGTAACCTTCTTCAAAATTCTGCTCGGCATATTCCTCCATGCCCGCCTGCAACTGCGCCACGACTTCATTGGCATTATAGCCTTCCAACACATTAGAATAAATAGTGATGGTTCGTTTTTCATTCTTACGCTTCACAGCGCTGTAGGTTGAACTCGGACGCTTTTTGGCTACTGCCGAAATAGGCACCTGTACAATGCGCCCTCCTGCATCCATGTTTCTGAACGTCACCAACTGGTTCATCAGCGCTTCGTTGTCGTTTCTATACTCGTCGTTGTAGCGCAATACAATGGGGTATTCGTCCTCTCCATCTTTGAACTGGCTGACTTCTCGACCATACAAAGCCGTGTTGAGTGCTTGCGCAATGTCCAATGTAGACAAACCGTAGCGTCTGGATGCCTCGCGGTCTACTTCAATAATATCTTGTTGTACCTTAGAAGAAATATTCATGTTCAACTCTTCTACACCAGGTACTTGTTGATTTTTTAGGTATTCTAAAGCATTTTCGGCTACTACCGTCAACTCCCGCATGGTTTTGTCGTCGCCCGAGATTTCCAAATTTATGGGTTTTCCTGTGGGCGGGCCATCTTGGTTTCTATCGACTACCAAAGATACTCCAGCATAACCTTTTAGAGCATTGCGGATAGAATCCATAGCAGCATAAGTCGAGAGGCCTTTTCGTTTATCCGAAGAGACAAAGGCTACCGTAATACGCGCTTTGTTTGGGGTAGCGCCTGGTTCTGGCGGGGTAGAAGGGTCCGACGTGTTTTCTCCAATCTGCGCCAACACGGCATCTACGATTCCCGCATCGGTAAACGTAGTAATCGAATTGGCCACCTTTTCTTCCAACTCCTTCATAATTTCATTGGTACTTTGAATATCGCTTCCAATGGGTAATTCCACAAAGGCATTGATGTACAAAGGGTCTGTTTTTGGAAAAAAGATAACATTGGGCGCGCTGCTTCCAAATAAGGAAATAGAGCCAAATAAGAGCAAAATTACGCCGATAAAAGTAACAATAGGCGTGATTCCTTTAAGAATAAAACGAATGAAGCCATCGTACCCCCGCTCTAAAGCAGGCAAGACTTTAGTCTGGAACAACACAGTTCCAGGACGTAGAACAAAATAATTGAGTAAGGTCAATATCACTGTAAAGCCCAGTGCATTGCGCAGCCATTGCACGCCTGCCAAATGTGCCAGCACCGCAGCAACAGACATAGAGACAACCCCAATTAAATTGTTGCGCAAGTGGCGTTTTTCATCAGGGCGTATCAATTCCTCCTTTTCGATTTTCATCAATACAGAGGTAAACACGGGCGTTAACACCAAAGCCACAAAAAGCGAAGAGGTCAACACGATGATAAGCGTAAGCGGCAAATAGCCCATGAACTCTCCCATTATACCAGGCCAAAACATCAGCGGAACAAAGGCCGCCAGTGTGGTAGCCGTAGAGGCAATAATAGGCATGGCCACCTCCCCTGCTGCTTTTTTGGCCGCATCTACAGGCGAGTAGCCCTCCTGCATATAGCGGTAAATATTTTCTACGACTACAATGGAGTTGTCCACCAGCATTCCCAATGCGAGAATTAGAGAGAACAGGACGATTACGTTGAGTGTGATGCCCATCAAATTGAGAATAAGAATTCCCATTAGCATCGACAATGGAATTGCCAAGCCTACAAACAAGGCGTTTCTCAATCCTAAGAAGAACAGCAGCACCAAGACCACCAAAATCACCCCAGAAATAATACTGTTTTGCAGGTTGCTCACCTGGTCGCGGGTGTTGATGGACTGGTCGTTAAACAAGGTCACCGACAATTCTTCGGGAAAACGGTTGGCTTCAGCTTTTTTTACAATCTCTTTGATTTTATCGGAAGCCGACAAGAGGTTTTCCCCTGCGCGTTTGATCACATCCAAAGAAACTACGGGCAGTTGATCAGAGCGGGCAATACTGGTTGGTTTGGCTACGCCTTCTACCACGTTGGCCACATCTCTAATAAAAACAGGATTTTGAAATTCACTCTTGACAATAATGTTTTCAATTTCCTCTACCGACTTAAATTCTCCCACTACCCGCACCGAACGGTTGAAACCATTGAAGTTGCGCTCACCTGCCGACATGGTGATGTTTTCCATCGCAATGGCATTGGCAATATCGTTGAAGCTAATCATTTTGGCCTGCATCTGCTTCCAGTCCACATCAATCTGAATCTCCTTCTCTGCTACGCCTTTGAGCTTCACTTCTGAAATCTCAGATAACTTCTCTATTTCGGTTTGCAAATACTCTCCGTAGTTTCTCAGCTCGTCGTTGGAATAACGCCCCGATAAATTGACCGTCATAATCGGAAACTCCGAAAAGTTGATTTCGAATACGTTGGGGCCTGCGGTTAAGTCTTTCGGAAAATCCTTGTCTCCTTTGGCTTTGTCAACGGCATCTTTTACCTCCTGTAAGGCCTTATCGACCGTGACGTTGGTGTTAAACTCTACGATGATGTTAGAAAAGTCGGCAATCGAGTTGCCATCTATTTTCTTAATCCCCGAAATAGAAGCCAATTCTTTTTCCAAAGGAATTGTAACGAGGCTTTCCATATCTTCTGCCGAGTTGCCCGCGTAGGTGGTCGCTACGTAAATAGTGGGGATAACGATTTCTGGAAATTGCTCTTTGGGCATCGTATCGTACGATTGAATCCCGAAAAACAGAATCATCAGCGTCAACAAAAAGATACTGGTAGCATTGTCTACTGCAAGGGACGTCGCTTTAAAATTCCTGTATAATTTTTGATCCTTATTGTTACTCATTTTTTGATTTTTTTAGTCGCTTGAATGGACTTTATTGAGGCAATACGTTCACCTTATCGCCTTCGGCTACTTGGCGGGCACCTTTTTTCAACAATACATCTTCGCGGGAAAGCCCCGCAGTTACGGTTTCGTTGTTGTAACTTCTTCCCAATTCAATCACCTTTTTCACCGCTTTGCCATTTTCCAACACCATTACGTAGCTATCGCCGCTCACATCTTGCATAATCAGCTGGTCTTCGACCACGAGCGCGTCCTCCAAAGAGTAGTCGTTCACTTCCACAATGGCCAACAAATTAGGTTTCAAAATGCCGTTGTTGTTCACACTGGCCTCGATTTCGAAGGTACGGTTGGCGGAGTTAATGGTGCGTCCAATTGTTTTGATGCGGCCTTTTTGCTCTAAATCTAATGCTGGAAATTTGATCGTTACGGCTTCGCCTTTTTTAACTTGTCCCAGATAAATTTCAGGAATAGAAGCGACGACTTTTAAATCTTTGGTATTTAGAATAGTAATGATGGGTGCGCCTGGTGCAGCGACTTCCCCTTCCTTGACCATTACCGCATCTACGTACCCGCTCATGGGCGCATAAAGAGTAGCCTTAGACAGTTCGTATTCCAAGCTTTCTTTGTTTTTCAACAGCGTTTCTACTTGGCTTTTGGCCTGTAGGTACTGCACTTCCGAACCAATTTTTTGATTCCACAAATTTTCTTGGCGTTTGTAAATGTCTTGTGCCAAACTTAGAGATTCGTCCAACTGCGCAATGCTTTTTCTGATGCTCTCCATGTTGACTTTGCCTACAACTGCGCCCCTGCTGATGTAATCGCCTTCCTTAACGCGCAAGTCGATCAAACGACCGCCCGTTTCACTACTTGCATAACCAGGCTCCTGCGACGGCATCACATTGGCTTGCACTTCTACATAGTGGTTAAAATCTTTGACTGTTACGGGTGCCGTTGTTACTGGCACTACTTTTTCTCTGGGCGGGTTGGGGTCGAGCTTTATCACCAAAGCTTCCAACTCTTCTACTTCTTTTTTCAAATCGCGCAGCTCTTGGCGCTTGGCTTTCAAAACCGTGCGGGCTTCTTCCAGCGTTTCAGGCGTTTCGGCGACTGCTTCGCCACCACAGGCCACTACCATCGAAAAGAGAGCAGCAAGGCCTAAAAGGTATAGTACGTTTTTCATTATTTTATTATGATATGATCGTAAAACTAGTGTTTGAGATACTCAATACAGTGTAACAAAAGAAAGCGGGTATTTTTACAGAGGATTTTTAGTGCGGTTGGAGGCCGAGAGAGCTTGATGCAGTGCATCAACTGCGCCCTTAGCTACGAAGGCGAGTATCCAACGAACAAGCGTGCTATGTCCCGCACTTGTTCGGCAAAAAAGGCTCGCTTAAAAATGGTTGATTACTTCTGTTACAATGTACTCAACTTCTTTATTTTCCTAAAGCTTTGTCTAGTGCCGCTTTCGCTAAAACCAAATCGTACAACGCATTGAGGCGATTGGCTTGGGTGCTGTACAACTCTTGTTCTGCTTGAGTCATTTCTATGCTAGAACCCACCCCTTCGCGGTATTTGATGCGGGTAGTTTCCAGAATGCGTTCCGCCAGTGCTACGTTTGCGTTCTGGCTTTCCAGGCGTTCTTTGGCATTGCGGTACGTCGCTCTAGCATTGACAACTTCCAATTGAATGCCGCGCTCCAAATCATTCAACTGCAACTGAAATTTGGCTACATCTATACGAGCGCGCTTTATCTTAGCCGCTTTGTCCAAGCCGTCAAAAATAGGCACGTTCAGTGTTGCGCCTACAATAGTCGTTGGAAAAAACCCTGGCTCGGCATCGTCGAATAAATCGTTGCGTTGCAATTGCTGTTGGTGCGTAAAAAATGCGGTAATGTTGGGCAAGTAGCCCATGTGAAAGCGTTTGATGTTTAATTCGTTAAGCGCAATCGTCCGCCTTAAAATATCCGTTTCAATGCGTCGGTCGTAAGCAATATCGCCTTCTAAATCCGCCGTTTCAGCAATGGCCAAGACCTCTTCTAGGCGTTCTGTCAATACAATGCTGTCTTGCAGTGGATAATTCATCTGGTATTTGAGCAAGTTTTTCGCCAATTGAGTTTGTCGGTTCAAGGCATCTAACTGTACTTGCAGATTGGACAAAGACAAGTCCAAGCGATCCACATCCAACCGTTCTACCATTCCATTCTCATAAAAAGCATTGGTTTCAAAACGGATGGTCTTCAAATTTTCAATGTTGCGCAAAAGCACTTCTTTATTTTCCTCTACCAGCAAAGCCTGCAAATAAGCCTGTATAACTTGATATTTGAGGTCGTACTGCGTCAAATCTGCTTGGCGTTTGGTCATATCCAACAACCCCTTAGAAGCTTTCAAGCCCACAAAATAAGAGCCGTCCACCACTAGCGTACTGACCGTGAGCGAAGGCGTTAGATTCTGGCGCGTCCCAAATTGCACTTCCGTAAAACCTGGTTCTACGGGCGGCCCGCCTGGAATGGCAAAGGCATCGTTGGGCAATAATTGCACGGGAATGTCAATAAAGTAATTGTAGTCTACTTCAGCATTGACTTTAGGAATACCAATCGCGGTGTACTCCTGAACATCGGCCTTAGCGCGTGCAATGTCCAATTGTGCGCTGCGAACACTGTTGCTCTTAGCTTGGGCGTAGCCAACTGCCTCTGACAGCGAAAACTCCTCTACGGTTTGCGCTTGTGCGTTTACCCCCCAACAGAGCAGCATGGCCAGTAATATACTTGTCGTTTTCATAGTTAAAAAGAGATCGTTTAATAACAATAGATACTTGTTTTAATGTACTTCTTTGCTTGGGTCTAAATGATCACCCAACTCCTGCAACAATGCCCCTCCTTTTTCTGAAACGACGGCATTGATGTGGTATTTGTTGAGTTCGCTGTGCAACAGCGAAGGGGAAAATTTGTCGATGGGAAAAAAATCGGTATCGGTGAGAATTAACATGATGCTTACATGAATGCGCGCAGTCACAGGAACGTTGATGTCTGCTCTAAAAAGCCCTTGCTCTACCCCTTTTTTGAGGTTGTCCTCAATCATTTCCAAGACTTCCCTGCGCTGAAAATTGTCCAACAATTCCCAGACGGGGCGGTGGTATTTTTTCAGATCGTAGAGCAAAGACGGGTTGATGTCGTTCATGTGTTTTTGGGCATAAAGACTCATTTTGAGGAGTGCCTCCAACGCATTTTCGGAAGCATCTATAATCTTAAAGCAGGTTGCCTTGTCCTCTTGAATGTGGCGACGCACAATTTGTTCTACCAAATCCTGTTTGTTCTCTACGTATACATACAATGTTTTTTTGGACATGCCCAAATCGCGCGCAATGTCCGTCATTGTCACGCTTCTTACTCCGTATTTTAAAAACAACGCTTCCGCTGCCTTTATAATTTTTGTCAGTTCGTCCACACTTACCTCGCTATTTGCTAGTTGATAATAATTGCTCGCAATTAGAGCTTTTTGTTAAGAGGAAACTATTTCAACAATAATAGTTTCTTGAGTTTCCTTTCAATCAAATTTTTTTGCAGAAACCCTCAGGGCTTATGCCTGCAAAGATACATACAAAACGCAGGAAACCAAAGTATGTTTTAAAGTTTCCGCCGTTTTTTTAGTTTTTTCTAAGCGTCACAGAATCCTGCAATTGACAAAAAGTTCACAGTTTGGCCTGAATTTTTCTTTGTTTTAGTTATTTTTAAGAAAAGGGTAAAATATAGAGCCTACAAGTGGTCTTGCTTTTTACTTTTTTAGGTTTTTATTAACGCTATCTGATCGTATGAAGAAGACGCTTTTAATTTATGGATTGGTAGGTTTGTCGGTACTTTCTTCTTGTTCTTCCTGCGGAGAGCATACTGGAGAAGGTCAAACAACTACAAACGGTTATTCTAACCATGCTGCAAACGGTGCTGGTATTAATTCGGGAAAATCTTTTTCAGGCACCGAAGAAGAACGCCTGCAAGCCGACATCCAACAGATGATTGAGGAACAACTGGCCGTTTCTAAGACCATTCAGTCCAAACGCGTTCAGGAAATGATTGCGGGTTTTGAGCTGGGCATGTCCGAAAAGGAAGTAAAAAAGCACTTTTTGCGGATGTTGCAGAAAAAGCATTTAAAACGCGTCCTTAAACGTTCTAAAGGCAATAAAAAAGTATACGAGTATGTCTATCGGCTGCCGCTTGCTTCTGGCCGTTCCAATACCCACTTCAATTTTGACCATCGCCGAGGGGGTGGAGTTTACAAACTGGTCTGTGAACCCCAGCAATTGCGCAAGCTTAGTAAAGCAGCTTTTTTGGAAGAGGTGCACAACCTGCTCAACGAGTGGTACGGCGAACACAGTTTTCAACTGCCCGACCAAAATGGTTGTGCGCGCTACGTCTGGATAGCGGGCAACCGCCATTTAGAACTCTATGCCACCCCCAAACAAGTAAAGTTTGCTTATACCGACCTCAACGAAGAAATCCCTCCACATATCGATAAAGAAGCGGTAGATTCTGACAATAATTTATTATTATAAAGCGCTCACTTCACCACCTAATAATGAAACTAAAAGCAAAAGATAGTTATCAATATTCTGAAAATCTCCTGAATTTCGACCCATCGACCAACATGCTCTACCTCATCAAAAAAGATGTAACCATACAAGAGAAAAAAAGTTGGCGCGGTAAAGAAGAGGAAGAGGAGCAATATGCCAATTTGATTTTATGGGATGTGGCTACTCAACAAAAGAAATTTCTCTTCGATGAAGAAACGGCTTTGTCACACAACATATTAGCATTTTATTTTGAACAACGCTACAGAGAGGAGGAGGGTTACTTGACCTTCAACAGACAACTATCTAAGATTAATTATTTGCATCTGCCCAAACGCGCACCCAACGAGGTTTTGTTAATAGAAACAGCTCCACATACTTCCAAAGAGCGGTGTTTGTGGATGTGCGACAAAAGAGGCCAGCATTTGCAGCAAGTGGCGCTGTTAGAGTGGGGCTGGGATTGGCACCTCGATATGGGCAACCAAGTACTGCGCATTTTAGAACATGAATTGCGGGACGTGAACATTCGGGAAATTCCCTGGCAAGTGCCTTCTTAACCAACCCTTCAATCTCTATGACTACTGCTGAACAAATAGCTTTACATTGTGAGCAAGTGTTTTTTGGAGGCAACTGGACAGCTTCTAACCTCCGAGATCAATTGGCGGATGTCACTTGGAAAGAAGCGCTGGTACAGGTGTACGACTTGAATACCATTGCCGTGCTTACCTACCACATTTATTACTACGTCCATGCAGCCTTGCCCGTGTTGAACGGACAGGCCTTAAATGCCCACGATCAATACAGTTTTGAGCATCCGCCCCTTGCTAATGCTGGTGATTGGCAGCATTTTCAGGCACAAATTTGGCAAGAAGTCCGCACTTTTGTAGCGGGGGTGCAACGATTGTCTGACACGCAATTGGCGCAGTACTTTTACGATAAAAAATACGGTTCGTATTATCGAAACCTGCTTGGAACCATCGAGCACAGCCATTACCACTTGGGACAGATTGCCTTGATTAAAAAAATTATTCGACAACAGTAGTTGATCCCTCTTGGCGCCTATACGGCTATTCTAAAAATTCTTACTATCTTGGGGCGTTTTTACTAATAAGAAGGTTCTTTCTGACCTCTCAACTACTTACCAGTATACCATGAAGGTAAAAATTATTAACCATTCCGACAATGCCTTGCCCCATTACGCAACTGCAGGCAGTGCGGGAATGGATTTGCGCGCTCATCTCAATGAGGCAGTTGTATTGCAGCCCCTAGAGCGGCGCATAGTGCCTACAGGCTTGTCCATAGAACTGCCACAAGGCTACGAAGCACAAGTGCGCCCTAGAAGTGGCTTGGCGGTTAAAAAAGGTTTGTCCATTCCCAATGCCCCAGGTACGATTGACAGCGACTATCGCGGCGAGATTGGTGTTATTATGATTAACTTATCCAACGTTCCCGTTACTATTGAGCCAGCCGAACGCATTGCACAGTTGGTTGTTGCGAAACACGAAACAGTAGAATGGGAGTCCGTGGAAGTCTTAACAGATTCTACGCGGGGCACAGGCGGTTATGGCAGTACAGGTAAAAGCTAAGGCGTTTATATTCCCATACTTATAACACAAGCCAATTAGCTAAATAAAAATTATTTTCCTAATTTAACCCCGAATACGCTTCGGCTCAATTCCCTTTTTTTAAATAGATGATGCTTGCTGTAGAGTTGCCGCTTCCTGTCGCGCATTAAAAAATTCTACTTCGCTCATCTCAATAATTGTCAACGATAACTATGAAAATTATTATACCTATGGCTGGTCGCGGCACACGCTTGCGCCCTCATACGCTCACAGTACCTAAACCTCTAGTTGAAATTGCTGGAAAATCTATTGTACGGCGTTTGGTCGAAGACTTGGCCGCCACCTATGGCAAAGAAATCGAAGAAATTGCCTTCATCACAGGCGATTTTGGGCAAGCAGTAGAAGACGAATTGATCGCTTTGGCGGAAAGTTTGGGCGCGAAGGGGTACGTACATCACCAGAAGGAAAAACTAGGCACAGCACACGCCATTTTGTGCGCCAAAAAACATTTGAACGGCCAAGTGATTGTAGCTTTCGCCGATACGTTGTTTAAATCTGACTTTGTATTGGATACAGAAGAAGATGGCGTATTGTGGGTACAGCAAATTGAAGATCCTTCTGCCTATGGGGTAGTCACCTTAGACAAAGATGGCTATGCAACAGGTTTTGTAGAAAAACCCACGACTTTTGTCTCTGACTTGGCAATTATTGGGATTTACTATTTCAAACAGGCAGAAATCCTGCGCGACGAATTGCAGTATTTGCTAGACAACGACTTGCGCTACAAAGGCGAGTACCAAATTACCGATGCCCTAGAAAACATGCGCAAGAAAGGCGTCAAATTCCGTACACAGGCCATTCAGGAGTGGTTGGATTGTGGCAACAAAAATGCAGTGGTCTACGCTACAGAACGCGTGCTGGAAATTAAAAAAGATGCCGCCACTACTGCGGAGAACCTGCGCACCGAAAATTCTACCATTATTCCTCCCTGTTTCATAGATACCGATGTGGTGATTAAGAATTCTGTAATTGGCCCTTATGTGTCCATTGGTAGAAATACCGTTATTGAGAATTCTATCATTTGCAAAAGCATCATCCAAGACCACGCGGTAGTCAACAACGTCGTGACACAAAATTCTATGTTGGGTTCACACACCGAGTACATTGCAAAAAAATCCGAGTTGAGTTTGAGCGATTTCTCTAAATTTAGGCAGTAACCTGTTTGATTGACTGAACAGAAGCGGTAGTATCTACCTTCTATATAATAGCTATTCTAAAAAAGGGTTGTTGTGTTAAAAACGCGAGAACCCTTTTTTAAATGCTGTTACAAGCACAACAATAACACGAGATTAACGTAAAATATAGCTTGTTTGGATAAGATTTTGTATCTTATAAACACCCATCCCTTAATTACAGACCTTTTTGTCCCTTCTTGAATGGTTGGTCACAAAATCATTGGCTGCTTGCAGACAGAAAAAGGTTTAGTTTTTCATAAATAGAACAATATATGTACAGAAGGTTTCCTTATATATGGATGGTAACAGCGTTTTGTTGCCTGACAATGGCTGTTACAGCGCAACCCCCACTCAACAAACGTCCTAAAGAAAGTACGATTCTACTGGAAAAGTTATTCATAGAGGCCAATCGCGAAAAATTGTTGGGCAATGTAGAAGAAGCCATTCAACGCTATTGGGAGGTGTTGCAAAAAGACAATACCAATGCTGCTTCCAATTATGAACTAGCGCGGTTGTACCAAAAGCAAGAGGATTGGGGCAAAGCGACTACCCGCGCAGGAAAGGCGGTTGAATTGGAGCCGAGAAACTTGGACTACAACGAGCTTTATGCAAAGTTGTTGGAGCGAGAGGGCAATTACAAAAAAGCAGCGGACTTGTATGCCAATTTGAGCGACGAATACCCTTCCAAAGAAGAGTTGTATACCCAATGGGCGTACTACCTTACCAAATTGGGAAAAGCTGACCAAGCTATTAAAGTATACAATGCGTTGGAAAAACGTGCAGGGGTGAAAGATGGTATTTCCATGCGCAAGTACAAGCTTTATATGAAAATGGGCAAGAGTAAGAAAGCCAGCCAAGAAATCGAACAACTGATTGCTGCTTACCCCGATGAACCTGAATACATCATTCGCTTGGCCAATTTCTACACCTCTACAGGTGAGTTGGAGCGTTCCAAAGAATTGTACAAACAAGCCTTAACCCTCGATCCCAATAACCCAACGGCCAACATGGCTATGGTAGAGTTTTTCTTGCAAAACGGCGACACCACGCGTTACCTCAATGCACTGCTCAACACTTTTGACAACCCCAATCAGGAATTACTCACCAAAGTAGAAACACTCAAACGCTTAGTAAAAGGCCTAGAAAATAACAGCATCAGCAGCAAGCATGTACCAAGTATTATGGCGCTGAGTGATAAATTGTCCAAAGTGCATCCCAACAGCAGCGCGGCCAATGCGTTGAGCGGCGATGTTTTGTATCGAAAACAGGCGTACAAGAGAGCGGCCAATGCCTACGAAGCGGCCTTGCGGTTTACCATCAATGACCTGCACATTTGGGAACGTTTGATGGAGAGTTTGCACCAAAGCGAACAGAAACAAAAATTACAAAAATACGCCCAGCAGTTTGTTGACGTTTACCCAAGTCAAGCAGTGAGTTATTATTACAATGGCATCGCCAATTATCAAAAAGGTAACTACAAACAGGCCATTAGAGACCTCCAAGAAGCCATGCTCATCGACGCCACCAACATGGCGCTGCAGGGCAATGCGCTGCGCTACTTGGCTCGAACGTACGAAGCACAAAACAATATTCCAGCCGCTGAAAAGGCGTACAACGAGGCCATTTTGATGGCGCCCGAAAATTTGGACATCATCCACGATTATGCCTACAGTTTGATTCGTCGCAAAACCGAATTGCCGAAAGCCGAGACCCTGCTAGAAGGCATTTTGTCTAAAGCGCCCAACAGCGTGCGTTACCGCAGTACGCAAGGCTGGTTGCTGTACAAACAAGACAACTACAGCCAAGCCAAACAACAAATGGATCAAGTGTTAGAAGAGGTACAAGACCGCGCCGATGTATTGGAACATTACGGCGATATTTTGTTCAAATTGGGCAGCACAGACCGCGCCGTTCAATATTGGCAAAAAGCATTAAAGCAAGGCTCCTCCAACAGCCAATTGCCTCAAAAAATAGAGAAGCGCCAATTGTATGAATAGATACTTTTTGTTGTTGGGTCTAGCCCTTGGCCTTTTGGCTTGCAAGACGCCTGCGGCGTCTACCGATGGCCCCCGCCCTAGCAAACGCTCGGCTAAGTTCTTGCTGCGCCAATTGGAACAACAACGCTTAGTGTATGAGTGGTTTGGCTGCCGCGCCAAAATTAAAGTGGATACCGAAGAGCGCGACGCTGTTTTTTCGGCAGCGATCCGCCTGCGCAAAGACAGCTTAATTT
>CAYUZF010000002.1:69941-78244 GCA_964449615.1 uncultured Aureispira sp.
ATAAAGGCTAGGCCTGTTTTGACGTCTAGCAAAGACAGCTTAATTTGGGTGCGCATTCGCAAAATGAGCGTTGAAGGCGCCCGCATTAAAATCACGCCTGAAAGCATTGAAATACTCGACCGCCAAAAAGGCCAGTACTTGAAGCGTCCTTTCTCCTTTATTAAAGAGGAATACGGTTTGGACATTAGTTTTTCGCAGTTGCAAGAAGTTTTATTGGGCAATCCTATTCTGTATCAAGACCAATCTTTGAACAGCAGTGTTAGTGAAAATCGGCTGTCGCTCCAAACTCCGCCCAACCAAAAACAAGTTTTAAAACTTTTTTTGAATCCCAAAAGTTTTCTGTTGGAGGAGCTGCGCGGCTCGGTAGCAGGCAGTAGTTTGACCATTAATTACGACGAATACCAAGAATTGGACAAGCAACAAATGGCGACTAAAAAAACGGTTTATATAGACAGCGAAGATGTCGGTGTTGTGGAGCTAGAACTTCATTTTTTGGGTATGGTACTGGATGAGGTACAGAAGGTTGGTTTTGTGGTGCCGTCTTCTTATGAGCATTTGTAGAGAGGGCGCTGCTTTTGCCAAACTGTATTGGAAGTAGCTTTCCAATGCCTTTAGACGTTAGTGCCAATGCCCCAACAACGCCATCAAATCGGGCTCTTTTAAAACAATGCCCAAGTCCGATTTCATTTTCTGATTGCTAACCAATTTGTAACTGATTTTGCCCTGTTGTTCTAAGACGGGCACAGGCATTCCGATCGCCGCTGCCGCCGTAGGATAAAAATCCATCTTCAAAGGATGGGTATCGGCACAAGCATTGACCACTTCTCCCCAGTAGTTTTGAGCGATGATTTGGTGGAGGCACTCGCGGTGGATGAGATTGACGGGAGCATCACTCTGTTTGATTCGGCCCGAATGGCGAAAGAAACGTCCAGGGTGGCGCTCGCCTCCGATGAGCCCTGCTAGGCGCAACACCGTCGTATCAAATTCTTCTAGTTGCCGAAAGGCTTGCTCATTGCGATACAGTCTAGAAGTTGTATCGGCCTCGTTTTCTAGCACAACCCGATTGACATTGGGATACACCGAAGTAGAGCTGACCAACAATACGCGTTTAATAGGCGATGCTAAAATTTGGGTGATCAAGGCGTCAAATTGTCCTTTGTCGGGATTGGAGCGATCGGGCGGAATATTGATCACCAATACTTCCGCTTGCGCAAAAGCCGCCCAGTCGCCTTGCACTCGGTCGTGTTCCACGTTGATTTGGTACACCTGCTTGTGGGTTTGTTGCAATTGCTCGTAGCGCTCTTGGGAGGCGGTAGACAACCGCGTAGTGTATCCACGCGCTTCTAAATACTGGGCTAATGGCGCGCCCAACCAGCCCCCACCGAGGATGCTGATACGGGGTAAGTTGCTGTTGGAGTCCTTCATATTATTGGGGTGTTCTTTTCGTGTGTAATCGCTGGTAAACTAGGATTTTTGCACGGCTTTCTCTTCTTTCTTAGCAGCTTTTTCTCCCTTTTTGGCCTCGTACGCTTGGGCACGCTCCAAAAACGTTGAAAACTTCTTATCCAGTTGTACCACTGCTTTTGCGGCACGCGGCGAATTGATGTCGTTCACCCACGATTCGCGAATTGCTACGTAATAGGGAAAAGGCTCGTCGAGTTTTTCCTCCAAACGCTGTACCCGCAACACATCAAACGGAAAATCAGCGCCACGCTCCTTAAAATGTGCTACAAAAACATGCTTCTCGTCGAGTTGAATGCTGCTGTCTAGTTCGCCTTTTTCATTTAAAAAAATCCCCGTACGCACACCGTTTTTCAACTCTTTGCTACAAGTATCGTACATAACGTACACAGGGCAGAAGGTGAAATTTTTGGTAAACGAATGTTTTAGACTTTCGTTAAATGCATCGCGGCGGCCAACAACACCATCGTATATTTTTTGATAACGGCGCCGCTGGGCTGTTTTCAGCTGGCTGTTACTAAGCGTTTTTTCTAAGATAGATAACTTTCTGTGATAGGTTTTAAGGCGCAGTACAATGGCTCCACTTTCTTTTAACTCTTGAATGGATTGGGAAGCAAAATCCTGCCGCTCTTTCAGCAGTGGAATATCATCGCGCTGTGCCCAAAGGTTGGTCTGTAAGCTTCCTAGCAGCAATAAAAATAACAATTTATAACTCATACTCCTCTTTATTTTAGTCGTCTAATTTTTTGAATTAAAATATCAAAAACTAATCCAAGTTTGAACCGTTGTTTATTCCGTTAAGATAGGGAAACTTTGCTGGCCACAGCAGCTACTTTCAAAGGGTATTTATGATGTTGGACATTTTTTTTATCTTAGCTTTCCACAAACAAACTATTGGAACCGTTCTGTATAGCAGAGCCGCTATTTTTTGTTTTTTAATTATCTAACGCGCTGTTTTTTCAGCTTCTTCATCGGAATCATCATGCAAACGTCTGCCGACATTCAAGCTCTACAAGAGCAAATTGCTTTGGAAAGTCAAGTCATAGAGCGCCTAATGGCCGAAACCAACAAAGTTATTATTGGACAACAATACATGTTGGAGCGCTTGATGATTGGCCTTTTGGCAAAAGGGCATGTCCTATTGGAGGGCTTGCCTGGTTTGGCCAAAACACTGGCGATCAAAACCTTGTCTACGGCTATTCAAGCCGACTTTCAGCGCATTCAGTTTACGCCCGATTTGCTGCCTGCGGATATTGTGGGAACGATGATTTACAACCAAGCTGCCAACGATTTCACGGTACGCAAGGGCCCTATTTTTGCCAATTTTATTCTGGCGGATGAGATCAACCGAGCGCCTGCAAAAGTACAATCGGCCCTATTAGAAGCCATGCAGGAACGACAAGTCACGATTGGCGAAACCACGTACCAGCTGCAAGAGCCCTTTTTGGTCTTGGCGACTCAAAACCCCATCGAACAAGAAGGAACCTACCCCTTGCCCGAAGCACAAACGGATCGTTTTATGCTCAAAGCAGCCATTACGTACCCCAACAAGGAAGACGAATTGGCCATTATGCGTATGAATATGGCGGGGAGTTTTGAGCAGGTACAACAAGTGGCTACCACTGCCGACATTCTGCAAGCGCGGGCAACGGTGCGCCAAGTACACATGGCCGAGAGCATTGAACAATACATTTTAGATATTGTATTCGCCACGCGCCAACCTGCCGCGCATGGCCTCAAAGAATTAGCGCCCCTGCTGTCTTTTGGCGGCTCTCCTAGGGCGAGTATTAATATGGCTTTGGCAGCCAAAGCACATGCCTATTTGCACAAGCGGGGCTTTGTCATCCCCGAAGACATTCGCGCCATTGCCGAAGACGTGTTGCGCCACCGCATTGGCTTGACCTACGAAGCACAGGCCGAAAATATTTCTACCGAAAACATCATAGAAAAAATACTAAATACCGTTGTTATTCCCTAACCTCCACCTATGCGAGAATTATTTGTTCTAAAAAATAACGACACCGTATTGGTGCGGGAAGCCACGGTTCAGGACGCTTTTGAACTCACTGGTTTGGTGCGGGCCATATACGGCACTGCTGATACCGTCCTCACCTCTTTGGAGGAGTTCGACCAATTGGACTCGCTCAACGGCCAGTTGTTGCGCATCCAACATTACCAACGCGCTCCTGGGTATCTACTGTTGGTAGCCGAAATGGACGGGCGTTTGGTCGGTACCCTAGATTTTGCCAACGGCCACCGCCAGCGCATTGCCCATACGGGCGAATTTAACATGGGCGTAGCCCCCAGTTATCAAAACAGAGGCATTGGCCGCCGTATGATTCAAGTCATGTTGCACTGGGCAACGGCTCATCCCCTCCTTGAAAAAATAAAACTAACCGCGTTTGCGACCAACCACAACGGCCTACACTTGTACAAGAGCTTGGGTTTTGTAGAAGAGGGCCGCGGGGTGCGAGAAATCAAACTAACCAATGACCAATACGTCGATGTGATCAATCTGTATAAAAACGTAAAATCATGAACCCAGAACCCATAGACCAAATAGCTACTGAAATCGATCAGTTGGATAAAATGAACAGACCTAAGCAATTGCTCAAAAAAGCCCTTTCTTCCGTTCTCATCGTTGTAATGATCGGAGCGGGCTTTGTCGTCAACTTTGTTATGGCGCTTATTTTTGCCTTTAAAGGTTTGGGGGCGGTAGTTTGGTGGCAGTACATCGGCGGCTTGGTTCTTCTTTTGGCGGCTTTTCCTGCTCTTTATATTTTCTTTGCTATTTCTTATGCCAAAAGCGTGGTCATCTGGGAGGCTTACCGCGAAGTGTTGCGGCCGCTGGTTGCCAAGTTGTTTGGTAGAACGCTGGATTTTTATTTGGTAGAAAATCCCGATTCGGCGGCACCTATGAACGAATCGCGCATTGTAGAAGAGGTGGAGAAACGCCAGAAGCACTTTTTGGAGCGTTTGCCTGATTTTTTGCGGGCGTATGTGCAAATCTTCTTTACAGGCAAAGATATTGTAAAGATTGTACGCGCACAGCGCCAATCGGGAGCAGAAAAAGAGGAAGTTAAGCGCAAGTCGATGGAAAGTTTCTTTGAATCGCTGGATTTACAAATTTCAGAATTGGCTGAACCCTCTTTATTGCCTTTTGTTGGTGTGGCAATAGCTAATGTAGTACTTGTTTATTTTTTGTTTTAAGAATAAACTATTCTAGTTATTTAACATCTACCCTTCCTCTGCTACGCATCAAATTTTTTGAGGTTTTGTAAACCCGCTGTTTCTGCGCTGGCAGGGGCAGCGGGTTTGTTTTTGTGGGGCGCGGGAGTTTTGTAATTTAAGCATTTAGTTTGAGCAAGAGCGTGGTTTTTTTATATTTCAACCTGTGTTAATGTATTTAGGAGCTGTTTGACTGGAATGCAACAACAGCAGCTACTATTATAATTACATAGCTAAATATAAAAAACATGAACGTAAGCAAAGCACTATTACAGCACTTGGTTGAGTTAGAAAAATCTATGTGGGTTTATCTCCTAGCTTTTAAGAAAATCCCTGCTGATCTACAGTCTCCCTTGCTAAAGCGGCGTACTGCAACAATCTCCGACCTTCAACGGCGCACTAGAAAAGAATTAGTAGCCTTACTTTCCTCCACGCCTATCTCTACAAAAGCCGTCACTAAACAACTGGAACAAGCACATACGTATTCTCCAGAAGAACTAACAACGTTGGTACAAGAAACTTGGCCTGACTATTTACCCACTACAATTGAAATTATTGAGAATTGTTACCTAGTGGTTTACAACGTCGTTTTTTTGACTTACGACAACAACTGGGAGCCTATACCCTTCGCCATCAATGAATAAAATGTAGAATCCCTAGCTGTAGTTCCCAATAGCAAGGGCCACATCACCCTATTTTCTAACTGGCGGTATGAACAAAAAAACACCCAAATGGGTATTCATTCTTGGAAGGGCGATGCCTCTTCTTCCTTGAAAAATTATAAAATTACTGCTTCTTTTGAGGTAGATGCACAGGGCATTGTCAACCTTTACAAGGATACAGTATTTAAGATAGCAGAAGAGGAAATTGGTAACGCTAATTTGCTCTTCCATACGCGCCCAATTGAAGTGGCACTAGACAATGCCGACCGCCTCTCTATTACTGGGGCACAGTAGTCAATAATTTATCCTTGTTTCCACCCAATATCAAAAAATGGTTATCCAATAGCATCAAAGGCAAAGAAGAATTAATAAAAACCTTCTCTCTGAAGTTACAGCCCAAGCGGGAAGAAAAGCCCGTTCAACAACCTGCCGCATCGGCGGAGCAGGAATTGATTTTTGAGAAAGAGAATCAGGCTGTTTTGAGTAGTGATCAGCGGGAGGTGTGTATGAAATGGTGGTATGAATTATCTCCTATGTTGAAAAAAAAACTGAGAAATAAAGAGGCTAAATTAATCATACAAGGTTATACTACTCCCTCTGGAACTACCCGATACAACGATCGACTTGCAGAAGAAAGAGCAAAAGAAACCTTAAAAGTATTAGCTCCAAAAATTGGAGTTGATCTAGAAGGAAAACCTGCCTTTTTATATTCTATTATTGCAGAGGGTGAATATACGGACAACTCCTATCGCTATGTAAAAATTACGGTACAATAGTTATGAAACACGACAGCCGCATTTTGTACGCATCTATAATGGTCATCCTATTGAGTTGCCAACCACAAGAACAACAATTAAGCAATCCAGTAACGCATCTGCACCACACCGATACGAGTACGACTAATAAAAACACTAGTCAGATAAAGACTGCTATTGCTTTTACACAGAAGAAATACTACCTAAATACTGAACTAGAACTGACAGAGGCGTTAAAAGAACAGCTGTATCAATCCATAAAGCAGTTGCCAGAAAGTAAGCGACAAGCGCTTTTACAGCGCTCATCTACCTTATTGATAAGCTATTTTCATAGAAATATTGCTTTAGATTTTGATAAACAAAGAGTGCTGTTTTCTTTGCACAGTACAATTACAAGCTTTTTAGCGAGCCATTTGGGCTATGAGCAGGGTATTGCAACGTTAATTACGGCCTGCGAACTAAACGAACTTGAACAAGAGAGCGATGATTATTTTTTAATGACTATATTAGAATGTAATAATTAACCCACACCATTTTCCAAAACAACCAAAACAACATGTCCATATCAAACCTTACCAACGAACTAGCCCAGAAACACGCTTTTTTGGCCGATTTATATACCGATTCTTATTTTCCAGATCATCTGGTAGACAAAGGCAAAGATTTGTTGTTACACTTGTGTGCGGCCATTGAAGCGCAGCAGCCTGCCAATTTGGAGGCTTTTTATGTGTTGACGCGGGCCACTACGGAGCAGTTCAATCAATTGGACGAGGAATTCCAGGCCGCAGGTAGTGAAATTGAGACAGGTGCGCGCGAAGCCATTGCAGAAGATATGGTGATGATTAGTTTATTTTATGGCTACGAGGCCGATGCGGAGGAAATGATTAGTAACCGCGACTGGTAAAATTTACAGCAACATGAACATTACGGAGTTACTTAAAAAAGTACGGCGTATTGAGCTGAAAACGCGAGGTTTGTCCAACCAAGTGTTTTCGGGCAACTACAAAACGCGTTTCAAGGGGCGGGGGATGTCGTTTAGCGAGGTGCGTCCTTACCAGTATGGCGACGATGTGCGCAACATCGATTGGAATGTAACGGCACGCACCAACGAACCGCATGTAAAGATTTTTGAAGAAGAGCGGGAGCTGACGTTTATGCTGTTGATTGATGTGAGCGGCTCCGCTTATTTTGGCAGCAGCCAGCAATACAAATTAGAAATTGCCACAGAACTTGCCGCTACACTGGCATTTTCGGCGAGTGTCAACAACGACAAAGTAGGCGCTATTTTCTTTGCAGACAACGTAAAAAAATTTGTGCCCCCCAAGAAAGGCAAACCACATATTTTGCGCATCTTGCGGGACATGCTATATTTGGAGCCGCAGCAGGTCACCACCAATCTCAACGAGCCGTTGAAATACTTGACCAACATCATCGACAAACGCTGTACGGCTTTTGTATTGTCGGATTTTATGACGCAAGACTATGAGAAAGCCATTCGTTTGGCTGCCAACCGCCACGATGTTATTGGGCTGCATCTCTACGATCCGTTGGAGGAGCGCTTGCCCGATGTAGGCTTGTTGCCTGTAGTGGATGCCGAGACTGGACAAACGCGCTGGATTGATACCTCGTCTAACTCCTTGCGCAAAGCATACGAGTATCATTATCAACACAATTTACATTATTTTAAAACTACCTTTTTGCGCAACAATGCGGACGTATTGAGTATTAATACAAAGCAACCTTATCTAACGCCATTAATCAAATTTTTTAAAGAACGCCGCTCTTAGATGTTACTACGTTATTTTGGGTACTTTTTATGGCTGGTCTGCCCGTTGGCTACCTTGGGTGCGCAGGCGCAAGCAACCGTCTTGGCAGATAGTACCACCCTGCTCATTGGCGACCCACTAGGGGTTCGAATTGTCGTCAACGTCCCCCAGAGTGCGGTGGTTGTTTTTCCCAATTTGGAGGCGATTGTGGCAGATGAAGAAGTCGTAGAATTGCTGGAAGTAGGCGAACAAAAATTCACGAAGGGAACGGTTAACGATACCTACGAATATCCGCTGACCTTGACGGCTTGGGAGCCAGGCCAACACACCTTACCAACGTTGGGGTTTAGTTACAACTACCAAGATAGTGTTTACGAGTTGCGCTCGCCCCCCTTCGTATTTACGGCAACGGCTCCGCGTGTGACGGGCGA
>CAYUZF010000002.1:78326-83485 GCA_964449615.1 uncultured Aureispira sp.
TTAAAACCATTATAGCAGAAGACTTAAATTTTTGGGACTACCTCTACCGCGTGCTTATGAACCCTGTGGTCTTGGTGCTGTTATTTTTGGCCTTAGCATTTACAGCTTTTTATTTATTGGTACAATATAAAAACCGCCTATTGGAGCGCCGCAACCGACAAACACCCGAGGATTGGGCGCTGGAACAATTGGAGCGCTTAGAAGCACAAAATTATTTGGAACAGCGTAATTTTGTGGCGTACCACACGGCTATTTCTATGTTGCTGCGTCAGTATTTGCACGTTCGTTTTAAAGTCGAAGCGTTGGAACAACCAACCAGCTATTTCCTTCCTCGTCTAAAACAACACCCTTATTTTCAAGGGTCGGCGCTGCATCAAGAATTGAGCACGGTATTGGCACAAGCCGACCTTATAAAATACGCCAAAGCTTCTCCCCTTCCCATTGCCAACGAAAAAGCAGCGGCCTTGATTCGCGATTTGGTGCAGCTGGTGCGAGCGCGTTTGGCAGAAGCCGAAGCCCTAGAAAAACTCACCGCTCGTTCCTCTAAATCTGTTTGATAATGATTGTTCAAGGATTAGAATTTGCGCAACCTTATTTGCTCTTGCTGCTGTTGTTGCTGCCGCTGTTGGGGTATTATTATTATAAAAAACACCGCCACTACTACGCTAAATTGCGTCTGTCTTCTACGGCGGGCTTTTCGGCAGAAGAAGACAGTTGGCGGGTGAAGCTGCGGCCTATGATACAGGTGTTGCAGCTGCTGGCCATTGCTTGTTTGATCGTTGCATTGGCGCGGCCACGACTCGTATTGGTCAAGGAAAATGTAGAAGTGGAGGGGATTGACATCATTATCTCTATGGATGTTTCTGTTTCCATGCTCTCCAGAGATTTTGAACCCAGCCGATTAGCCGTTTCTAAAGAAGTAGCGCAAGATTTTGTAGATCAACGCCCTTATGACCGCATAGGGTTGGTGGTGTTTGCTGGAGAGAGTTTTACACAATGTCCGTTGACGACCGACCACCAAGTGCTCAAAAGCTTTTTGGGCAATGTACAAGAGGGCTTGCTCAAAAATGGAACAGCAATTGGAATGGGCTTGGCTACTGCCGTCAAGCGTTTGGAAGACAGCGATGCCAAATCTAAAATTGTAATTCTACTCACGGATGGGGTAGAAAATGAAGGGTATCTCCGCTCGCCTGCCGCCATTCGTTTGGCCAAGGAAGTAGGCGTAAAAGTCTATACCATTGGTGTGGGAAGCCAGGGACAAGCGCGTACGCCAAGCGGCATTATGCCAGACGGCAGCTATACCTATCGCTGGATGCGGGTGACTATTGATGAACGGCTGCTGACTCGAATTGCAGAGGAAACGGGAGGGCAATACTTTAGAGCCAAAGATTTGGAGGAGTTGAAAGCCATTTACAACGAAATCGACCAACTGGAACGCTCTAAAATAGAGACAACGACGATTCGCAACTACACCGAACAGTTTCATTATTTTGTGCTCTCTGCTTTGGTCTTAGTTTTTCTGCAATTGGTTTTGGCCAATACTATTTTTAAAACCATCGTCTAAGCTGTACGCTATGTTTCATTTCGAAAATACTACCTATTTTTACTTGCTGTTGCTCGTTCCTGTAGCCATCGGCTTGTTTGTGGGAGCGCTTTGGCAAACACGGCAATTGCGGGCGCATTTTGGGGATTTGCTGGGGCTGGAACGCTTGGCACCCGATATTTCTACTTACAAACGCCCTTTCAAATTTGGCTTGTTGCTGTTGGCTTTTGTTTTCTTAGTGTTGGCAATGGCCAATCCCAGAATGGGCAATACAACCCAATCGGTAGAACGCGAAGGCATTGATGTTTACATCGCTTTGGATATCTCCCGCAGCATGTGGGCGCGCGACGTCAAACCCGACCGTATGGAACGCGCCCGTCAGTTTGCACAAAAATTGGTCAACGAATTGCGGGGCGATCGGGTGGGGCTGATTGTCTTTGCAGGCTACCCCTATTTGCAAATGCCGTTGACGACGGATTATGCCGCAGCAACCTCTTTTATACAAATTGCCAGTCCTAAATTAGACGTCAGTCAGGGAACCGCCATTGAATTGGCCATCAACCAAGTGCTGGATATTAGTGCTAAAGAAAATCAAGAGAAACAACGCGCTATTATTATTATTACCGATGGAGAAAACCACGAAACGCAAGCCCCCCAAGCGGCTCAAACAGCTAAGGAACAAGGCGTAACCACGTTTGTGGTAGGTATTGGCACCGAAGCTGGCGCGCCCATTCCACTACAGGACAGCCGCTACGCTCAATTTCAACGCGACGAGCAAAACAACATCGTACAAAGCAAAATGAATACCCCGCTGTTGCAACAAATCGCTCAAAAAGGTGGCGGTAAATTTTACAAAGCCAATCAAAAAAGCGATTTGGTCATTGCGCGGTTGGTCAAGGAATTGTCCAAATTGGAGCGCTCCAGCTTTGAACAGCAAGAATTTGACGTCTACGAAACGTATTACCAATATTTTGTTGCCGTAGCCCTGTTGCTGTTGATCCTAGAATTTACCATCAGTTATCGCAAAAGCAAGTGGTTGCCGTAGGAGCGCACCACAGGCCCCCATGCAAAACTACGACAACTAATAAATATAGCCCTCCAACAGGCACGAATAGAAATTTGAACAGCTAACAAAAGCCTACTTAAGTAGGCACACTAACCCTTTTAGCACAAAAAGCCTTTCTGCTGTTTGATTTTGAGTTGGTACTCTTTGGGAGAAAACTGCTCTTGGCGTTTGAACAACCGAATAAAATAAGACAGACTTTTGAAGCCGCACTCCCAATAGACATCCTTAATTTTTTTGTGGGGGTTTTGCAACAGGCTTTTGGCCAATTTGATGCGTTCGTTGTTGATAAAATTAATGGGCGAGCTGTTCAACTCATTTTTAAAAACGCGGTGAAAGTTGGATTCGCTCATGTAGACTTTATCACTCAGCTCCTTGATGCTTAACTCTTTATTTAAATTTTTACGGATATAATTAACAATATATGCCAAGCGGTGGTTGCTGCCGAGGGCGAAGGCTTGTTCGGTGTATATTTTTTGGTTTTCTGCTTGCAAAATACGAACCAGCAACTCCTGCAGCATAAAATCTGCAAACATATCCTTAGAAGCATGGTTTTCCGTAAACAGGTAGAGAAGGCGGTAAACGATTTGCTGAATGGCAATGTTGTTGGTAAAATGAAAATTATAGTTGACAAATTCCCATTCGTTGTCTGCCTTGCTGCGGTGCTCATTTAAAAAATTAACCGTTTCCTTTATCTTTTCCTCAGAAATAGCCAGAGCCAAACAGCGGGTTGGGCAATCCAATTTTGCTTCTGGAAAGTCAATGCACATGGCTTCTTTGGGTGGAAGCAGCAGCGACTCGCCAGGCAAAAAATCAAAGGCATTTTTCTGCTGTAGGTGCATGACTTTTTTTCCTTCCAACATGTACGCCAACACAGGCGCCTCAAACGTCAACGCCACCTGCGCGGCTTGCTGGTGCGTTTCAAAAACGTGCATCTCTGCGTGCTGCAACGCATAGGATGTTTGGTTTTCGACCAACGTACTTAGTTTTCTCTGTTCGAGCCTTTTTTCTATTGCTTCCATGTTACTTCCTGTTTCAAGCGCCGTTCCATCTCTAACGCGCAGAGCGTGAAGGCTTTTGTTATTACTATTATATAATAACAATAATCGCGGAAACGGCCAAACGAGCTGGCAATTGATGTTGATTTGTTCGGTAAAAATCCTTCTATTGCAAGGATTGTTCACTTTTTTAATAGAATAAGACAATTTTAGCCCAAAACTATCTTTTAATTTTGCTTTAGGAGTAAAACTCAGAATTTAGAACTAAATAAAACTCCTAATTCAGAATAATCATTATTTACACAAAAATATAGTAGTATGAGCGATGTAATAACCACCCCCAGCGCTGTTGTGGAGCGCCCGACTTTTAAGAATCAATACGACAATTATATTGGAGGTAAATGGACAGCTCCTGTAAAAGGACAATACTTTGATAATATTTCTCCCGTAGATGGCCACGCCTTCACCAAAATTGCCCGTTCTACGGCAGAAGATATTGAATTGGCTTTAGACGCTGCTTGGGAAGCGGCGCCAGCTTGGAACAATTCCTCGGCAACAGAGCGCAGCAACCTGCTTTTGAAAATCGCCGATGTGATGGAGGAAAACCTAGAGGCATTGGCCCGCGCAGAAACTTGGGACAACGGCAAAGCCCTCCGCGAAACTAGAGCTGCCGACATGCCCCTTGCAGTAGACCATTTTCGCTATTTTGCAGGGGTGATCCGCTCGGAGGAAGGCAGTGTGAGTGAGCTGGATAGCTCTACGGTTTCTATGAACGTCCCTGAACCGCTGGGTGTGGTTGGTCAAATTATTCCCTGGAATTTTCCAATTTTAATGGCGGCTTGGAAAATTGCCCCCGCCCTAGCGGCAGGCAACTGCGTGGTACTCAAACCCGCCGAACAAACGCCTGTAGGAATTTTAATTTTGGCCGAACTCATAGACGGTATTTTACCTCCTGGTGTGCTAAATATTGTGAATGGCTTCGGTTTAGAGGCTGGAAAACCCCTGGCTTCCAATCCGCGCATCAACAAAATCGCCTTTACAGGGGAAACCACTACAGGCCAATTGATTATGCAATACGCCTCCAAAAACATCATTCCTGTCACCCTAGAGCTGGGCGGCAAATCTCCCAATATTTTCTTTGAAAGCATTATGGATGCCGACGATGCTTTTTTTGACAAATGTATAGAAGGCGCCGTGATGTTTGCCCTCAATCAAGGGGAAGTCTGTACCTGTCCGTCTCGCATTCTTATTCAGGAAAGTATTTACGACGCCTTTATAGAACGGGTCATAGAACGCACAGAAGCCATTAAATTAGGACATCCCTTAGACCCCAATACGATGATGGGCGCACAGGCTTCCAACGATCAATACGAGAAAATTTTGCAGTACATCAACATCGGAAAAGAAGAGGGTTGCGAAGTATTGACGGGTGGTAAAGCAGCAGTAAATACGGGCTTGGAACAAGGGTATTACATACAGCCGACGCTACTAAAAGGCAACAACAAAATGCGGGTTTTCCAAGAGGAAATATTTGGACCTGTTGCCTGTGTGACCA
>CAYUZF010000003.1:0-14430 GCA_964449615.1 uncultured Aureispira sp.
CTCAACTATCAAGGAGGAAGTTTTGCCTTTCAGTACAACGATGTTTTTAAAAAGGAGTGTATCCGTCGGGGCGTTACTTACAAAGTAATTCCAACCGCCTCTTTCAACAGCATTCTCAATGAAATCAATGACCCGCAGGTCAATATGGAAGCGATGAAATTAGAAGTCGCTCCTAAAATTGCGGTGTACAGTCCTACCGTGAACGTGCGCGGCCAAGAAGTGCAACCCTGGGACGATGCTGTAACTCTTGTGCTGACTTATGCTGAGATTCCCTACGATTTTGTCTACGACGATGAAGTGCTGGAGGGTAAGCTCAACGAATACGACTGGGTACACCTGCACCACGAGGATTTTACTGGGCAGTTTGGAAAATTCTTTGCCAGTTATAGCAACCAGCGTTGGTACAAAGACCATGTACAGGGCATGAACCAATTGGCTGAAAAGCACGGTTACAAAAAAGTTTCTCATTTGAAATTGGCCGTCGTGAAAAAAATTCGTGAGTTTGTAGCGGGTGGGGGCTTTATGTTTGCGATGTGTTCGGCTACTGACACTTATGATTTGGCGCTGGCCGCTGATGGGGTAGATATTTGTGACCACATGTACGATGGCGATGCTCCTGATCCACAGGCTCAAAGCAAGTTGGATTTTAGCAATACGTTTGCGTTCAAGGATTTTCAACTGGTGCGTGATCCGCTTAAATACGAGTTTTCTACCATTGATGCCTCGCCTCTAACTTCTCCGCCAAGACGGGTGAAGGACGAAGTAGATTACTTTACGTTGTTTGATTTTTCGGCAAAATGGGATCCCGTTCCCTCCATGTTGACACAATCCCACACGCGTACGATCAAGGGGTTCATGGGTCAGACAACCGCTTTTAGAAAGGGCGTCATTAAGTCCAATGTATTGATTTTGGGGGAAAGGGTTTTTGGAGCTTTTACGGCGGTCACGACCCAGAAGATTACAGACATTATGTACACGATCCTGCTACCGACTTGGAACTGCACAAACAATCGGCAGGTTATCGGTTGATTCTGAACAACGTACTGTTTCCTGCGGCTAAGAAAAAACCTAGAAAAACTTAGGGGGTTGTTTTTGAACCGAAACGGTTGCTGAAAAAAGATAGTACGACTACCTCAAACAAGGCAGATAGTTCTAAACTAAAAAAGCTAAGGTGCAATAGCTATTGCACCTTAGCTTTTTGTTATTTTGCGCTTTTAATGCCTGCCCCCATCCAGGCCTGACCGATAATTTTAAACAAATGTCTATAAAATCTTTAATGTCGTTGACTCTCTTGTTGTTGGTAACAGCGGCTTGTAAAAAGAATACCAATGCGGTGAAAAGCGCGATTGAAGTAGATTTGGAAGACGCTGTAATTCAGCAAATTTACAACTTTCAAAACAAACGCGATTCCAAAGCCCTGTTGTCTTATCTTGCGGTAGACAATCCTACCCACCGCTACCTAGCAGCGATGGCCTTCGGTTCGGTTCAAGACACAGTGGTCATCGACAACTTAGTCAACTTACTAAAAGACGACTACGAAGAAGTGCGTGCGGCAGCGGCTTGGGCATTGGGGCAAACAGGCAACCGAGCAGCTTCGGGACCATTGGCAGATGCCTTTGGCACCGATACTTCTAGAATGGTGCAAGCGAGTATTCTGGAGGCTATTGGTCGTTGTGGTACAGAAGAGCATCTAAAATACATGTCTGTAACCCGACCCTATCCACTACAAGACAGTATTTTGCTAGAAGGCCAAGCCGCTGCTATTTACCGTTTTGCCCTGCGTGGATTGGTGCATCGAGAAGGGACGACTAAAATCATGAATGACTTTATGGCCAATTCCTTAGTGTCGGCCAAAGCGCGGTTTATGGCCGCACAGTACTTGGCTAGAACCAAAGACTTAGATTTGAGTGGTTATGAGAATGTGTTGATCAACAACATTGCAGAAGAAAACAATCCCAACACCCGCATGGCGCTGGTTCGAGCATTGGCGAAAAGCAAAACAGGGCGGGCATTGCAAACCCTCAAAAAACAGTATGTACAAGAAGAAGATTACCGTGTGCGTTGTAATTTGATGCGCGGTTTGCAACATTTTGCTTACGATTCTGTCAAAACTTTAGCATTTACAGCATTGCGCGACAGTAATTTACATGTGCGGATCGTGGCAGCAGAGTACTTGCTGTACAATGGAACCGACGTCGATGCAGGTAAATACTACGAACGGGGGCTCAACCATCCCAATTGGCAGGTGCGCGCCACGTTGTTGGGGGCTGCTTTGCGCAATTTATCTTACTTTAAAACCAAAACCAAAAGTTTTTTCAGCAATAAAATCATCAACCTATACCGCACCTCCGACAATCTGTATGAAAAAGGAATCTTGTTGCAGCAATTGGGCAATTACGCTTGGAATTATCGTTTTCTGGCAGAAGAAATTTTTCCTGCGGCCGATAGCATTAAAATCCCAGAAATCATTCGCTCTAGCGGAATGGTAGGTTTGGTAACTTTGCGCGGTTCAGAAAATTACAGCAAAGAACTCGGTCTGTCTAGAGTGCGTGTAACCAATGAAATCAACGCATTGATTCAACGCGCTATAGAGGAAGGCGACCCTGCTATGCAAGCGATTGCCGCTGATTTTATTACTACAGAAGAATTGAGTTTTAAAGAAGTTTTTCCCGATGTTACGTTCCTCAAAACTGCCCAGGGGCGTTTGTCGCTACCTAGTAATTTAGAAACTTATTTGGGGCTTCAAAAGGCCATTGACTACTTGCAGGGCAACAAACCGACGCCGCGCGCCCGCTCGACCGCTTTCACAGAAATCGACTGGCCTCTTATTCGTGTGTTGAAAGACAAACCGACCATTACCATGCAGACCAACAAGGGTTCTATTGTATTGGAGTTGCAACCTGAGGCGGCTCCTGCTACGGTGACTCAATTTGTACAATTAGCAAAAGCAAAGTATTACGACAATAAATTTTTTCATCGGGTTGTTCCCAACTTTGTGGCGCAGGGTGGTTGTTCTAGGGGAGATGGTTGGAGCAGTTTTAACATCACGGTAGCCTCTGAGTTTCATCAAGATTACAACTACCACGAGGAGGGTTGGGTTGGAATGGCCTCAGCGGGAAAAGATACAGAGAGCGCTCAATTTTTCATCACCCATTCTCCCACGCCCCACTTAGACGGCAACTATACTATTTTTGCAAAAGTAGTTAGAGGGATGGACGTTGTGCACAATTTGCACATAGGTGACCGTATAATTAGCGTAGATATTAACTAATCAAGCCTATTTAGGGCATTTTTAAGCTTCCGAACAACCATTTGGGGGCGCTATTGTTGCAGTTGTTAGTTTTGAAACTATTTTGCTCTAAGGGATTAGAGGCTACTTGGAACACTGCACGAATATAAAACTATGGGTACAAACATTCACCCCATTCATGACCGTTTGTTACAACGAGCGGATCGGGAAACTTTTTTGCAACAAAACAGTCGCGCCCTTTGGTTAACTGGTTTATCGGGTTCTGGCAAAAGCACTATTGCGCAACATTTGGAGCGTCGTTTGTACAACGAAGGCTTTTTTGCACAGGCATTGGATGGTGATAACATCCGTTCGGGCATCAACAGTGATTTAGGGTTTTCTGCTAAAGCGCGCAGGGAGAACATCCGCCGCATTGCTGAAATTGCTCAACTTTACACCAACAGCGGCATCATCACTATCAATTCTTTTATCAGTCCTACGGTTGAGAGTCGCCAAATGGCTAAGACCATTATAGGAGCGGATAATTTTATTGAAGTGTACATCAATACGCCTTTAGAAATTTGTGAAGCACGCGATGTGAAGGGTTTGTACAAAAAAGCTAGAGCAGGAGAAATTACACAATTTACAGGTATTGATGCTCCTTATGAGGCGCCAACTCATCCATCCTTAGAAGTGCAAACTGCCGACCAAAGTATTGAAGAGTCTGTAGCTGTTATTTTTGATTATTTGTTGCCTATTATTACCTTCAAGCGGTAATTCTTAAAAAGCAATCATACACTATCATATACGCCCGCGTGGCGACCATTCTATTAACAACTAGAGCTAGCTAAAGCTGATTAAGGAAAAGCCTTGCAGCTATCTCGTATAATTTTCACTATATGTACCACCATTTAAGCCACTTGAAAGAGTTGGAAGCAGAATCTATCTTCGTCATTCGTGAGGTAGCGGCTCAATTTGAGAAGCCTGTCCTTATGTTTTCGGGTGGAAAGGATTCTATTTTGATGACTTACTTGGCACAGAAAGCCTTTTATCCAGCCAATATTCCCTTTCCTTTGTTGCACGTAGATACAGGGCATAATTTTCCAGAAACCATTGCATTTCGCGACAAATTGATAGCGCGTCTAGGTGTAAAACTCATCGTAGGCTCTGTGCAAAATGCTATTGACTCTGGTATGGTGACCGAGGAAAAAGGGTACAATGCAAGTCTCAACGGCTTGCAAACAGCCGTTTTGCTGAACGAACTAGAGAAAGGCCAGTTTGACGCTGCTATGGGCGGTGCTCGTCGCGACGAGGAAAAAGCCCGTGCAAAAGAGCGGTTCTTTTCTCACCGAGATGAATTTGGCCAATGGGATCCTAAGAACCAGCGCCCTGAATTGTGGAATATTTTTAATGGTAAAAAGCATTTTGGAGAGCATTTTCGCATTTTTCCAATTAGCAACTGGACAGAACTAGATGTCTGGCAGTACCTCGCCAAAGAAGGAGTAGAATTGCCGAGTTTGTACCTTGCCGCAGAGCGCGAGTGCTTTGAGCGCAACGGTGTTGTGTTGGCCAATTCTGAATTTATCAACATGCGTGAAGAGGAAAAAGCTTCGGTAGAAAAACGCATGATCCGTTTCCGTACTATCGGTGATGCGACCTGTACAGGCGCCGTGTATTCAGAAGCAGATACTTTAGAAAAAGTAGTGGCTGAAGTTGCTTCTACACGCGTAACCGAACGCGGTGGCCGCTCTGACGACAAGCGCTCAGAAACGGCTATGGAAGACCGCAAAAAACACGGTTATTTCTAAGCCCTCTTTTTTCATCCATTTAAAAATAGACGTTTCGGTACTTGTACAGCACTGAACATCAGATAGTAGATTATGACACAACAAAATACCAAAAAGAAAAAGAATAAAAAAACGGAATTGCTGCGTTTCACGACTGCGGGTAGCGTAGACGATGGTAAAAGCACCTTGATTGGCCGTTTGTTATACGATAGTAAAGCTATTTTTCAAGACCAATACGACCTCATCAAAGAAACGAGCGAGCGCCGTGGAGAAGAGGGCGTTAATTTGGCCTTGTTCACCGATGGCCTCAAAGCAGAACGCGAACAGGGCATTACTATTGATGTGGCTTATCGCTATTTTGCCACGCCCAAGCGCAAATTTATCATTGCCGATACCCCAGGCCACGTCCAATACACCCGCAACATGGTGACGGGTGCCTCTACAGCCAATGCGGCTTTGATCTTGGTAGATGCACGCAATGGCGTCGTCGAACAAACCCGCCGCCACTCCTTTATCGCTTCGCTTTTGCAGATTCCCCACTTGATTGTTTGTGTAAATAAAATGGATTTGGTGGATTATGAGGAGGATGTTTACGAAGATATTAAGGAAGAATTTGGTAAGTTTGCTTCTAAGTTGGCCATTAATGACGTTGATTTTATTCCTATTTCAGCACTGGTAGGCGATAATGTGGTGAATAAGTCCGAGAATATGCCGTGGTATGGTGGTTCTACGCTGCTGTACACCTTAGAAAATGTGCATATTGCCAGTGATCACAACTTTATTGATTGCCGCTTTCCTGTACAGACGGTTATTCGCCCACATACAGACGAATACCACGACTATCGCGGCTATGCAGGACGTGTAGCGGGTGGCATTTTCAAAAAAGGAGATAAAGTAAGTGTACACCCATCGGGTTTTACTTCTAAGATTGCTAAAATTGACACTTTCGATGGAGAGATTGACAAGGCTTATCCACCAATGTCGGTTACGTTGTTATTGGAAGATGATATTGATATCAGTAGAGGGGATATGATTGTTCGAGAGAACAACCAAGCACGTGTAACTCAAGATTTGGAGGTGATGGTCTGTTGGTTTAACAGCAATCCACTTAAATTGCGCGGCAAATACACCGTGCTGCATACTACCAAAGAAGTGCGTTGTATCGTTAAAGATATTCGCTACAAGTTGAATATCAACACGCTCAATCGCAACGAAGAAGATAAGAACATTGGTATGAACGACATTGCACGCGTTGTGTTGCGGACGACCAAACCGTTGTTTGTAGATCCCTACCGCAAAAACCGTATTACAGGCGCGTTGATTTTTGTCGACGAGAGTACCAACGAAACAGTAGGCGCAGGTATGATTATATAAATGCCCCCTGTATAAAGAGTTTAACACCTGCACTATTAGAACGCAAAAGCCGAGTCTTTTCTAAACGAAATTTAGAATTGCTCGGTTTTGCTTTTTTCTATAAGACAAGCCTGACAACGAATATCCCGTGCGCTGATAATACCCAAAATCGGCATAGAACAACAATAGGTTTAGACGCAGTGGGGTGGGTTCTTGCTGTGCAAAACAGTTGATTGACTTGCTGAGCTTAATCCAAGAGGGATAACACTTTAAAGGGATAAAATCAAGTGTACTTCAAACCAGTACTATGCACGTAGCTGAACGTAGGGCTAAAGGAGTAGCCTAGGTTAGGCCCACCACCAAAGTTCTCCAATTCTACAGAAAAGGAGTAACAAGTCTACTTATGAAAAAAAAGAAAAGTGACCTTAGCGCAAGCCTTGCAAAACTTTTTGCTCGATGTTGGTGGTGGAATAGCCTTCGATGAATTCTAGACTGTGTACTTGGCCTCCGTTCTCCAAAACAAAGGCACTACCGACAATATCTTTGGTAGCCCAGTCGCCGCCTTTTACCAGAATATCGGGCTGTATATGTTCTATCAGGCGCAAGGGCGTGTCTTCTTCAAAGGCAACCACCAAGTCTACCATTTCTAGGGCAGCCAAGATGTATAAACGACTCATATCGTCTTTGATAGGGCGGTGCTGGCCCTTCAAACGCTGGACGGAAGCACCACTATTGAGACCAACAATAAGATGCCGGCCTAAGGAAGCTGCTTCGGCCAAATAATGTACGTGTCCATAGTGCAGCAAATCAAAACAACCATTGGTAAACACCGTTGGCTCTTCTGCAACTTTCCAAACTTGTACGGAATGTTGCGCTTCGTCCCAAGATTGAATTTTATGAGCGATCTGTTGGAAGTGTGGGTTCATAACCTTTATTATAAATCGGCAATACCAAGTAAGCTAATAACCCAAAGAACAGGTTGCCAAACAAGGTAATGGTAAAAAACATAATATTGGAGAAAGCAAATGCATCAGATTCCGCCACGCCATAGACTACTAGCGCGGCCGTTACGGCTACTTGATAGGTTCCCATTCCCCCTGGAGATGGAATAACCATACCAAACGTACCAAACGTAAACGCCAGCAAAGCGGCCATTGGCGATAAACGCTCGGTAGGCGCGTAAGCAAAAAAGCACAAATACATCATCAAGTAGTACATGATCCAAATAACCAAGGTGTGTACCACAAATAAACCTGGTCGTTTGAGCTTAAAAACCGTCTGTACGCCTGTACCAAAGCTTTTGATTAAGTTAAGTACTTTCTGTGCCAGTGCTGTTTCTTTGATGGCTTTCCAACGCAGCGCAACAACAGCGACCACTACAAGGCCTAGAACAACACCGATTTGAAACAACAACAACCAGGGAATCACAAAAGCGTCTGTTTGCTCTACGATTGGATGTAAGCAAACGACTTCGGGTTGTGCTTCTCCAAACAAAAAATTATACAAATAAGTAAATTGGGTTAGAAAGGTGATTCCTGTAACGATTAACAACATTAACACATCAAATGTTCGATCGACGACAATCGTTCCTACCAGCTTCTCTAGTGGAATTTTTTCGTACTGGGTGACTGTAGCAGGCTTGGCAATTTCGCCCGCTCTAGGCAAGGCCAAGTTGACCATGTAACCAATCATCGTGGCAAAAAAGGTATTAAACGTTTTGGGTTGGTAGCCCAATGGCCATCAAAATAGCAAAAAGCCAAAGCGGGTTGGTACCAGTAAAATCCTGCATGATTTTCTCTAGCAAGGTTCTAGTACAAGGCGCACCTGTGTTGCATTGGCATTCCAATTCATAAGCTGCTGCCTGGTTGGTGTATACAAAATAGAGTAGGGTCAAGCCAACACCTAAAAAGATCAAAAATTTGAGGACAGATTTCAACGAGTCGTTAGTTTGTACAGAGAAGTTATCGTACCGCAACTTCTAGGCAATGGTTTAAAAATAAAAACACAGTGCTTCAGTAGGGCACAACGCTTAATCTCCCCTACTAAAGCACCTTGTTTACAACGCGGGCAATACTTTTCCTTTGCAAGCGCCAAAACCGATGCGCACGCCATTGGCCTCGCCCCAACCGCGCAATACCACCGTATCGCCATCTTTAATGAACTTGCGCTCGCTGCCGTCGGGCATTTGTAAAGGTTTGGTACCACGCCAAGATAACTCCAACATAGAGCCATAACTATCGGGCGTTGGCCCAGAAATCGTGCCTGAGGCACACATGTCCCCAACCTTTACGTTGCAGCCGTTTACCGTATGGTGCGCCAATTGCTGCTTCATCGTCCAATACATGTGCTTAAAGTTAGAGTTGCATACAACGTGTTCTTCACCGCCTTCTGGCTGAATCGCCGCTTGTAATTTGATGTCGTAATTGTCTTTTCCTTCGTATTTCAAATACGGCAATACTTCTGGATCTTGTTCGTACCCCTCCGTGCGAAAAGGCTCTAAAGCGTCTAGCGTAACAATCCACGGCGAAACGGTCGAGCAGAAATTTTTTGCCAAAAATGGCCCTAGTGGTACATACTCCCATTTTTGAATGTCGCGCGCCGACCAGTCGTTGAACAAGGTCAAGCCAAAAATGTAATCTTCGGCTTCGTCCGTACGGATGGCTATGCCCATGTTCGTTTCTTGACCAATTACAAAACCCATTTCCAATTCAAAATCCAACAATTTACAAGGCCCAAACACAGGTGGTTCGTCGGGATTGGGTTTTTGTTGTCCTTTGGGACGGTGAAATTCCGTACCAGATACCACAATAGAAGAAGCGCGCCCGTGGTAGCCTACTGGCAAATGCAACCAATTGGGCAAAAGGGCGTTGTCTGGATCGCGAAACATAGTTCCGACGTTGGTGGCGTGTTCTCTGCTGGAATAAAAATCGGTATAATCGCCTACCTGTACAGGCATCAATAAGTCTACCTCTTCTACATTGTACAGCACTCTGGACAACACTTCCGAATTGCCTGCTAGGCTGGTATTGTCGTGTTGAAACAACTCTGAAATACGCTGGCGTACCGCTCTTGTGGTCGTTTTGCCCAGCGCTATAAAAGCGTTGAGGTTGCGCTGTTGAAAAACGCTGGTTTCGATGGCTAAATCAGAAAAATGCCCTTCCTCGGCCAAAGCAGCTAAATCAATCACCGAATCGCCAATAATACTAGCCACCCGAGGCGCTTGTCCGTTGGGTTGGCAGATGCCAAAAGGAATGTTTTGAATGGGAAAATCGCTGTTCGCAGGTACCGCAATCCAAGAGCGTAGCGCGGGATCATTTACTGATAACATAGTTCGTGTGTTTATGGTAGGAAAAGTCGGTTGTCTACTTTCCCAGTTGTTTTATAGTGTTTTAATCGTTTGATGAAGGCGGATTGTTGTCCGAAATGTCGGAATCATTGGCAGTTGTTCGATTAAAAAAGACCCCTATTTTATTATAATACAAAGCCAGCGCCAGTAATAAAAATAGAGCGGCTTTAAAAAACATCCAGCCTAAGTGTAGCCCCACTGTAGGTACACCGATTCCATAGTTGAGTGCAATTACTCCACCCAAAAGTACAATATATTTTAGGATTCGGCCTAATGGCAGTGGAGGCAATTTTAGAATATAGGTGGTCATAAGGATGGAAAGTACCATCATCAGAAAATAAGACGCTAGGGTAGTATAAGCCGCGACTTTGTAATCGTTGTTGTAATACGGAATCAAATAAGCGTTGAGTACAATGTTAAAAATCCCACTTACTAGAATAATTGCCGCCAAATAACCATTTTTCTTAACGTAATAAATACCGCGATTGGCAAAACTACTAATTCCGTGAAATACATAAGCGCCTACAATAACAGGCGCAATTGGCAAGGCTTCTAAAAACACGGGGTTGGAAGACAACAACGTCCCCGCATCAATGGCAAACAGCATCAAAAAACAGCCCCCCAATACCAACAACTTAGTCATGCTGTCCACTTGTTGCCAGACTTTTTGCGGCTCTTGGTTGTTCATGTATTGGTAGTAACTCGGATTGGCACCGTCCAGCAATGCCGCCCCCAAACCCATATAGATCATTCCTATTTTATAGGCAAAGGCATACTGCCCTGCCTCGGCGTGTCCAATCGCCCCATTGATGTACCATTGGTCAAAAGAAGTGAGGATGTAATTGCTCAGGGCAAAGGGGATGAGAGGGATGGAGAATTTGAGCGCGTAACGCAGATGCGCCCACTGCATATTTTTGAAAGAGAGATAGCGGTAAATTTGTGTAAAAGCATAAGCAGCAACCAGCAAAGTCCCGATCCACTCTCCTATGATTTTTCCCATGTAGGTATAACTCTGCGTTTCTCCCTCGGCAAAATAAGTAGCGCCCGTCAACCCAATCAATCCTATGACCGTTAGAGAAAACTTACCGTATTGCCAAGCCACTTGCACCGTACTTTGTTTTTTGCTCTGTTTGGTAGATACCATGAGTTGGGTAAAAATGGCAACAATTACCGTCAGGTAAGACGTTAGCAACAGCCATTTCACCAAATGAACAGGCAAATTCAACCCGCTGGCCACTTGCGCCTCCAACAACCACAACACACTGCCCAAACCCACAAAACAAATCGTTATGCCCACCACAATCGTCCCCAAAAAATCCTCAAAATCGTCTTTGTCCTTTTCAAAATAATAGCGCGATACCGCCCAGTGCAAGTTGAGCGTGATCAACACCGACATGGTGAGCACATAGGAAGTGAATACATTGACAATTCCGTATTCGTCGGCGGTGAGGTAAGCAGTAAAAACAGGCAAGGACACCAATCCCAATAGGTGTACCAACAAGGTTCCCGTAAAATAAGTACTGGCGTGTTTGAAGGTATCAAAGAAAGAAAACTGTTGCAGACGCTGCGATAGGCCGTTTAACCACATTTATATAGATCCGTAAAAGCTTGTAAGAAGTAGAAGGACAAGGTAGTCATTATTTTCTAAGCCACACGCGGGGCTGCTGTTAAGGTACTACTAAAATAGTTAAAAACTATCTGCTAACTTCTTCTAACCGTGGTACAATTTTAGTGGAGTAGATAAGTATTCCTAATTTTTTTCTTCACCTTTTCTTAAAACCTTATCCTTATTAAAGCCCATCTGTTTATACTCGCTCTTTTCCTGCTGTGCGCAACAAGCAGTCGAGACCTCAGTTTACAAGCTAACGTAGGGTTGCGCTGGAATCTATAGTTGCTGCCCTTAGCACTCTTTTATTAGGACGGAGCACTCGATTGTATGCGGGTTTGCGTTTTTTTGTTTAGAATCTGCTAGTTTTGGGGGCAACTTTGCCTGCTGGTTTTTGTTGTACTTACTATTCCACTTAGCGCCCAAGCCCCTGTTTTATTTTTATGGAACAAGCAGCCTACCACGAGCATTTCAACCACATCATGCGCGGCCTCAACGATGCACAGCGCCAAGCCGTAGAACAAACGGAAGGCCCCGTGATGGCTATTGCGGGCCCTGGCACGGGCAAAACCCACATTCTAACTGCGCGTATCGGACAGATTCTATTAACGACCGATGCCCAAGCCCACAATATTCTCTGCTTGACCTTTACCGATGCGGCAGTAAACGCTATGCGCCAACGCTTGCTCTCCTTTATTGGCCCAGAAGCCCACCGCGTACACCTGTATACGTTTCACTCTTTTTGCAATAAAATCATTCAAGAAAACTTAGAGGTTTTTGGCCGCCACGACTTGGAACCGCTCTCGGATTTGGAGCGTATCGAGGTCATTCGCTCGGTGGTTGATACCCTAGATATGGAACATCCGCTGCGACTGGGCAAAACAGATCCTTATTACTACGAGCGGCATTTGGCCAGTCTGTTCCAGACGATGAAGGCGGAACGTTGGACGGTGGACTATTTGGAAGCCCATATTGATGCTTATTTAGAGCTCCTTCCTGACCGTCCAGAATACCGCTACAAACGCAAACAGGGTGATTTTCAAAAAGGGGCGCTCAAAGAAGCACGTTTCCAGAAGGAAGTCAAACGCATGGAACAACTGCGGGTTGGCATTCGCCTCTTTGCCGATTATCAAGATAGTCTGGAAATGCGCCAGCGCTACGATTACGAAGATATGATCTTGTGGGTTTTGGAAGCCTTTGAAGAGGAAGATTATCTGCTGCGGCAATACCAAGAGCAATATTTGTATATTCTCATTGATGAATTTCAGGATACCAACGGCTCACAAAGTGCCGTAGTAGAACATTTGGTGGCTTATTGGAGTGGCAGTCCTAATTTATTTATTGTAGGGGATGACGACCAGTCAATTTATGAATTTCAGGGCGCTCGAATAAAAAACATGACGGACTTTTACGAGCGTTATGCCGATACCATGCTGTTGGTGGTCTTAAAAGAAAATTACCGTTCCTCTCAACACATCCTAGAAGCTGCCCGCTACGCTATTGAACACAACGAACTGCGCATTATCAACCAGTTAGAAGAACTGGGGTTGGACAAGCAACTCATTGGAGCCAATGAGACCTACGCGCCTCTGCAAGTTCCCGTAGACATTATTGCCTACCCCAATCAATTGCAGGAAGAAATTGCGCTGGTGCAACAAATTGAACAGTTGCACGAAACAGGGGTATCTTTGTCGGAAATAGCTGTACTTTATGCCAAGCACAAACAAGCCGAAACCCTTATTGATTTATTGGAAAAGCGCGGTATTCCGTACCAATCCAAACGCAAGATCAACATTCTAGAATTACCCTTGCTCTACAATTTGCGCAAGCTGCTCGCCTACATTGCTCAAGAATACCAGAAACCATACAGCAGTGAAGAGGTCTTTTTTGAATTTTTATACTACGACTTTGTTGGTATTCCCGCACAAGACGCGGCATTGCTCACGGCTTACATGGCCAAACAAACCAAAGCGGCTTACCTCAAACGCGCTTACGACGAAGTGCCGCAGTGGCGCGCAACGTTGCGCAACCGCCCGTTGTTGGAACAACTAGGACTAAAAAACCCTGAACGCGTAACGGCTTTTGTAGAATTTTTGGACGAGAGCATTCACCAATACAAAGATTTGAGCTTGCCGCGTCTGCTAGAGCGCATTATTAATAAAAGTGGCTTAATTGCCTATGTTGCGCAACATGAGCGCAAACTGTGGCTGACACAAGTCATCGGAACGCTGTTTGAATTCACCAAACGCGAAAGCGCCAAAAACCACCGTTTAGATTTGGGGGGCTTGCTCGCTTTATTGGAGCAGATGCAGGACAACAACTTGGGCATGGGGGTGTTTCAGGTGCAACAAGCAGAAGATGGGGTACAACTGATCACCGCCCACTCTGCCAAAGGGCTGGAATTTGAATACGTGTTCATTCTCAATGCCGTAAAGGATTACTGGGAACCCAGCAACAAATCGGGGCGACAATTCACCTTACCCGACACGCTGCTCCTATCCAATGAAACCGATGCCTTGGAGGCCGCAAGACGCTTGTTTTATGTAGCTATGACACGCGCTAAGAAGCATCTGCAAATTTCTTATTACCAATACAACAGCAAACAAAAAGCGCAACCCCGTGCCGTCTTTGTAGATGAATTGGTGCAACGGCAGGGCTTGGGTTTGCAATTGGAAGAACGACAGGCCGCACAAACTGCCCAATGGCAACTGCTTTTGCTTACAGCAACCGAAGAAAAACCACAAGTTGCCTTGTTGGATCAAGCGACACTGCGTTATTTGTTAGAAGGGTTTCGCTTGAGTATTTCTGCCCTCAACAGCTACTTACAATGTCCGTTGAGTTTTTACTACGAATATGTCTTGCGCATACCCACGGTTTCCAGCCCAGAGGCCGCTTACGGCACGGCCATACACAATGCCTTACACCGCCTTTTCCTTGCGGCCATGCGAGAAACAGAAACACAAATAGAATTGCCTGCTGTCGAACAATTTTTGGAGTTGTTTCGCTATGAGATGAGCAAGCAGCGTTATTTTTTAACGCCGCGCATTTACAACGAACGTATAGAATTAGGTAATCGACATTTGCCCGCCTATTACCAAGCGCGGCAACA
>CAYUZF010000003.1:14440-31222 GCA_964449615.1 uncultured Aureispira sp.
CGTTTGGACAGAAAAGCCTTTTCGAAACGTAGAGATAGAGGGCGTTCCCGTTACGGGCACCATTGACAAATTAGTTTTTCAGGCAATGGATGGCAGCCAAGCGTTGCACTTGGTCGATTACAAAACAGGCAAATTGAAAGAGGAGCGCCTGCGGGGCATTACCAAAGGCAAGCCCAACGGCGGCAATTATTGGCGGCAGTTGTTGTTTTACAAAATATTGGTAGAACAAGCCAATGTTGTTCCCTATGTCGTCCGAGCAGCCACCATCGACTATTTGACCCCGACAGAAGAAGGAATTTTCCCCAGTCGTTCCTTAAAATTTGCGGCGGAAGAGGTAACAGCCGTCAAAGACATGATTCAGCAGGTCTACCAAAAAATTACAGCGCATCAGTTTTCGGAGGGTTGCGGAGAACGCGGTTGTAAATGGTGCAATTTTGCGCAGCGCAACCAATTGCCCGATACTTTTTCTGATCCAACAATCGAAGCATTGGACGACCGATAGACGATTAAGGAAGTAGGCGGCGCTGTCATTATTCATTATTTTGATTTTAAAAAATACAAACCACATAAGGTTGAAGAATAGAAGTTTATACATTATACATAAATCATAAACACTATTTTTTTATTTATCTCCTTGGGTTTTGGCATTTGGCATCTTTTTAGTGTCTCTAAATTTGTTTTTTCTCTATGGAAAAAAACCTTTTTCTGTAGATATTTTGTTATTATTGAGTCTTGAATATCCACTCCTATACTTGCACCCACAAGAAGATTGGTTTTGATAGAACCAAAAACGACACAAGTTGTTACCGTTCTATCCTCCCATTTTAAAGCATATAATGAAGTTGTTGATACAGCTTTTACAACTATTCATATTAAGCGGACTTAATTTTCTCCAAGTAGTTGTTTTTATGCCTAAAACCTTATTTCTTTTCTCATAATTACAGTTGACTATCGTGAAAAATTTACTACTTTTTTCTGTGCTAGTCTTGCTTCCTTTTTTGATGCAAGCTCAAGCAACACAAATTATTTATGGTGAGGTAAAAGATAACCTTACGGACAAACCTATTAAGAACGTCTCCATTGAGCTGCTGAACTATGTTCCACTAAAAGTAGCGATTACCGATGAAAATGGACAGTTCAAACTGGAAGATGTACCGATTGGTAAACACCGTCTTTTGGCCACCCACGAAAATTACGATATTGTAGTCGTACCTGATGTGTCGGTTACTTCTGGTAAACAAGTAAAATTAAACATTGACTTAGAAGAATTGGTGGTCAATATGAAAGAGGTGGTTATTGCAACTTCCACTAAGAAAACCACCCGTGACCAACCCAACAACAGTATGGCGTTGATCGGTATTCGCTCGTTCAACATTGAGGATGTGCGCCGATATTCTGGGGCGAGAAACGACCCTTCTCGTTTGGCTGCCAACTTTGCAGGAGTACACATTAGTAATGATTTGGAAAACGGAATTGTTGTACGCGGCAATTCTCACCTCAATGTTTTGTGGCAATTGGAGGGGATGCCTATTCCCAACCCCAATCACTTTTCTTTGGCGGGTTACTTGAGTAGTTTGTGGCCTATGCTCAACACGAATTTGATGCGCAATTCGGATTTTTTGAACGGCGCGTTTCCCGCTCAATACGGCAACGTAACAGGCGGGGTGTTTGATGTAGGGTTGCGCTCTGGCAACACCAACATCTATGAAGGGATGGCACAGGTTGGCTATACAGGAGCAGAGCTGGGTTTTGAAGGGCCTATTTCCAAAAAACAGGGTTCTTCTTTTGCTTTTGCTTATCGCTACAGTATTTATGATTTGTTGAATATGGCTGGTTTGAATATCGGTACAGATTTGACTCCCAACAACCAAGATTTATCCTTTAAAATAGATTTTGGGAGAACAAGACGAGGCAATTTCTCTATTTTTGGTTTGGCAGGTACGGGTAATTTTAGATTGGGGCCTGGTGATCTAGACTCCACGGATGTTGCCAACAGTTTTGCGCGTGACATTACAGTAGACAAACAGTTGGCTGTTCTAGGGATGAAATACCAGTTGTTCTTGACACCCGAAAAGAAATCATACTGGCAAACAACCCTAGGAGGGTCTGTAGATCGTGAAATTTACACAGAAGACACGACCACAAATGCTGGGGAGCGCGACATTGTCCTCAACAATAGAAATGAGAATTGGACCGCTACGTTGAGTTCTTTCTTCAACTTAGGATTAAGTTACAACCATACGATCAGGTTGGGAGTGGTAGAGAGTTTTCATTACGTCAATTCTAGGTATAGAGATTTGCTTTTTAACGAAGGCTACCGCGACTTTAACGGTACCGTACTCTCTTCTCAAGTATACGCTCAATATTTGGCCCGTATTGGAAAGAAGCTGCGTATCAATGTTGGGGTAAATGCGATGCACTTATCGCTCAACAATACGTATGGCGTTGGGCCGCGTTTAGCTGTTGCTTGGCAACCCTTTAGTTCTCACAAAATTAGTGTAGGCTATGGCTGGCACCACCAAATGCAGCCGCTTATGGTCTATTTCAATGAGAAAGAAGATGCAGACGGTAACTTACAGCCCGTCAACCGCAATTTAGGCTTCACCCAGTCGCACCATGCTGTACTCGCTTACGATTGGGCTATTTTGGACAACTGGCGTTTAAAGGCTGAAGGATACTACCAGTTGTACACCAATGTTCCAATTACGACCTATTCCAGTACCTTTAGTGGTATTAATATGGGGCAAGAATTTGAGTTATTGACGTTAACAGACTTAGAGAACGAAGGTTATGGTCGCAACTACGGTGCGGAGTTGACGATCGAGAAGTTCTTCAGCAAGGAGTACTACGGTTTGCTTACGGCCAGCTACACCAATTCTAAATATTTGGCCAGCGATGGCATTTGGCGTTTTACGCCTTACAACCACAGCGTAGTTGTGAATTTTTTGGCGGGTAAAATCTTTAAAATTGGACCAAAACGCGCCAACTCGTTTACTATTGATATCAACTTTATTTATGCCTCCCCCAACCGCTCTACTCCGATTGATTTACAAGCATCCATACAAAGAGGTTATGAAGTTCGCGAATGGGACAAAGCCTATACCTTACCAGGTCAAGATTATTTGAGAGCCGATCTTAAATTTGGCTTCCATTTTAACAATAACAGAAAGAATATTTCTCACCGAATCTTCTTGGATTTAATCAATGTCACCAATAAAAGAAACGTTTTTTGGGAGCGCTACAATGCTGCTACTGAGTCTGTTGAGTTGTCTACCCAGCTTGGTTTCTTCCCAGACTTAACCTATCGTATGACATTTGGATTCAAACCAAAAAATTAATACTACGTAAACGCGAGGAAAAGTTACCGTTAAATTGTCATTTTTTTGTCATTTTGGCCGACTGGTCACCAAATATAATTTTGCATATACAGCTAGAAGCCCTCTTTTGGGGGGCTTCTTTTTTTATTTCCAAAATCCACCTCTTCCAACTGCCTGCTTTTGACCTTTTTACGAATTTTTGTTATGAAAACCTAAACAAAATTTAAGTTGGAAGTGTTATCTTTGTATCCCACGGGGAATTCCCACCCCGTAATATCTATTTATCGTTATTCTTTATTTCACTTGTTTTATCCCTTATTATCATGTTAGCAATATTACTACAGAGCGCTAAACTCCAAGAGCGCACACTTAACCTACTACTACAATTCTTCCTATTATCCTTCATTTTTATCGCTTGTGCCGATACTCTATTTGCTGCCGTTCCTATGTGGATGTTGGTTGCACAGGGTGTACACTACGGTTTAGTAGCCTTGACCGATATTTACGAAGATGATTTTCCAGAAAGCAAAAAGAAAAACTGGAGCTACATTGCTTTAATCGCCTTTTTTGTATGGGCTATTGCAGCTGGCTTCTACGAAAACGAATATGTACGTCTACACACCTTTATCGTATTGATGGGTAACTTGATGGGCGGTAAAATTGATACCAAGTCTTGGAAAATCGTATTTGCAGTATACATGGGTACCATCATCGGTTATGAAATGATGAGCTACGAGCTATTAACAGACGGTTTACCTGTTGCCTTGTACATGTTGGCTACTACAGCGGTTATTTGTACTTGTGAGCGTCTTTCTGAGATCAACCAAAAAGCTTGGATGCTACACTCTTTCGCCTTTTTCGCTTGGGCTTTGTTCCACGGCGCGTATTTCCAAGAAGGTGTATTGTTTATCGTAGGTGGTTTGGGTTATGAAGTAATCAAAGTAACTTTCGGTTTCGCTGCTGAAACCAACAACGAAACCACCAAGCGCTTACTCTTTTCTTAGTACTGGAACCCACTTAACAGCAGTCGTAGATTTTCCCATCTACCAAGCTTGAAAGTAGATTAGTACATAGGTAAAGACAAAAGGAACAACAAAGATAAACGCATCAAATCGGTCTAAAAAGCCGCCATGACCTGGCAATAATTTTCCAGAGTCTTTGATGCCTAAGCTCCGTTTGAACATAGACTCTACCAAGTCGCCGAGGATACCAAACAAGGTGCAAATACAGGCCGCACCAATCCAGAAAGGCAGTGGGAAGTCCAATTGTTGAAACATCAATGAGCATAAATAGCCTGTAAGGATGGCACCAGCCACTCCACCAAATGTTCCCTCCCATGTCTTGTTCGGAGATATGCGAGGGAACATTTTATTTTTTCCTATCCTAGACCCAATTAAATAAGCAAATACGTCGCTTGCCCATACCATAAAAAAAACAGCTAGCATAAAGTGGTTTCCCACCGCTCCAAACGCTGCTATAGGGCTGCTACACATCCAAATCGCTAAACTCATAGGAATACCTACATAAACGACTCCGAGGCTCGTAAATCCAATATTATGGAAGGGTTGCAAGGATTTGCCAAACAATTCAAACAAAAACAACAGCGCTGCCAAAAAAGGAAATAAATACACCACTCGAACCAACTGTTCTTGTCCAAATATCCACACCAGTGCCGCTAGTACAGGGAAGAAACTTCCAATTACTATAAAAACTCCATGTCGTACTTTATTGGTAAATGCTGTACCATCGTGTGCCAACAGATGGGTTCCCAACTCCCACAAACAAAGTACATTAATCAATAAAAATAATAGGGTACAGGTAATGGGATCAAACAAACAGGCTGCGATCATGATCAAACCCATCGTTAATCCTGTAGCCGTTCTTAGTTTTAAACTCATTTTATCTTATAATTATGATTGCTATTTAAAATAAATAACTTAAATACGATAGAAAACAATACAACACTCCCAACAGCAGCTATTACTGGAATGGCTTTAGCTTCCCCCAGTTGATCAATTGTTTCGGGATAAAGATAAGGAATTACAACTTGTACGCTGTTAAAAACAAAGTGCATTATAATAGGCACCCACAAATTTTGAGTGTACACCAACAGATAGCAAAAGAGAAGTCCTAAAACAAACCGAGCTATAAATCCCTCCCATTGAAAATGAATAAAAGAAAATAAAGCTGCTGTCACAAATGCTGCTACATGTACATTGGAACTCCATTCCTGTATAATTCTTTGGATGATGCCTCGAAAAATTAATTCCTCTCCCAGTGCTGCTACTACACCCAACAAAAATAGATTGACTAATAGTTCATAGCCGTTGCGCATTCTCAAAAAAGCTTCTTGCATGGCCAACTTATCTTTTCCGATCCAGTCGTCAGGAAGTAGTGCTGTGTTCCAATAGTAAAGCCAAGAAACAAAGGGAAACAAAATAAAGACCAATGCAACGCCCACTAGTACATTTTTCCAACGAGGCGTACGATTCAACTTCAATTTTTCCCAAGCGCGCCGCTGGTGCCACCACCACATAAAAACCAACCCTGGAATAAGATAATGGAATAGATGTCCGATGATTTGTAAATAGCGCATTTGGTTGACTGCTTCTGCATCAGTTCGGAGCCGTGCCAAAATCGAAGCAAAATCAGCCCAGCCATTCACGCGCATGAAAGCGCCCAAAACAACGCTGCCCAACAACGCACAAATTACCCACACAAAAAGAAAGGCGAGGAGTTCAAAAAAATATTTTGGGGAAGAATGAAGGTTATTAGTTGATTCCATCTTGATAGACTTTTTCTATAGCGGCCAATAAAATAGCGCAAGCTTTTTTAATTTCTTCGGTTGTAATAATCAAAGGTGGGGCAATTCGAATCGCCGAAGCGTTGAATAAAAACCAATCACTGATCAGTCCATTCTTCAAAGACTCTTTGATAACAGCCAATACAAAATCGTAGGAGGGAAGCTCTACTCCCATCAGCAAGCCCGCCGACCGAATGGCTCGAATTGCAGGATGCTGTAATTCCTCATGAAACAGCGCTTCCTTTTCTTTGACTTGCCTGATTATTTCAGACTCCTCGGTCAAAATTGTAAAACTAGCCAGCGCCGCCGCACAACAAACAGGGTGTCCGCCAAAAGTAGTAATATGTCCCAATACAGGATTGTCGGTCAACACGCTCATTACTTTTTTTGAGGCGATAAAGGCCCCCAAAGGCATTCCACCACCAAAGCCTTTTGCCAACAATAAAATATCGGGTACGATACCGTATTGCTCAAATGCAAACAAACTTCCTGTACGGCCACACCCCACCTGTATCTCATCCAAGACCAACAAAGCACCTACTTCTTCGCAGCGTGCTTTTACTTTCTTTAGATAATCATTTTTTGGAAGTAACACACCAACTTCTGCTCGTACAGTTTCCATTATTACTGCAGCCGTGCGTTCGTCTATTTGTTCCAATTCTTCTTCTTCATTAAAAGCAATGTAAGCTACATCGGGCAACAACGGGCGAAAAGGTGCTGTGAAATAAGGGTCGTCCATCAAGCTCAAAGCACCCTGTGTAGAACCGTGGTAGGCTTGTTTGCAGGCGACCATTTTGGTGCGTCCCGTGTAACGCTTGGCTAATTTCATTGCGCCTTCAGTAGCCTCCGTTCCAGAACTTACAAAATACGTGCAGTCCAATGGGTCGGGGAGGTGCGTTTGTAGTAAATTGGCCAGCTGAACTTGTGGCGACAATACAAATTCTCCATAAACCAACGTGTGCAAATATTTTCCAGCTTGCTCCTGTATAGCATTAACTATAGCGGGATGGTTGTGCCCCAAATTACTCACGCCAATCCCAGCAATTAAGTCTAGGTAAGGTTGGTCTTGCTCATCGTACAAATAAATCCCTTCTGCACGCGCTACTTCTAAGAGTAAGGGAGCATCACTGGTCTGCGCCACATGATTTAAAAACAATTGCCGCTGTGTTATCATTTTTTTCTCTTAATTTTATGCCTACAAAAAACTACTAAGAAACAAATTTACGCAATGCTAAACTTTAAAAGCGTATAACGTTTGCGAAATTCAAGCACTGGAACAGAATATTTTTAAAAAGCTTCTTACGTTATAAAAAGAGGAGAGCGAAAGCTCTTCATGACTACTTATGAAATTTAAATCAAACTTTAAGGTAATTGCCCCTGCTACTATTTCTGATCTAGGTTGTGGCCTAGATGTTTTCGGAGTAGCGTTTTCGGGTGTGTACGACGAAGTACTGGTAAAGCCCACCGAGAAAGACTACATACACATTGCTGAAATAACCAGCAGCAAACTCCCCATTTCATTAGCAACAGAAGAAAATGCAGCAGGAACAGCGGCTCAAGCAGTGCTAGATCATTTAAAGCAAGCGCATGGACTAGATTCCAAATGGGGTTTAGAATTGAGTTTGCGCAAACGTGTAGCGGTAGGGCATGGGTTGGGTTCGAGTGCGGCGAGTGCAGTAGCAGCAGCGATGGCAGTTAATCTAGCTTTTGGAAATGCTTTGGAAAAACGGGAGTTGTTGCCTTTTGTTTTACAAGGTGAACAAGTTGCTGAGCAGCAGCAAAGAGCGAACGCGGTTATTCCATCTTTGTTGGGTGGGCTATTTTTGGTGCGCGATCATGTACAATTAGATTACTACCGTTTACCATTAATTAGAGGTTTGCAATTGGTGGTGGTGTATCCGCGCAACAATAAAACCACACAGCAGGAGAGAAGAGGACTTGTACCAAAACAGCTTGCTACAACTTTAGCGAAACAACAAGCAGCCCAAACCGCAGCATTAGTGCAAGCATTTTGTACCTCCAACCTTTCGTTGCTTTCCACTGCTATTAGTAACAACATTCTAGAAGAATACTGGAGCGATGAAACGCCTCTATTTGAAGAATTAAAAGCCACTGCGCTGGCTAATAAAGCGCTCGGTTGTAGTTTGGCAGGAAAGGGGACAGCCGTATTCGCACTTTGCAAAAACAGCTTAGAAGCAGTACAGATAGAGGAAGCTATGACGAACATTTACAAAAACCATAAAATCCGTTATTCCAGTTTTGTGGGAAGCATAGATCATGAAGGAAGTAGAATTGCTTAATGTTCCACGTGGAACATTACAGGTTTAGGCAGTATTTCTTTTTATAGAAAAGGGTAAATGTTCCACGTGGAACATTTACCCTTTTCTATACTCGGCTTCCCTTGCTCTAAGAATGTTCCACGTGGAACATTCTATGCTCTATTTTAATTGTAGTGTTTCTTTCCCTTCTACGGCTACACTGCGTGCATAGCTTAAATCTTTACTTTCTCTGAATTTCACGTGGTTTTGTTGGCCATCTTTCTCTTCTATAAGTATATCATTCTTCAATCTAAAGGACTTTATGTTCCCTACCTTTGGCACTTCTAGTAAGATCCATGTAGCATAAAAATCGTCTTGCACCACTCTCCTAGTTAGATAGCGGAAAGGCTTCTGTTTTCCGTTTATTTCTACTATAAAATGATCGGTCAAGTAATCTATGATCAAAGCAGTTGCATCTTTGTGTTCTCTATCGGTTGCGATTTCAACTGGCTCTCCTGCCTCTTTAGTTAATGCTTCTTGTAGATCGTCGCTAAATACTTTTATAGCAATTTCTAAGGTTTTTGCTTTTTTATTGTAATCTATTTCAGTGGTAGAAAGATAAATGGGGTGTGCTGAGAAGGACAAGAGCGTAACAGCTACTAAGCAGCATCCAGCAAAAAAATATTTCATTACTATAGTTTGTAGGTTAAAAAAGTGAAAACTCTATTCCTCTATTAAATTTGAAAAGAACCTCTGCAAATGTAATTTTTTCTTGGGGAGCTTACAACTTCCTTGTATTTTTGTCGCATTGTAGCTCCTTCCCTGCGGGCTTTTTATTCTACTATGACTAAAATACTTTTAATGGGCGATTTTTATTTTTTCTTTCAGCAAGGACTAAGCCATATTTCTGATGTCAATGCTTATGACCACATTCTCTTTATTGTAGCGTTGGCAGCGCTGCACAGTTTAAGTGATTGGCGGACGTTGTTCTTTTTGGTAACGGCGTTTACAGTAGGCCATTCTTTGGCGCTAGCACTAGCCACTTTTCGAATTGTAAAAGCGGATACAGCTTTGGTAGAATTTCTTATCCCGATCAGCATCATTTTTACCTGCTTATGGAATATCTTTCGGGTAGTGCGCAATTATGAGCCAGGAGATGCCCAAGAGGAACACGAGAACATTTTAGATGATGAAAGCACTAAGCCAATGAAAATTTTGTCGGTGAGACGCAGCAGCATGCTGTACACCATTATCATTTTGTTCGGTCTTATACACGGCTTAGGATTTTCTAACTATCTGCGTTTTTTACTCTATGAAGGTGAAAGCATCGTCGTTCCTCTATTGGGATTCAACGTTGGTCTAGAGCTTGGCCAAATCCTAATTCTATTCGTGGCTTTACTGATAAATTTTGTATTTTTGGATCTCGCTAGAATTTCTTTTCGCATCTGGGCTATTCTAGTGTCTTTATTGGTGTTCTTCCTCAGCATTCCGATTGCTGTAGAAACAGGAACGGCTTTATTTTCTACAGGTGGTTAATCTTTTATTTTACTACTTATTTGCTAAAATAGCACAATCATGCTCAAACAGTTTTTACTATTGCTTTTGGTAGCAGGTGCTGCATTTATGATGCAAGCGCAAGACCCTAACCAGGGCGCTACCAAGTTTCACCAACTTTATGAAGAGTGGCCAACGCCCAATATTTATAGAAATGCGGCAGGTGCTCCTGGTTATGCCTATTGGCAACAACGTGCCGATTACGACATGAAGATTGAAATTGACGATCTGAAACAGCGTATACTTGGCGATGAAACAATTACTTATTACAACAATTCGCCTGATGCCCTTACTTATTTATGGGTACAACTCGATCAGAATGTTCGTTCAAAAACATCCGACTCTCATAAAATTAGAACAGGAAAAATTCGCGATAGAATGAGCTTTCGCGAACTAGATGCAACCTACCACAACGATTTTGATGGTGGTTTTGAGGTAGAGTCGGTAAAGGATAAAAAAGGGGCAGGCATGAAATACATCATCAATAAAACAATGATGCGTATTGATCTACAGGAGCCCCTAAAACCAAACAGCAAAATTTCTTTTTCTATCAAATGGTCGTACAATGTGAATGATGGAGCCACTTATGGAGGTCGTTCTGGTTACGAGCATTTCCCCGAGGAAGACAATTACATGTACCACATAGCACAGTTCTACCCCAGAATGTGTGCGTACAACGATGTAGATGGCTGGCAAAATAAGCAGTTCTTAGGCCGTGGAGAATTCACACTTTCCTTCGGTAACTTCAAGGTAGCTATCACGGCTCCTGCTGACCATGTTGTCGGTGCTACAGGCGTTCTAAAAAACAACAAAGAGGTCATGACCAAAACGCAATTGGAGCGCTGGGAAAAGGCTCAGAATACAGACGAGCCTGTTATGATTATTACGCAAGAAGAGGCCGAGGCGAACGAAAAGGATAAATCTACCGATAAAAAGACTTGGATCTTTGAAGCAGAGAATGTGCGTGACTTTGGCTTCTGTTCTTCTCGCAAATTCATTTGGGATGCACAGGGCGTAAAATTTGGTGACCGTACCGTTATGGCCATGTCGTACTACCCTAAAGAAGGCAATCCACTCTGGGAGCGTTATTCGACGCGTGCTGTAGTACATACTTTAAAAGTATACTCTCGATATACCTTTGACTACCCTTATCCTACGGCAATCTCTACGCATGCTAATTTTACAGGAATGGAATACCCGATGATCTGTTTTAACTACGGTCGTCCACGTCCTGACGGAACTTATCCAGAGCGTTTAAAATACGGAATGATTGGTGTTATTATCCACGAAGTTGGACACAATTATTTTCCAATGATTGTAAATTCAGACGAGCGCCAATGGACTTGGATGGATGAAGGGTTAAATACCTTCTTACAGTATTTGACAGAAGTAGAATGGGAGCGCGACTACCCCACACGCCGAGGGCCAGCGGATAAAATTGTGGACTACATGAAAGGCGACAAAGACAACATCGTACCAATCATGTCCAACTCGGAGTCTATTCTACAATTTGGTAACAACGCGTATGGAAAACCTGCCACTGCGCTCAATATTCTACGCGAAACGATTATGGGACGCGAGTTGTTCGATTATGCGTTTAAGGAATACGCCAACCGTTGGAAATTTAAACACCCCTCACCTGCTGACTTTTTCCGCACTATGGAAGATGCTTCTGGTGTAGATTTGGATTGGTTCTGGCGCGGTTGGTTCTATTCTACAGACCACGTGGACATTGCTATTAGCGACGTTTCTACGTATAATCTCAACAGCTACAATATGGATAAAGAAATGACCATGCAGCGCAAATGGGACAGCCAAGTACCACAACGCGGTATTTCTGAAATTCGCAACAACGATGAGAAATCGGTCAAGCAAACGGTGATGGAAAAAAATCCAGAGCTGCGCGATCAATACAACGACCGCGACCGTTATCGGGTGACTCCAGAAATGCAGCAGCGCGCAAACGCTTACCGCGAGCGTTTGACAGATAAGGAACGCGCTTTGTTGGACGAGGGCTACATTTATTACGAAGTTGAATTCACCAACGAAGGTGGTTTGGTTATGCCTATTATTTTGGAAATAACCTATGCAGATGGCACTTCTGAAATCGTAAGAATTCCAGCTGAAATCTGGAAGCAACGCGCCGATAAAGTGACCAAAGTATTTCCACGCAAAAAGGAGTTGACTAAGATTGTTTTAGATCCTTATCTGGAAACAGCGGACACCGATCGCAGCGATAACTATTATCCGTCTAGAACGCAACCGACGCGTTTTGAGATGTACAAGCGATAGACAGCAAATAAGTACGTTACTAAAAAAAGGCTCTAGAAAATTCCAGAGCCTTTTTTTTAATTACTAGAGGTGTACAATAGATAAATAAACCCTATCGTAAGTCCTAATCCTACGATTGTACTCAAAGGCCGAATTAGCGCGCTTCCTTTCACGCGCCCCCGAACAATCTGCCCATTTTTGTCTTTCTTTTTCTTAAAACCAATAGAATCGTATACTAAATTTACGGTAGGGTCTTCTGGGAGGTACAGTATCAATTCCTTTGGTTCGTCCTCTACTTGTTCTGGGTAAGCGGTTCTGGCAGTAGCCTTGTATTTTTTGCCTGCTACCTCAAATTCAAAATCTATGTCATACATGTGCCACTGCCTTTTGGAAGTTTCAAAAGTAATTACAGATTTTTTCTGACTGGTTTGAATGCCTACCGTAGCTTTTCCTCTTCTAATTACTTTAAGCCAACGCAGGTTGCGTCGCAGCCCACCAAAGTAAGGAAAGGCCACTAACAAAGTCATTGCTAACATAAAAAATACATATAAAATTACTTCTTGGTTATCACTCATTCCCGAAATATGGGAGCGTCGCGGATTCTTTGACATATACTCTATGTCTACTTTCTCATTTTCAGAGATGCTAAATCCTCGCCCTTTAGAAAATCCTTCGTAAGTCTGCCCATCTACAACATATTTATAATCGTACAGTGTATAGTTTCTCCTTCCATTCCTATAATCAGTATGTCCAATTTGGGTAACAACGCCCTCTGTGTCCATCCAACGCCCTTGATTTTCGAAAATATAGTTAAACTTAGTCGCTGAATTAAGAAAGATGGTAAAAAGTAGAAAACACCAGAAAAAAACAGACCCTGATTGTACGCCTACACCTCCAAATAAGATTCGAATTATATCCAATGGACTAAGGCGTCTTCTTTTATTATACAAACTAGTAGAGCTTTCCGTAAAACCATTCATATTAATTTAAAATTTAAACTTTGTAATTATATTTATAATACTAACTTGCGCTTATTATTACAACTATTGTAACTACTGCTCCTACCAACGTAGAAATAAGATTAGGAAAAGCGCGCATTCCTACATTGGGTAACTGGGTGCTCCGCAAATCTATTTTGCCGATTCCCTCCACGCCGTCGTAAATAATGTTGTCTTCTGGATTGTTTGGATTGTACAAAATCAATTCGGTTTCCTCATCTTCTAATAAGTGTGATAAATGGGTTTTGGCGGTTGCAATATGGCTTCGCCCATCTACTTCAAATGCAAATTCATAATCGTAGATGGGTTCTTCGTTGATGCGACTGCCTGTATCTTTGGCGCGCAACAGCGTTCCTCTAATAGGTTTTCCAATTTTTAATAAGCGCAGGGCATGTAAGTTGCGCCGCATGGCTCCAAATAAAATCAGTCCTCCAACCAATGGAAAAATTAGCACAAACGCCACCCAAAAAGAGAACGTTTCTTGTCGCATTCCCTGGATTCTAGCTCTTGTAACATTTTTTTCCTTGTATTCAACGGGTACTTCTACCACCTCTTCTTGATCGTAGGCATATTTATAGGTATCGCTGGAATAACCTTGGTAGGATTGTCCTGCTACGTTATAAGAAAAGTAATAGCGGTAGATGGGTTGCTCGTTGACGCTTGCATTGGTAGCCTCTATGCGCTGTATAATACCTTTGGTAGCTACCCACTTCCCATCAAATTTAAATACATTGACCAACTCCGAGTTCAGTACAAAAAGTAAACTCATTGGCAGTCCAAACCAGAAAAAGAGCGCCCCAAACTGTAGCAAAGTGCCTCCAAAAATCACTTTAATCTGAGTAGCAAGTGGAATACTACGGTACTGTGTGCGTCCAAGTGTTGGCATAAAGCGGTGGTATTGGTTATTAGTTTTGTAAAAAGATACTCCAAATAAACTATTCATCCAAAGCTAGACTTGAAATATCTCCCAAATAGCTCGTTGTTTGCTTTTGAATGAAATGTCTTTACCGCTGGTGGGCAGCAATAAGAGCAAAACAATAACTATCCATTAATTCTTCTTCCAAAGGTATTTGCTAACAGTACAATACGGCAACCTTATACTTAAAACGTTGTTCTAAAAACTTACTTTTGTGGTAGGAGTGTCTTTTTGATCTATTGGTGTTTAGGCAAGTATAGTAGTTTCGCAGCTTATGACTTAGCCATTGGTAGAAAATAAACGACTACTCATATAGTTTACCTTCGTTTGCAGTGCAAAGGGTAAGACTTTTGCGGGTAGCAACCAAATCCAAATCTAGACTGTTCCAAGCATTGATTCCACGAGTTCTAAGGCCTCGCAATGCATTCTTTACTCAAATCAACAATTATTATGAAAATTTGGAGCTTAACCATCTTATTGGCTCTAACGATGGTCACTGTACAAGCACAAGAGAAAGCTACGCTAAGCGGTTATGTTAAAGATGCTGCTTCGGGCGAAGAACTCATCGGAGCGACGGTCATGGTAAAAGGTACTTCACTGGGCGCCTCTACCAACATTTACGGCTTTTACTCCATTACCCTAGACAAGGGCAGCTACGAGTTGCAAGCGAACTATTTGGGATACCAACCCAAAGAGTTGACCATCGACCTGCAGGAAAATATAACCCTAGATTTAGAATTGAGTACAGGCGCTGAGGCCATGGATATTGTTGAAGTAACCGCCGAGGATGAAGACGCAGGAGTTTTGGAGGAAGCGGGGGTTGGTACGGTCAAAATCAACGTCAAAAAGCTGGAAACGCTCCCTGTATTTTTTGGAGAGAAAGATATTCTAAAGAGTATACAGCTCTTACCAGGTATCAGCTCGGGCAGCGAAGGAAGTACTGGCTTGATTGTACGGGGCGGCAAGCCCGATCAAAACCTGATTCTTCTGGATGAGGCAACGGTCTACAACCCTTCTCACTTTTTAGGTTTTTTCTCGGTTTTTAACTCTGATGCCCTCAAAGATTTGACCGTTTACAAGGGAGGAATTCCCGCCCAGTATGGTGGTCGTGCCTCTTCGGTAATCGACATTTATATGAAAAATGGCAACAAGAAAAAGTTTGGTTTATCGGGTGGTTTGGGACTAATTTCTTCGCGCTTGACGTTTGAAGGGCCTATTGTAAAAGACAGGGGATCGTTTATTGTATCGGGGCGGGCAACGTACCTCGATTTGCTTTTGCGTGTGGGGGATCCAGAACGGTTTGGTGATTTGGGCTTAGGTTTTTGGGATTTGAACCTCAAAGCGAATTATAGTATTGGTACCAAAGACCGTCTCTTTGTTTCGGGGTATGCAGGGCGCGATAACTTTGGTTTTGGTGCCTTCGGCCTTAATTATGGCAATTACACCATCACCGCACGCTGGAACCATACGTTCAACGAAAAGCTATTCAGCAATACTTCGTTCTTTTTTAGCGATTATTATTACGGGTATAAAATTGGCCGTGCAGGCAACGAATTTACGATTGAGGCAGGTATTCGCGATTATGCGCTAAAGCAAGATTACAGCTTGTATTCTACTCCCAAAAGCACCTTTCGCTTTGGTTTCAACCTTACGCTGCACCAATTTCAGCCCAGTCAATTGCGCTCTTCCAACGACAACATCAACAGTCTGATTGCAGAGGAACAAAACGGTTTGGAAAGTGGCATTTATTGGGGTCATGAGTGGCGCATTTCGGATAAATTAAAAGCAGTCTACGGCTTGCGGTTGTCCATGTTCAACCAAGTAGGACCAGAGGATGTCTTGTCTTTTGACGACAACAACAACGCTACGGATACGACCAGCTACGGCACATTGGAACACATTCAATCCTACTATGGTCTTGAACCTCGTTTGGCGCTGACTTATGAGTTAAATCCTACAACGGCTTTTGAATTTGGCTACCACCGCATTCACCAATACTTGCACTTGTTGAGCAACAGCAACGCGGGTTTTCCCAATGATATTTGGGTGCCCAGTACGCAGAACATTCTACCCGAAATTGCAGATCAAGTGAGCTTGGGGATCAAACAATCGTTCTTAAAAGATCGCTTATCGGTCAGTTTAGAAGGTTATTATAAGTATTTACAAAATCAAGTAGATTATGAGAATGGAGCCGATATTTTACTCAATCCTAGAATTGAAAGCCAAATCTTAAACGGACGGGGCTGGTCGTATGGAGGCGAGCTGCTGGTACAAGGCCAACTTGGCAATTTTAACGGCTGGGTGAGTTATACCTTGTCTAGAACCCAATACCAATTTGATGAAATCAACTTTGGCAACCCCTATCCTGCCCGCCAAGATCGCACGCACGACATCGCCATTGTGGGGACGTATGAATTGAAAAAACGCTGGGTATTCTCCGCTTCTTGGATTTATCAAACGGGGAATGCGATTACTTTTCCCAGTGGAAAATACGAAATCAACGGGCAGCAGGTCAGTTATTTTACCGAGCGCAACGGGTATCGTTTTCCCGATACGCACCGCTTAGACTTGGCCGTTACCTTTCGCAACAAGCCCAGCAAAAAATTCCAATCCAGCTTTACCGTTGGGGTGTACAACGCTTACAACCGTTACAATCCTTATTTCA
>CAYUZF010000003.1:31309-44600 GCA_964449615.1 uncultured Aureispira sp.
AAGAATTTCTAACTATAACTTATGACAACTCGTTATTTCTTTTCGCTCTTAGCGTTGTTGGCTCTAACGGCCAGTTGCGAAAAAGTCATTGATATCAACATCAATGACGCCAATCCCAAACCTGTGGTAGAGTCGTATATAGAGAATGATTCTACCTGTTACGTCAAACTCACTTATACCAGTAATTTTTTCGACAGCAGCAACGAACCTGCGATCACCGACGCGGTCATCAGCATTAGCGACGACCAGGGCGGCAGCGAACAACTAAGCCACGAGGGCGGCGGCATCTACCGAGGCAACAATGTCATTGGTACCATTGGCCGTACTTATACCCTTACGGTAAACGTAGCAGGGGAAGACTTTACAGCTTCTTCTAAAATGCCGCCACTCGTTGCCATTGATAGTTTTTCTAAGCAGTCGCTCAGTGCTTTTTTTGGTGGGGGGAATGGCCCAGAGCGCTACTGGATTTATGTTAACTACACCGACCCTAGTCAAGAGAAGAATTACTACGCCGTGCGCACTACCTACTATGATTCTACCGAAACTGAACAGGGTTTCGTAACCGATTATGGCATTGCAGACGATGAATTGAGCGATGGCATTGCAACGCGCAGTTTTACGACCACCTCACCGTTTGAATCTGGCGATACGCTCACGACGGAATTGGCCAGTTTGGATCGAGCTACGCATTTGTATTTTAAAACGCTTCAAGATGCACTGACAGGAGGTTTTGGCAGTGCGGCTCCAAGCAACCCGACGACCAATTTTTCAGAAGGGGCGTTGGGGTATTTTGGTGCTTGGAGCAAAGAAGTTCGTGTTTTTGTAGTGCCGTAGTTTCGGTTTGTTTGGGTATGTAGTAAGGAGCCATTGCAATGCCCCCTTGCTGCATGCCCCCACCTTTTGTACAAGGCTTACGTTTAATCTATCGGTGGTTCTCTACTGGTGTTGTTCCTTAGAACCTCTATTCTAATCATTAAGTATTCATTCATCTATTTTTCTGGATAGACTTGTTCTATTTAGTAGGCTCCCCCATGCCGCAACCCAACAATCATGTTTAAACAACTTCTTATTTTACTCGTTTTGGCTACTTCGTTACAAGCACAAAATAACGGAAAAGCCACATTGAGTGGCCATGTACGCGATGGCAATTCGGGCGAAGAACTTATTGGTGCGACGGTTGTAGTCGCCAATACCAGCACAGGGGCTTCGACCAACATCTACGGTTTTTATTCCCTAACCCTAGACACGGGCAGTTACACCATTGTCGTCAATTATTTGGGCTACCAACCACAAGAATTTTCCATTGCGCTACAGCAAAACAAGCAACTCGATTTAGAATTGGGCGTAACGGCTACAGATATGGGTGAAGTGGTCGTCAAAGCAGAAAATGAAGAATCAGAAACGCTGGAGGAAGTAGGCGTTGGAACCATCAAAATCAACGTCAAGAAACTAGAAACGCTACCTGTTTTATTTGGCGAAAAGGACATTCTCAAAAGCATTCAACTCCTGCCGGGAATCAGCGCCAGCAGCGAAGGCAGCACGGGAATTTCGGTGCGTGGGGGCAAACCCGACCAAAATCTAATTCTTCTCGATGAGGCCATTGTTTACAACCCTTCCCATTTTCTAGGCTTCTTCTCTGTTTTTAATTCTGATGCGCTCAAAGATTTAACCATTTATAAAGGAGGCATTCCTGCGCAATATGGCGGTCGAGCTTCGTCGGTACTGGACATTTATATGAAAGACGGCAACAAAAAAAAGTTTGGCCTATCGGGGGGGATTGGTCTCATATCGTCTAGGTTGACGTTTGAAGGCCCGATTGTAAAAGACAGGGGATCGTTCATTATATCGGGTCGGACGACATACTTGGATTGGATTGCCTCGTTGGCTACCGAGCAGCAGGTAGGGCTGGGTTTTTGGGATTTGAATTTGAAGGCCAATTATAGTTTGGGCAAAAAAGATCGCCTTTTTATTTCGGGTTATGCGGGACGAGACCGCTTTTTGGTAGACGGCTCTGGTCTGCGCTACGGCAATTACACCGTTACGGCGCGCTGGAACCACACCTTTACAGAAAAGCTGTTTGCCAATACGTCTTTTTTCTTTAGCGATTACCGCTATGGTTACAACATTGCAATTGGTGGCCCAACGACCAATGACGACGACGACGAAACGTTTGTCATTGATGCAGGCATTCGCGATTATGCGTTAAAACAGGATTACATCAACCCCAAAAATACGCTGCGCTTTGGTTTCAACAGTACGTACCACCAATTTCAGCCTAGCCGTTTACAAACCAGTATAGATTCGTTGGATTATCTAATTTCTGACCAATTACACGGCATAGAAAGCGGCATCTATGCCAGCCACGAATGGCAAATGAGTGATAAATGGAAGGCGGTGTACGGTCTGCGTATATCCTTGTTCAACCAAGTAGGGCCAGGCGATATCAAGACCTACAACGAGCAAAACGAAGTAGTGACCTCTACCCCTTATAAACCGTTAGAACACGTACAATCTTACTACGGCATAGAGCCGCGCTTGGCCTTAACTTATGCTTACGATCCTCAAACAACTTTTGAATTGGGGTACCACCGCATTCACCAATATTTGCATTTGCTGGGCAATAGCGACTTGGGGCTACCCAACGACATGTGGTTTCCAAGTACCCATTTGGTAAAGCCAGAAATCGCCGATCAAGTGAGTTTAGGCGTCAAACGTTCCTTTTTTAAAGAGCGCTTTAACGTGAGTTTAGAAGGTTATTACAAATACCTACAAAACCAAGTGGATTACGAAGATGGCGCAGATATTTTACTCAATCCAAGTATTGAAAGCCAGATTTTGAACGGGCGCGGTTGGTCCTATGGTACAGAGTTGTTGGTGCAGGCTAATTTTGGCAACTTTTCGGGTTGGCTGAGTTACACCCTTTCCAAAACTCAATACCAATTTGATGAAATCAACGAGGGACGCGTCTACAATGCGCGGCAAGATCGCACCCACGACATTGCGTTGGTAGGCACCTATGAATTGAAAAAACGCTGGGTGTTCTCTGCTGCTTGGGTTTACCAAACGGGCACTACCGCTACCCTTCCAACAGGGCGTTATGTGGTCGATGGGCAAATTCTCAACCACTACACCGACCGAAACGGCTACCGCCTACCGTCCTCGCACCGCTTGGATGTAGCCGTTACCTTTCACAACAAACTCGATAAAAAATTCCGCTCCAGTTTTACCATTAGTATTTACAATCTGTACAACCGCCTCAATCCGTATTTCATTGACCTGCGGCCCAAAGATGGCAGCGGCTTCGAAGTAGAAGCCGTTCAGAACAGCCTCTTTGGGGTCGTTCCCACCGTCACCTGGAATTTTTCTTTCTAACCCTCTACTCCTTTTATTAGTATGAAAATTTTATCTGTTTGCGCTTTGTTCCTTGTGCTGCTGCTTTCAGGCAGCTGTGAAAAAGTTATTGATATAAAAGTCCCTGACACCGACCCTGTGCCTGTGATCGAAGCAGTATTGGAGCAAGATTCACTTTGCCGAGTTCAATTGAGCTCTACCATGGATATATTTGACGATCTGGAAATTCTTCCTTTTATTGAAAATGCGGTTATTACGCTGAGCGATGATTTGGGCGCCAATGAAGTACTCATTTATAAAGGGATGGGACAATACGAAGGCTTATTGCTGCGTGGAAGTGTTGGCAGAACGTACACCCTTACGGTAGTGGTAGAAGAGGTAGAATACAAGGCGGAGTCCGTCCTACGTCCTGTTGTTCCTATTGACAGTATTTCAATTATTGCTGGGCTGCCTTCTAATCCCAATAGTATATACAGACGTGTTTACTTGCACTATACCGATCCTGTTGGTGCGAAAAACAATTATTTTATCAAGTTCTTTTATTTTCCAAATTCTAGTGCGAACACTTCTTGGAACATAGAGCGCTCTTATCTACTCAATGATGCAAATCGCAATGGGCAAGCCGTTGAACAGTACCTTTTTGCACAACCAATGGAATCTGGTGATGTTATTTTTGCCGAACTGCGCAGTATTGACCAAGCTGTTTTTGATTATTATTTTTCTATAAATGATGCGTTGTATGGAGGTGGGTTTACCAGTGCCGCACCTGCCAATCCCGACAGCAATTTTTCCAATGGGGCGTTGGGTTATTTCGGAGCATGGAGCAAAAGTCTCGAAATATTAATGATCCCCTAACAACTGTTTAATAAGGAGGTTGTATTATTAAAACTGTGTCAACCTCAATCTTTCTCATTATGAAATACAGTATATACGGATGGTTACTTTTGTATTGTTTTGGTATAATGGCCTGTCAAAAAGTCATTGAAATCAAACTACCCGATCAAGAAGAAACCCCCGTTGTGGAGGCACATCTTACACCAGGATGGCCTTGTGTGGTGCAATTGTCTTCTACCGTAGATTTATTTGATCCGCAATTTCCAGAACTGTACGAGCAAGCGCAAATCGTTCTCAGCAATGATTTGCAACAGCGGGAGACACTAACACATCAAGGACGGGGATTGTACAAAGGGCGTTTTTTGGTAGGAGAGGCGAACAGAACCTACGAGCTTTCGGTAACGCTAAAAGGAAAAACGTACAAAGCGCAGTCGGTCTTACCTCCCACGGTACCCATCCACCAACTAAGTGTGCAAACAGATACCACCTTTCTACCCACTGCGTTCTACGTCAACAACAATGTCTATATTTATTACAACGACCCTGATACCTTAGGCAATTTGTATTACCTAAAAGTTACACGCAAGCAATTCAGTGGAGGGTCTAAAACGCGTAATTTCTTGTTGGATGATCAAGAGAACAATGGAGATTATGTAGACTTTGCGGTGGTGTACGACAACTTAAATTATGGCGATACCATTCAGGCCGAGTTGCGGCACATTGACCGCGCTGTTTTCGATTATTTATCTTCTTTAGAAGATGCGCTGTTTTTTAATGGTTATACCACCGCTGCCCCTGCCAACCCCAACAGCAATTTCTCAAATGGTGCGTTGGGGTATTTTGGGGCTTGGGGCAGTTTCAAGCAACGTTTTGTGATCAATTAACGGCCTCGACGTTGGCTGCGCCGCTCCTGAATGCGCTGCAACAGCTCTTTCTTGAAGCGTTGCTCCACGTGCATTAAACTGGCAATTTGTCGCCAAGACAGCACCGTTTTAAAACGCTCTACGTATTGGCGCTTTACGGCGGCCATCTGTTCTTCTGCGTTTAATTTTTTATAAATCCAAGCTTCCATTTCGGCATCGCTGGCATTGTCCAAATTGGGCCGCTGGCGGACGTCTTTGCGCAGCGCTTTAAGGTCGGCGTCGAGTTGGTCGTAGATCGGCCAAAACGTTTTGGCTTGTTCTGCGGTGAGGGCCAACTCTTCGGTGATAAAGGCCACTTTGAGCGTCTGCATGCGCTCGCGTTTGGATTCTGCGCGCTGGGCGGTACTGGCATAACTAACAAAGACCAGTAAAAAGCTCCATAGAATAAGGCGTATGTTCATGATTATTTGTTGTTGTAATGTTTTCTAAATGCTAAAACCAATCTTCCTCTATACTCAAATCCTCGGTTGTTAACTCGTCCAATAAATCGCCGCTTCGGGTGCGTTCTAGTGCCTTATCCAAACTGCTGCTGCTTGTAGTAGATTCTTCTAAAACAGACACCTCTTCAATAAGAGTAGCTTGCCACGCTTCCAACAGCTCGGGTTCGGCCAGTGCGACGAGTTCGTCTTCTGTAAACAAAGCAATGTTCTGCTCCATGTATTGATCGATTTCTTGGCTGGATACCTGCGCAAAATTAGTGGGTTCCACCAACATCTCTTTTGGCGAAAGCCCCCACCAGAGCAGCAGCAAAAAAGCGGGCAATGCCAATGCGGTAGCGGGCCGCCAAAAACGTTGCCACCACTCGACCAATGGGTGGGCACTGCGGGGAGTGGTAGCGGGTTCCAAACTGCGTTCGGTGGCCAAGCGCTGTTGCAAGCGTGTTTCAAAGTTCTGAAAATAATCTTTGGGCAACGCAGCTTCACTGCGCTCTTTGTCCAACAACTTCTTTAGCTGTGGTGCCAATTGTTCCAGTTCTCGTTTGTTGTTTGATGCTTTCATAAATTCTAATTGCTATGCCGAAGCACAAAGGCTTCTATTTTTTTAACGGCATGGTGGTAAGAGGCTTTAAGTCCGCCAACCGAGGTGCCTGATTGTTGGGCAATTTCTTGGTACGTTAAGTTCTCGTAATAACGCCAAATAAATACTTGTCGTTGTTTTTCTGGCAACGTATTCAACGCCGCTTGCAACAACTGTGTAATTTGATCGCCATTTAACCCGTCCGTACTGCTTTGCTGCTGCAAGTTGCCACCTCCATCCTCTAAAGCAACAGTTGCTCGACGCTGCTGTTTTTTGAGGTGGCTCAAACTCTCGTTGGTAGCAATGCGGTGCATCCAAGTGTACAGCGCCGCCTCTCCTCTAAAATTTTTAATGCCTTTGTATATTTTTATAAAAGTATTCTGCAACACCTCATCGGCCTCGTGGTGTTGCCCAACCATAGAACGGATGTGCCAATACAAGCGCTCTTGGTAGGTTTTTACCAACTCGCTAAACCCCTGTTCAAAGCTTTGAGATTTTCTTAACTGTGAAAGGATTTTTTTTTCTGTATCTTTGTTATGTTCCCGTTGGTTAGACAAAAGACAAATTTATTTTTTGTGAGGGCACCGATGCGATACCTAGTTATTTCATAGACTTTGGTCGTTGACAAAGGTTTAGTGGAGTCAACCAATTTTTTAATCTTTTTTTATTGTTCCAAATTGCTTACGCAACAACCTTCTTGCTATAATTTGTTGTTATTTAAGTAGTTTCCTTCTTAACACCTTATACATCCTCTTACTTTCACCGCACTAAGCGCGCCTTTAATATGTTTACTCCTAAGTCTTCTAATAAAGCACTGTCCATTATTTCTACGGAATTGGTTCCCCTAACCAATACGGCCTATCAGATACAAATAGCCAGTAGGATCAGTCATTTGGCAGAAGCTTGGCAGCGTGCGGCACCTGCGGATAATCTATTTCTCCAGTACGATTATTTGAACGCGTTGGAGCAGTTTCCGCCTGAGGCCATGACGTTTCGATACGCCATTGTGTACAAAGAAAAACAACCCGTTGCTGTTTTGTACAACCAAATTTTTCATTTGGACGTAGAAGCCAGCATGCAGCAAAACAAAACGGACGAAGAATGTGACAGCGCCAAACCTACCAAAGTTCGCTGTATTATAAAAGCCTTCAAAAATACCCTTAAGCGTTGGTTTATGAAGCGCGCTGAGTTCAATTTGTTGATTTGTGGTAATTTATTGTTGACGGGGGAGTACGGTTCTTACTTTGCGGCAGCGGTAACCGAAACGGAACAGGCAGTGATTTTGCGCCGCAGTTTGGAGTTCTTACAACAGCAATTGAGCAGCGAAGGCACTAAAATAAGCGTGCATTTGCTCAAAGACTATCCTATTGAGCGTTCTAACGAATTGAAGGAGCAGCTACAAAAGAAGACCTATCATCCTTTTTTGATGCAGCCCAGCATGTACATGGATATTCGTCCCGAGTGGAACGATTACGACGATTATTTGCAGGCCATGAGTTCCAAATACCGCGTACGCGCCAAGCGAGCGTGCAAAAAGGGGAGTGCCATCGTCAAAAAAATTCTGACGCTAGAAGAAATAAAAGCCAACGAGCAAAAAATATACAGCCTTTATAAATCCATTGCCGACAAAGCAGGCTTCAACGCTTTTTTGCTGCATCCACAATATTTCACCCAACTCCAACAGCATTTGGGCAAGCGTTTTCGCCTTACCGCCTATTACATTGACAACCAGTTGGTAGCTTTCTATACCGCTATTTTTAATGGCAAAGAAATGGACGCTCATTTTTTGGGGGTAGACGAACAGTACAACCGCCAGCACCAAGTTTACCTCAACATCCTGTACGATTTGGTACACTTAGGCATAGCCTCAAAATCAGAGCGTATTGATTTTGCTCGTACGGCCTTAGAAATCAAAAGTTCGGTGGGTGCCGTGTCGCAAGATATGTGGTGTTTTTTCAAGCATCGCAATACCTTGTCAAGCAAGTTTATCCAGTTGGTTTTTGACAGCCTCAATCCCAAAGAAGTATGGCAGCCTCGCCAGCCCTTTAAAATAGATAAAGCATCTGTAAAATAACTGTTTAGTTCAACCGTTCACGAATCGTGAACGATTCTAATGCAGCACTTGTTGTATAGGTATTTCCCACCCGTACAATTGGCTTTTTATGAATACTGCACACATTCTCAAACCTAGAGATTTAGTCGTCGCTTTAGGTATTTTGCTCCACGAAGAACACTCCACGACCGAATAACTTTGGAATTATCGCCTGTTGAGCGAGCAATTGTTAATCAGCACGGGCAGCATCAGCAATTCGATTAAGCGCTTGAAATATGCGCGGTTGTTGTTTGAAAGCAGTTTTGGTAATACTCGAATAGGGCGAAGGGCATTGCTTGAATTTGTTATACATGGTCTCCCTTATACCTTTCCTGTTCAACTCAATATGAACAAACAGGTAAAAGGAATCCCCACTAGCTACAATGTTCATCCACTCAACCAGCACATAGTTGCAAATGGTGTTAATATGGTTTGGGCATCTTCCAAAGGCACCTTATGGGGACACGAAATAGAACCCCTTTATTCTAATGCACCAGCAGCAGCTTTTAAGAATTCACAAATACATAAAATATTATCATTAGTAGATTCTATTAGGATACAGCACCCTAACTCCTACAACATTTCAAAATCTTATTTAGAAAAATTAATTAAAAACAGAGACTACAATGTTCTTAGACAGAAGTAATTTAAATGATTATCGACGCTCTGTACAAGATATAATTATTGTACACTTAGTACAGTGTAACAAAGGAAAGCGAATGTTTTTACAGAGGATTTTTAGTGCGATTGGAGGCCGAGAGAGCTTGATGCAGTGCAACAACTGCGCCCTTAGCTACGAAGGCGAGCATCCAACGAGCAAGCGTGCTATGTCCCGCACTTGTTCGGCAAAAAAGGCTCGCTTAAAAATGGTTGATTATTTTTGTTACACTGTACTAAGCACTAGGAAACATAGCTGATCAATTTGTCTTTATTGGCGGCGCAACAGTCGGTCTGTACTCTACACAAAAAGGAGTCCTAAACGCAAGACCTACTGAAGACATAGATATTTTGGTAAAAAGTTATTCTCTGGCAGACTACGAGGATCTGGAACTCCAATTGCGAAAGAGAGGATTTGCCAATGATGTAACGTCCAGCGTAATTTGTAGATGGAAACTCAAGGGCAATCCACCTATTACAGTAGACATTATGTATCCCAATCTCAAAAAAATCGGTTTTGTAAATAGATGGTATAAGGAAGCCTTAGCATGCTCTATGGATTGCCAAGTAGATACGACCACTACCATTAGAATATTCAGTGCCGTTTATTTTGTAGCGAGCAAATTAGAAGCTTACCACAATAGAGGGAAAGAGGATTGTAGATTTGACAATGATTTCGCAGATGTTATATATATAGTTGCTAACAGAGATTGCTTTGTAGAAGAACTTCAAACAGCTCCTGATAAAGTCCAAAACTTCATAGTAAAAAGCATTAAAGAACTAGTAGTTAAAGACATAGAAGAATGCATCTTAGCGCTAGGCCCTAATATTGGCGGGCAGCAAGGCACCACACGTACTTACCAGCGTTTGCAGCAAATTGCGGCATTGAGTTAGAAAAAAGTACTGCAACGTCTAATGTTTCAAGTTTCGCCAAGTCTGCACAGCTGTTTCCAGCGCCCGCCCGTTCATAGAACGTTTATTTTTATCGTATTGCGCAATTAATTGAACCAACGTCGCTTTGTGCTGGGTCAACTTCGCCTGTCGTTCTTCGGCTGTTAAGGTAGGCAGGTGCGTTGCCAAGTCCGTCAGCTCCTCTTGAAGTTGGGACAGCGCCAACGCATGAGGGTTGGATGCCTCTTTTTTATTGGCGGTAGGGGCTTGGTCGGTATTGGTTGATAGGGTTTTCCATTCTTGCTCACTGATCACAAGGCCTTTGCGATTCCCAAACAGCGCTTTGGATTTTTTCAGAAATTTGTTCCAACCCGCAGGCGAAATTTTGGAGCGCAGCGGTACTAGGTAAACCACTTCTTTGCCCTTTTTTTTTGCCACGAAGGCCACCCCAGCCGCCGCTTGTTTGACACTTTCCGAAAAGCGTTTTTGCTGGCCGCCTGGTTTTGTTTCTATCTTGTCAAAATGTTTTTGCAAAGCGGTGTGGTCGCCAAAATCTATAAAAGGCCCTTTGGGTTCACCAGGTTGGTCGTCAAAATAATCCAAAATCAAATGGAAGGGCGTCGTAGTTCCCGCTTGGTTGGAAAGTTTGCCACAACTTGCACGAGCATTGTTTTTCATCTTTACGCTGGTCAAATGCGGTGCAGAGCGGTCGTGTTTATCAAAGACCTTAAAAGTTAATTTGCTTTTGAACATAGCGGGGGTGCATTAAATGAATTTCCAAAACAAGAGCGGGAACAAAATAGACTTTTTCAAGGAGTTATCCAAAGCTTTATTGTTTATAAAAGGGTATAGGACGGGGGCGTGTTACAATTTATCGGACACTTTTTTTGGAATTGTCTTTGGAATGGCTTAGTTTTGTTTAGGAACAAAAAAAGAAATGAACAAACAACATCTATATATAATTAACAGCATTATTATTAGCGCTTCAGGTCGTATCTGTTTGTGTTGATTGACGCTGTCCTCAATCAAAGAAGCTCTAACAGATACAATTTGTTAGAGCTTTTTTTATTTTTGGGCAATGCCCTACCCTAATCGTATGAATAATCTTCCTTTATAATAGTATTCAATTAATCAATCGTGAAAAAGTACAAAGAATACCAACAACTGGATTTGCCCAAAATAGACGAGGAGTTGCTCCAATTTTGGAAAGAAAACCAGATTTTTGAAAAGAGCATGCAGGAGCGCGAAGAAAACGAAAACTTTGTGTTCTTCGAAGGGCCTCCTTCTGCCAATGGCAAACCTGGGATACACCACGTTTTGGCGCGTTCTGTCAAAGATGTATTTTGCCGTTTCCAAACCATGAAAGGGAAACTGGTACGCCGAAAAGCGGGCTGGGATACCCACGGACTGCCCATTGAATTGGCGGTAGAGAAAGAACTCCAAATTACAAAGGAAGATATTGGACATAAAATCTCTGTAGACGATTACAACAAAGCCTGTAAGGAAACCGTCATGCGTTTCAAAGATATGTGGGACGATCTGACGGTCAAAATGGGCTATTGGGTAGACATGAGCGAGCCGTACATCACTTACGAAAACAATTACATCGAATCGGTGTGGTGGCTGTTGCAAAAGCTCTACAACGATGATATGCTGTACAAAGGCTACACCATACAACCGTACTCCCCTGCGGCAGGTACGGGTCTCAGCTCGCACGAATTAAACATGCCTGGTTGTTACAAAGATGTAACAGATACCACCGTCGTTGCACAATTCAAGGTAAAACCCAACCAACTCCTCCCAGAAGATACTTACATCTTGGCGTGGACGACTACCCCGTGGACGCTGCCTTCGAATACGGCGCTTTGTGTAGGCCCCAAAATAGATTACGTATTGGTTAAAACGTACAACCAATACACGGGCTTACCCATGCACGTTGTTTTGGCGAAAGCCCTAGTCGACAAACAGCTCAATGGCAAATACCAAGTGAGCAGCGAAGACCTGCCGATGGAAGGCTTCCAATTAGGCGATAAAAAAATCCCTTACGAAATCGTGGCCGAATACAAAGGAACCGATTTGATGGGGCTTTCTTACGAACAACTGTTGCCTTTTGCCCAACCTGACGACAGCAGCAAAGTGCCTTTCCGTGTAATCGGAGGCAATTTTGTGACCACCGCAGACGGTACGGGGATTGTACACATTGCACCTACGTTTGGTGCCGATGATGCGATGGTAGCTAAACAAGCAGAGATCCCGCCCATGTTGGTCAAAAACGAGCAAGGCGATTTGGTTCCGCTAGTAGATTTGCAAGGAAAATTCCGCCCAGAAATGGGGCCGTATGCAGGCGCTTATGTTAAGAATGAATATTACAAAGCAGGAGCCGCGCCTCAAAAATCCATTGACGTCCAATTGGCCATCCAATTAAAAACGGAAAACAAGGCGTTCAAAGTAGAGAAGTACAAACACAGCTATCCCCATTGTTGGCGGACAGACAAACCCGTCTTGTATTATCCTTTGGATTCTTGGTTTGTACGGGCTACCGCCAAAAAACAACGCATGGCGGAGTTGAATAAAACCATCAATTGGAAACCCGCTTCGACAGGTGAAAAACGCTTTGGGGGCTGGCTAGATAATTTACAAGATTGGAACCTATCGCGCTCCCGTTATTGGGGCATTCCCCTGCCCATTTGGCGCAGCGAGGACGAGCGCGAAGAGCGTTGCATCGGTTCTATCGAGGAATTGCGACAAGCTATAGAAGAAGCCAACGCGGCTTTGAACTTATCGCAAGAAGTACCCAGCGATTTGCACCGTCCCTACATTGATGCGGTGGTTTTGGTAAGTCCGACAGGGCAGAAGCTGTTCCGCGAAACGGATTTGATAGACGTGTGGTTTGACAGTGGTTCCATGCCCTACGCGCAGTGGCATTATCCTTTTGAGAACAAAGAACTAATAGACAACGCGCTACACAACCGCGCAGGCGAACGCGCATTTCCTGCCGATTTTATCGCAGAGGGCGTAGATCAAACGCGGGGTTGGTTTTATACCTTGCATGCGATTGCAACCATGTGTTTTGACACCATCGCATACAAAAATGTGGTGTCCAATGGGTTGGTATTGGACAAACACGGCCTTAAAATGTCTAAATCCAAAGGCAATGCCGTAGAGCCGTTTGAAATCTTAAAAAAGCACGGCGCTGATGCTACCCGCTGGTACATGCTGACCAATGCACAGCCCTGGGACAATCTGCGTTTCAACGAAGCTGTTTTGGACGAAACCAAACGCAAGTTATTTGGTACCTTGTACAACACCTACAATTTCTTTGCAACCTATGCGAATGTAGATGAGTACGATGGGTTGAGTTTGAAGGGTTTCCGCTACGGCAATGAAGTAGCGCTAGAAAAGCGGCCAGAAATCGACCGTTGGATCATCTCTTTGCTCCATTCGTTGGTGCGTGATGTGGAGCAAGATTTTGAAAAATACGAGCCGACCAATGCAGGACGTAAAATAGCAGATTTTGTAGATCGTC
>CAYUZF010000003.1:44610-55827 GCA_964449615.1 uncultured Aureispira sp.
TTGATTTATAATTTCACTACTGATCAGCTGAGTAACTGGTATGTGCGTTTGTGCCGCCGCCGTTTCTGGAAAGGAGAGGCCAGCGAAGACAAATTGGCTGCCTACCAAACCTTATACCACTGCTTGGTTACGTTGTCTAAACTAATGGCGCCCATAGCCCCATTTTTCTCCGATTGGTTGTACCAAAATCTAAATGGCGTAACCGAGTATGAGAAACACGAATCGGTACACTTGGCCTTTTTTCCAACAGCCGACTACAGCGCCATTGATGTGGAACTAGAACAGCGCATGAGCTATGCCCAGCGCATCACCTCTTTGGTGTTGTCCCTGCGCAAGAAAGAAGGCATCCGCGTGCGCCAGCCCCTACAGAAAATTTTGTTGCCCGTACTTAGCCAAGCGTTTCAGCAACAAGTGCAAGCCGTAGAAGATTTGTTGCTGTCCGAATTAAACTTGAAGAGCATCGAATACGTCTCGGATGCGTCGGGCATTATCAAAAAAGGCATCAAACCCAACTTTAAAGTGTTGGGCAAACGCCTCGGCAAGCAAATGAAAGCGGGTAAAGCAGCCATCGAGGCTTTTGGACAGGAAGATATAGCCGCCCTAGAGCGCGATGGACAGTATACACTGGACTTGGACGGACAAGCCTTTGTGTTAGAGCTATCGGATGTAACCATCACTTCGGAGGACATCGAAGGTTGGTTAGTAGCCAGTGATGCAGAAATCACGGTAGCGCTAGACGTAACCTTGACGCCCGAATTGGAGGCCGAAGGCATGGCGCGTGAATTGGTCAACCGCATTCAAAACTTGCGCAAGGATCAAGATTTTGAGGTAACTGACCGCATCCATCTTAAAATACAACAACACCAAGCCATCAACCAAGCCATCCTACATTTTGAAGATTACATTGGTCAGGAAGTCTTAGCGACTAAACTGGTGGTAGTAGATGAGCCTTTTGAAGGCCATCAAGTGGAGCTGGTTGACGATGTAGTGGTGCAGATTGCGGTAGAAAAGCAGTAATATTCATAGCTAGTGCAAAATAGTTTTCACAATCCCTTTCACTAATGTGAGAGGGATTTTTTTATGTCAATGAGCAGCCATACTGGTAAGTAGGTATAGTTAATTTACTTCTTTATAGGTAAAAAAAAGTTGACAGGCCTACTTAAATTTGTACTGCAAACAGGTAAGAACTCCGTTTGTAGGCGACCTCCGAAAAGCCTATTTCTAAATAGAGTAGGAACATTAAATTGGTATACATCATGTCAAAATTTGTAGGAGACGAAACAGCAGTACACATACACACAGAAGGTAGTTCGTACCATTACAAAAACAGCAAACTCGGAAACGGTAGCAGACGTAATTTCAACATCAATAAACAGAATGAAATAAATGCTGCTTATCAAAATTTTCTGCTAGAGGGTTGGGAAAAAGAGAGCGGTTACAACCAGTGTCTCAAGTATTTTACGAAAAATCTAAACGCCCAATAGACGGCTGCGCTCGGTAGAAACCAATTCTGCCGAGCGATTTTTATTGAAGTTCCTCTTTATTAATTATAAAAGCTTGTCAAACCATTTCCTTTCAAGTTGTTGTCCATTAGTAGCGCCATAAACTAATTTGTAAATTTATAAACAACAACATGAAAAACGCACTATTTGTACTTCCTCTACTCTTCTTGTCAATTGCTTGCAACACCGTAGACAGTAAGAACACAGACAACAAAACAGCAACACAAGAACCGAATTCGCGCAGTTTTCAACTCCCCAGCCTTTACCCCGAAGGCATTGAATACGATCCGACAACCAACCACATCTACCTCGGCTCCATGTCTGGGCAAGCCATCGTGCGCATAGACAAGGAAGGAAACAGCAGTACGTTTGGCGAATCTTCGGCTCCGTTGGGCAGCATCGGTCTAGAAATCGACGCCGCTAATAGACGCTTGATTGCCTGCTACTCCGATAGAAACCAACAAATGGAAACGCCTGTTTCGGAGGTACGAATTTTTGATTTAGAGACAGGGCAGTTGCTGCAACGCCTCGACTTAGCGCCTTTGATAGATGCCGCGCAGTACCAAGCCAACGACGCCACGGTCACCGCAGACGGTACCCTTATTATTTCGGATCGAAAAGGCAATGCACTTTACAAAATAGACTCCGAGTACAACGCTACGGTATTCTACCAAAACGAAGAAGAATTGAAAATGCCCAACGGATTGGCGTACCACCCCGATGATTTTATTCTAGTAGCCCACTCCAAAGGAGGCCCAAAACTCTGTAAGTTTCCTTTCCAAACGCCCGAAGAAAAACAAGACGTACAAATAGAAGACGAGCGTTTTCAAGGATTTGATGGTCTGCTGCTGGTGGATAACAACACGTTGGTAGGAGTGAGTACGGTCAAAAATGAGAAAAACAAAGATGCGTTAATAGAATTGACCACAACAGATAACTGGACGTCGGCTACCGTTAGTAATTATCGAGTTATTACTCCCAGCACAACAGTGGCACTCGTCGAAACTGGGCATTACTACGTCCTCAACCAAGATTTTAAAACTCCTGCCGCCAAAACAATTGTAGTAGAATCTGTGCGCTTTTAGGGTTACTTTTGTAGTTTTCTGTTAAAAATTTTTATATTCTAGTCCAATAAGGGAAGTGGGGTTGTCCACTTCCTTGTTATTTATGCGTCTACTATCAAAGGTACTTATTAAATACAGCCCATTTACAACCGCTACTGTTGTCCAATTCAGCCGTTTCCAACTAGTTGACACCACTGTTTTGAATTCATTTTGCACTGCTCTAAATCTGCTGCCTCATGCGCTGCCCTAATTGCTCTAAAAATACCCAGTTAGAAGTAGGAATGACTTGCCCCAACTGCCGCCACAAAGTCATTTTCAACCCTAGAAAAACACCCATTAGTGATGGAAAATTCAGAAAGCTGATTGTGGCCATGCGCGGAACGGGGGATACGTTTTTTACCAAAAATCAACTGTACAGCTCCTATTTAGAAACAGGTAAGGTAGCTTTTATGACTCGGTTGTTTTTGTGGTTGGTGGTGGCTATTTCTCTTGTTTTTATAATTAATGTTTACTATCTCCGACAAAACACCTTCGGCACTAGTGGGTGGGTTGATGTAGTTGTTGTAGGGCTGTTTGCAGGGGGAATGACGGGCTTATTCAATTGGACGACAACCCCTAAAGTCAGTAGAACAGAATTTGAACAATGGATAAAACGCTGGTTGGCGCACTACCCCATTCCCAATCTAATTACTGAACCCAGCCTAGACCAGGCACCTCCTCCCCTTTTTGCCGAACAAGATTTGTATGATTATGGGGTGGAAAGCATTGTGGTGGTCGATCAAGATATTTATGTAGATTTATTTGTACAAAACAACTACCTAGCCGAATGGAAATCTGTTGTTATTTCGCAAAATGGGTATCCCAATTATTTGGTTGCTAAGGTGGCGCGTATTTTAAAAGAAAACCCTTCTATTACCATTAAATATTTACACGATGCGGCTACCGCTTGCGTCAATATGAAATCCAGCGTACGCCAATTTTTAACCATCCCCTCAACCGTAGAGGAAGTGGATCTAGGTCTGCATTCTAAAGACAGCAATCTACTGTCTGTTTTTAGCCAACGCAGCAAAACAAGCGAATCTGTTCAGTTGGATTTTTTGCCGCCTGCTCGTCTGGCTACTACTATGGGCGCAGCGGTCATAGGGGGATTGTTGATCGGCGAAGTGCTGCGTTCTTACCAATCGAGCAGCAGTAGTGGCGGTGACTTTGGATAATAAACAATGGCAGTACTTTTAGGAATAACCAACGGCAGCGCCGAAGCCGTTCAGGCGCTTTATCAACCTGTACAACACCGAGGCAGTGAGAATTTTGAGTGGCATAAGCTATACAATCATTATTTGGGTAGTGCCCAGCACCAACAACAAGTAGTGTACCAAACCAGCAGCGGTAGCCATACAGCGCCCCATTTAGTTGTAGCAATAGCAGGAGCTATTTACGACCAGCAACAACAAGCCCTATGTCCTGCTCAGGTCGCTGAGTGGTATCAACAAAAGGGCTTGAAAACATTGCTTCAAAGCATACACGGTGCTTTTGTGTTGGCCATTCTCACCCCTGAACACCTGCATTTAGTGCGCGATGCCACGGGGCAGCGCACCTTGTATTACTACCAAAACCCTCAACAACTGGCGTTTTGCATCGAATCCAAAGGCCTACAAAACCTCCCTCAATTTTCTCCGCAGCTCAATGTAAAAGCGGTTTTTCAATATTTTTCCTACAGTTTTATTCCCCTGCACGAAACGATGCTTGAAGGCATTAAGGAGCTGCCTGCGGGGTATTGTTTGAGTTATGATTTGAAGAAAAAAACCAGTCGTTTGTGGCGTTTCTTTAAATTAGAAGACATCAAAAAGCATCCTGTAGAAGATTTGGATTATTGGAAGCAGCGCATTAAAAGCGAGCTGCTGCAAGAAATTGATACTAAACTCAAAGAGCAGCGCGAAGTAGGGGTTTTCTTATCGGGCGGTTTGGATTCTAGCATTATTACCAGCCAAATTGCCCAACGGCATACGCACCCTGTTCATACGTTTTCTATTCATTTTGGCAGAGCTTATCCCAATGAATTGGACTACGCCAAAAGCGTGGCCGACCGCTACCAAACTACCCACCACGAAGTCGAAATTCGCCCCAAAGATTTTATGCCCTATATGCGGCGTACCATTTGGCATTTGGACGACCCTATTGGCGATCCCATCACTATTCCCAATTTTGAACTGGCCAAGTACGCCGCCCAGCATGTTCCTATTATTTTTAATGGAGAAGGCTCCGACCCTTGTTTTGGAGGGCCCAAAAATATTCCCATGTTGTTGGGGCACTGGTATGGAGGGATAGAACGACCACCAAATTTTAGAGAGAAAGCTTATCTGGCTTCTTATCGCAGAGGCTACCGACATTTGAAGACCTTGCTCTCTCCTGCCCTTTTGGAACAACTCGACGAGGAAGCTCATTTAGAAGCTATTCTCACGCCTTTTTTCACAACGCCCAAGCTCAATTTTTTAGATAAGTTGATGAGCATTAATATTCGTTTGAAAGGTGCGCATTTAATTTTGCCTAAAGTCGAACGCATGTTGGGGGCATCGGGTTTGCCTGCGGTAGCCCCGTTTTTTACCCAAGCCGTGGTACAATCCAGTATGGCCATGCCTTCGCGGTACAAACTCTACCAGGGCATAGAAAAATACATTCTCAAAGAAATCTTTGCTCAAGATTTGCCCCAAGCAATTATAGACCGTCCAAAAAGTGGTATGCGGGTTCCCGTTCGGTATTGGTTTCAAAAAGAGATGAAGCGCTACAAAAAGCGGGTATTGCATCCAAAAAATATTGCCCAAGCTGGCATTTTTAATCCAGAAACTGTTAAATTATTGTTGAAATACAGCAACGACAAAGGCTTGGAACGACAGGGCTTACTAACTTGGATGCTAATGACCTTCGAAATTTGGCGACAGATTTTTATTGAAAAACAACCCCTTTAAAATGGATGATATGAAAACCGTACTGCATTTAATAGGCTGGTCGATTGTTGGTTATTTACTGCTTTCGCTAAATGTTTACCAACGCTTTTCAGGGGAATACCGCTCCTTAGAAGAAGCGTTAAACAACCCTGAAAAAGTATTGATCTTAGATTTAACGCGCCAAGATTTGACCGCCCTTCCCCCAGCAATTGGACAAATGACCAATATGTCTACGCTTAAAGTGAGTTATAACGAGCTGCGCCAACTGCCCGACGAACTCTGCCGATGTCAACAGCTTAAAGTACTAAAAGCGGGTTACAACCAACTTGAGCAATTGCCCAACTGTATGGGTAATCTAGGCAATCTACAGGAATTGCGGGTGGGGTACAACCAGTTATCAGAATTGCCTGTTTCCATCGCCGAATTGAACCACCTCACGCGGCTACACATTGGTTACAACGCCATTGCACAACTGCCCGTTGATTTGTCGGAGTTGCCCATGCTGCGCCATTTGGGGTGCAACCAGACCAACATTCCGACAGAACAACTCCGAGTGCTAAAACGCCGTTATCCAAAGGTTACCATCAAATTCTAATGAATTACAAGGGGGAATTTATCCAATAAGCGTAAAGATGTTGGCGTTCCGATTGCAGGGGCCGCCGCTCTATTTTTTTTTGATTTTTAGAATGTGTATCTTTGTAATCTTGAATCTACCAAGTGCTTGTTTTAGACGACCTCTTGCGTGCTTTATTCAACCAAAAATCACAAGGGCCAAGCCCATATCACGACTATGAAAGTAACCGATCATTTTAAGGCTGCCAATGGGGAAACCTTGATTTCTTTTGAAATCTTGCCCCCGCTCAAAGGAGGAAAAATCCAAAGTATCTTCGATACCCTAGATCCATTAATGGACTTCAACCCTCCCTTTATAGATGTTACCTACCACCGAGAGGAATTTGTATACAAAAAGCGCCCAAGTGGTTATTATGAAAAAGTGGAAATGCGCAAGCGTCCTGGTACAGTTGGTATTTGTGCGGCCATTATGCACCGTTATGGTGTCGATGCGGTTCCCCATTTGATTTGTGGAGGATTTAGCGTAGAGGAAACCGAAGATGCGTTGATTGACTTGAAATTTTTGGGAATTGATAATGTATTGGCACTGCGCGGGGACGCCCGTAAATTTGAAGGGAAGTTTATTCCTGAATCCAACGGGCACCACTATGCTTTGGATTTGGTAAAACAGGTCGCTAATATGAACGATGGCGTCTACCTGGACAATGAAATTACCAATGCAGAACCTTCCGATTTTTGTATTGCCGTAGCGGGTTATCCCGAAAAGCATTTTGAAGCACCAAACATGGTGAGCGACTTGCATTTCTTAAAAGAAAAAATCAATGCAGGAGCGGAATACGTCGTTACGCAAATGTTTTTTGACAACCAACAGTACTTCAACTTCGTGGAGCGCTGCCGTGCCGAGGGCATTAATGTTCCCATCGTTCCTGGACTAAAACCACTGACGAAAAAATACCAGCTCAATTCTATTCCACGAATTTTCCACCTCAATATTCCACAGGATTTTTCAGATGCGTTGCTCGCCGCTAAAGACAGCGAAGCACGTCGCCAGGTAGGCATAGAATGGACCGTTGCGCAATCCAAAGAATTAAAGGCCGCAGGGGTACCTTGTTTGCATTACTATACAATGGGTGATGTGCATACCATCAAAGAAATTGTAGAACAAATTTACTAGTAATAGGGCGGTACACCTCGACTTTGCTCGGTGTACCGCTCGATCACTACACAACTGGTTCGTCAATAAGGTCTTTTGTGATTGGTGTCGTCGGTATAGTCCGCAATAAATGCTTCCCTCCTTGACTGAACTGGTAGTTGACAAACAACATAACCGCCAAGAGCAGCAAGCCTCCTGCTTGGTGCAAAACGCCCAACAACAGAGGGATCTGACCAAAAGCGGTCAACAACGTTAAAACCCCCAACGTGACTTGTGCCAACAAAACCAACAATAGAACGCTGCTGCCCGTTGCTAGAGCTTTGGATTTGTGTATACGCCTTACGTAATAGTAAAAAACGGGAATCAAAAAGCACAGCAAATAGGCAGTACCACGGTGCAGGAGTTGGACCAGCGCTGCGGCAAAACCAGCTCCCTCCTCCGCATTGTACGCCCGCATATTTTCCCATGTCCATTTAGAATGGTCTTTTAGAACGTCGGCAATCCAGATCCAAGAGTCGTCCGCTTGGTTGATTTCCATGTGCGGAAAATGATTGAAAAACAACCCCGCTTTGATGCCTGCCATAAGGCCACCAAAGACGATTTGCAAGCCTATTATAGCGGTAATACGCCAAGCAAAGGAACGGAGGCGTTTGTTGTGCTCATCGCTCGTCTGCGGCTGTACTACAGGCAGCGTCACCCAAATTAGATAAGAAAAAACCAACGTTGCCAAACTCAGGTGGATCGTCAATTTATAGCCGTTTACCCAAGCAAACTCAGGCGTATCCAGTCCAGATTTTACCATAATCCAGCCAAACAAAGCGACCAGCATGGTCAAGGCCACTACGCCTCCCAAACGTTTCATAAGAGGTTTGGAAAGCCAGCCTTTGCGCCAGAAAAATAGAAAGGGAATAAGAAAAACAAATCCCATCAAGCGCGCCCACAAACGGTGAAAATACTCCCAAAAGTAAATGAATTTGAACTCCTCCATCGGAATACCATCTGGATATAGGCTTCCCGACCACTTCATATTCACTTGTCCGATCGCGTGTTCCATATAATCTTGGCGAGCAGTTTCCCAAGCTTCTGCATTCAAGGGCGGCAAAGTACCTTGTATGACCGCCCATTCGGTAATGGACAGGCCAGAATCGGTCAAGCGGGTAATCCCTCCAATAACAACTTGACAGAACACCATAACAACACCAATCAATAACCAAATTTTCACGGCTTTGGGGTAAGGCAGTTTCTTCTGTGACATTCGCATCTGCTTTTGTGAAAGAATAGTAGGTTACAAAAATACAACCTCCTTTAAAATAAGTTGCCTTCCCAACAAGCAAGTTCTTTTTATTTAGACAAAATCTAAATCCTAAGAAGCGCCTGTTTGCTGTGCTCTTCTGTTTTAAACAAAAATGTTTTTGTCAAAGCAGGTCGAAAAAGCGAGCGGCTCTATAATATTATAATAAAAAAATTTTAGAAAATTAAAAACCCCTTCATTATTAGGGCTGTGGATAAGTGGATAACTCCTCAAAAAGAACAGCGTAAAAAAAGAAGCGAAGTAGTCCACAGCAAAAACCTACTTATCCACGATACTTATCCACAATTAGTCTCCCAAAATACAAGGCTTTACCTTAGTTATGCACATTTATTTAGTGTATTGTGGATAACTCCTGTAGAAAATAAAACTTCTCGCTGCTATCAAATAAGCTGTGGACAAAATGTGAACAACAGTAGAGTTATCCCCAAAAACACCCAACATACATAAATACCAAAAAGATGACATAATAATATGTGCATCCACTGTGGATAAGATTTGACTTATCCACACTTATCCCCAAAAAAACGGTGGATAACCTAAGGTTTACTAAGTTGATTATAATGATGTTACACATAGCTAAAAAATAGCTGTGGATAACTAAGGTTAACAAATTGTTTTGCCCTGAAAAAACAAGAGCGTAGTTGCTACTTTGTGGATAACGCGAAAATCTCTAAGAAAAAGTCACAAGAATCCAAATCTACACACGAGTTTATGCACAATGTGCATAAGGTGTGGAAAAACTGTGGATAACCTGTGTGTAACTGACGCAGGTAATTTCTGAGAATCTTTTTTTGTTCTTTTTTTGAGTTTTTTAGCCCAAAGTGTAATTGTATTGGTGTTGTTTAGCGTGTTTTATCCACCTGTGTAATACTTATCCACTTTACCCCTGTGTATAATCAGTCTATTTGTGGATAACTATTGTGCATAAAGTGGCCTTCGGTGGATAAAATAATTGTCAAAATCGTTGTGCAATGCTTCATTTCTAGTAACTTTGATGGTTGTTCGTTCACAAACGGCCCTTACACCTTTTTGTTTGTGGATAACACTGTTGCTAATTATTCTCAACCGCTGTTCTTATGCCTACTCGATTCTCTTTCTCTGCTTCTAAAGAAAAAATGAAGCGTCAATTTAATATAGACCACGGCTCTACACTACAACAAAGTTTCAACATAGGAGCTACACAACACGCTTATGTGCAGACACGGGAGCAAAAAGCATTGCAGGTCTACAGTTGGGGACTTATTCCCCACTGGGCAAAAGACCGCAAAGTCGGTGAAAATTTGATTAATGCACAAGCCGAAGGTATTTCGAGTAAGTTATCCTTCCGTTTGCCGATTCGCCAGCGCCGTTGTTTGGTGTTTGCCGATAGTTATTACTGGTGGCGCAAGGAAGGCCGCGAACATGCTCCTTACCGCGTGCAGTTGGCGAGTAACGATCTTATGACGTTTGCAGGGGTTTGGGATACTTGGGAAGACAGTACAGGCGAACCCTTGACTACTTTTTCTATTATTACTACACCTGCCAATGATTATTTGACGGGCTTGGGGGCGCTGCGTATGCCTGCTATGATTGGCGATGAAGCCGCTCGACATACATGGTTGCACAGCGAGCAACTACCCGCTGCGCTTCAATTGTTACAACCGTTCCAATCCGCACCTTTGGAAGCCTACCCTATTTCTAAAGACATCAATTCATTAGACAACAACTACCCAGAACTGCACAAACCATTGTCTACGCTCAGCTAACAACTCTACATTAACATATGATGTTGTAATAGAAATGGGAAACAACAATTTGCTAGGAAACAACTGCATTTGCTTCTTACCAAATCGTTGCTCTACTGTATTTTTATGTATCTTGGAGGCTAAGATTTCGAACATTTACTACACCTAATACAACTACAACATGGCTGATATTCCAACTTTGGAACGCATGGCGACACAAGTGCGCCGTGATATTATACGTATGGTACACGCTTGTCAGAGCGGCCACCCTGGTGGCTCTTTGGGCTGTGCAGATTTCTTCACGGCGCTGTACCAAGAAATCATGCAACACGATTCTTCTTTTAACATGGATGGCAAAGGAGAAGATGTTTTTTTCTTGTCCAATGGACACATCTCCCCTGTTTGGTACAGCGTTTTGGCGCGTTCGGGCTATTTTCCCATTGAGGAATTGGCCACTTTCCGCAACCTGGATTCTCGTCTGCAAGGCCATCCCGCTACCCACGAAGGCTTACCAGGCATTCGCGTAGCTTCGGGCTCTTTGGGGCAAGGGGTTTCTGTAGCCATCGGTACCGCGCTGGCCAAAAAACTAGACGGCGACCAACACCTCGTTTATGCCCTCACAGGCGATGGCGAATTGCAAGAAGGCCAGATTTGGGAAGCGCTGCTCTCTGCGGCCCACCACAAGGTAGACAACCTCATCGTTACGGTAGATTGGAACGGTCAGCAAATTGATGGCGCCACCAAAAACGTAATGGCACTGGGCGACCTAGAAGCCAAATTTAAGGCATTTGACTGGGAAGTACTGCACCTAGACGGCAACAACATGGAAGCGGTCGTCAATACTCTAAAAGAAGCCAAATCCAAAACGGGTCAAGGCAAACCCATCGCTATTCTTATGAAAACAGACATGGGACACGGCGTTGATTTTATTCAAAGCTAGAATTCTC
>CAYUZF010000003.1:55837-56660 GCA_964449615.1 uncultured Aureispira sp.
TGGGGGATTATTAGATTAAAAGAGACAGGAATATGGCAACGGCAACAGAATACATCATAGGAATAGAAAATAAAAGTGTTCGTTTGATGGCTGATTTTAAATTAGCTTTTGGGGATGCGTTTGTACCATTTATTGTACTGACTGGTGAGAATGGTTCTGGAAAGACGTTGTTGTTGAAGAAAATCTTTGAAGCGCTTATTCAATATAATATGAATGATAAAACAGCGTATAGGGATAATGAGCCTTTAAATAGAACGGCCTATGACGCACATGTACTAGCCGTAGAAGCACCTGTTTTTATACATCCAGCGGTAGATTATCCAGAGCACTTTTTTGAATTTTTACCAACAGGAGTTATCGCCATCAAAGAAGGCTTAAATAATTGGGATAAAAATCGAGCAAAAAAAATGCTGGATAAATTCCTGAATCGTCCTTCTTTAGTTGAAAAGCGCTTGGCATATATCGAACGACTAAAAGCAGACTTAGAACGAGACGTAAACCATTTTCGTGCTATTATTGGTCATAAATCGTATGATAAGAACCATCTTAAATTAGCCTTTTTTTCTTCTTTAAATAAGATATTTACAAGTTCAGCACCTGATTTAGAATTTTCCCGATTGGGGTATTTTATGAGCGCGCCTACTACTTTTTATGCTTTCTTTTTATCAGAATATGAAGAAGAGGTACAGAAACTTATTCTACAAGCTGTAGCATTATACACCACTACTTAATTCCTAAAAGACAAAACAAACAACACCATATAAAATGAACATACACAACATCAAAAGCACAGGAAAAAAAGCAACGCGCGATGGCTTTGGCG
>CAYUZF010000003.1:56670-61225 GCA_964449615.1 uncultured Aureispira sp.
CGGGCTTATTGGAAGCGGGTAAAAAGAACGACCAAGTGGTAGCGCTTTGCGCCGATTTGGTAGGCTCCCTTAAAATGAACGCTTTTATCGACGCTTTTCCAGAGCGCTTTTTTCAAATGGGCATCTCCGAAGCCAACATGATGGGCGTTGCCGCGGGCTTGGCCATTGGCGGAAAAATTCCCTTTACAGGCACCTTCGCCAACTTTTCTACTGCACGGGTTTATGACCAAATTCGGCAGTCGATTGCCTATTCTGATAAAAATGTAAAAATATGTGCCTCGCACGCAGGTGTTACGTTGGGCGAAGATGGCGCTACCCACCAAACTTTGGAGGACTTGGGTATGATGAAAATGTTGCCAGGTATGACCGTAATCAATCCTTGTGATTATCACCAAACCAAAGCGGCAACGATGGCAATCGCTGAACACGAAGGCCCTGTTTATTTGCGTTTTGGCCGTCCAGGTTGGCCGATGTTCATGGAAGAGCAACCTTTTGAAATTGGTAAGGCACTGACGCTGGCCGAAGGAACCGACGTAACGGTTTTTGCAACAGGACATTTGGTATGGAAAGCGGTAGAAGCAGCCCAGCAATTGGCCGAAGAAGGCATAAGTGTAGAATTGGTGAATATACACACCATCAAACCCTTAGATGTGGACGCGGTACTGGCTTCTGCTGCCAAAACCAAAGCGGTTGTGGTTGCCGAAGAACACAATGTAATCGGGGGCTTGGGCGAGAGCATTGCCCGCGTGTTGGCGCAAAATACGCCTACGGTTATGGAACAAGTAGCGGTGCAGGATACGTTTGGCGAAAGCGGAAAAGTGCCTGATTTGTTGGCTAAATACGGTTTGGATACCAAAGATGTGGTAAAAGCTGTTAAGAACGTATTAAAGCGCAAATAGCCTATCATTGGCTTGCTTTGTGTGCCGTTCCACACAACAAAGTTCAGAACTAGCTTGTTGAATGCTTGTCAACGGCCTAGCAAAAGGGGGCTTTGACTCCATCAAAAAAATTATTTTATCACACTTGTGCTGGCGCGGTGGCACAAATGAAACGTATTCCTATGACACTAGTATCAAAATATCTTTTCTTATTCTTAGTCTGTATCGCCTGTTTTGGCAGTGCGTGTGAGCGGCCTGTCAACGTGTTTACCGTTAGTCAAGACAAAGAATTAGGCGCTCAACTAGATGCGCAAATCGAATCCGATCCTGCCCAGTTTCCAATCTTGGACGAAACGCAATATCCACAAGCGTATGCTTACATGAGAAACATGCGCGATGAGATTCTAAAATCGCCCGAGGTGAAGTTTAGAGAGGATTTTGTATGGCAGTTGAAAATTATACAAGACGATAATACTCTCAATGCTTTTGCTGCTCCTGGCGGATACATTTATATTTATACGGGGTTGATGAAATACTTGGACAAAGTAGACCACTTGGCGGGTGTATTGGCGCACGAAATTGCCCACGCAGACCAGCGCCACTCGACTTCTCAAATGACCAAACAATACGGATTAGAGATCCTTGTAGCCATTGCTAGTCGCAATGCTTCTGCAGCACAGTTGGGGCAAGTAGCTGCGGGCCTAACCCAGTTGGGCTTTAGTCGCGCCGATGAAACCGATGCCGATGAGCATTCGGTAGAATATTTGCAGACGAGTATTTATGCTTGTAATGGGGCTGCGGGCTTTTTTGAGAAACTAATCAATCAAGGTCAAACAGGTTCTACACCTGCATTCTTGAGTACCCACCCCAACCCCGATAACCGCGTTGCTAAAATCAACGAACGTGCCGATGAATTGGGTTGTCCAAAAGGCCCTGCTGTCTATTACCACGACAATGGCGACAATGGTGGTTATGATGCTATGTTGGCCACATTGCCCTAAAGAAAAGCGTAGGGTGCAACAGCTCGGCCTTGCTCGCGTTGCACCCTACTCTGTGTATACCTCTTAAAATTTCTCTTGCTTGTGGTGTAAAATAAACGTTCCGATTGTCAAATCACTCTGTAGGCGTGGCGCAATCCTATAAACGTAAGAATTCAACTCGTAGTCTTCTTGCAAGGCGTTGCCTAACACCACAAAACCCTCTTGTCGACGGCCCACATCCAACAAAATAGCCGCTTGTGCATAATCCAATAGAACATCTTGAATGTGGCGTTTGGCCTCTTCCAAAATTTCTAGCGCAATAACATGGCTGTCTTCGTCGATCAAAAATTCTAAATAATGAATCCAAATTTCTACATCAACGGGCTCTAAGGCCAATGCTTTGTGGTAGAACTCATGGGCGCGATCTGAATTGCCTAAGGCGTCGTACGTATCGGCCAGAGACAAACAATAAGCAGCGTTGAATTTGTCAATAGCAAATGCCTGTAAAAAGGCCGCTTCTGCACTGGTCCAATTTTCTTCCTCTACATAGCAATTGCCCATGCTGTAATACGCTCGGCCACCTAAATTGTTGTACTGTCCAACCGACCGATAATAGCTGCGCGCTTTTTCGTAATACCCCTGTTGCTCATAGCATTGTCCGTAACGGTACAAAAGTTCGCCATCCTCTCCAAACAAGCGCTTATAATCGTCCAAATATTGCAAGGCCTCCTTATAACGCTCTAAATGATACAAGCTATCGACGTAATAATAGTAAGCAGGTTCAAACGTTTCTTCAATGACAATCGCGTAGTCAAACGCCTCAACCGCGCGTTCCCAAAGCTGCGCGTTCCAATAGGCTAGCCCCAAATTGTACCACCCCCAATACGAGTACGGTTGGCGGTCTACTAATTTTTTGAGAAACAGCGCCAACTCGTCGTAGTTGTCCAAATAATCGTACAAACTCGACAAACGGCTTAGTGCTACGTCGTTGGATGGATCTTTGTACAGCGCCTTTTGTAGGTATTTTAAGGCGTTTTTATAATCTTTTTTGGTTTCGTAAATGGTCGATTCTAAAACGTACAAATCAGGCAGTTCATCGGTGCTTGCATAACTTTTGGCGATGCGAATGACTCGAATAGCGCTGTCTTGGTCATACAGACGCATATAAATGTCTGCCTGTGTAAGGTAAATGTCCAAATTGGAGGGTTCGAAAGTCATGGCGGCCTCTAATAATTCAAAAGCCCGCTCATAAGCTTCTTGCTCGGCACGCAATTGAGCCTTACGCACATACAAGGCCGCCGAATAGGGGTGTTGTTCTATTGCATTTTCTAAAACGATCAATGCTTTTTCCAAAACATCTTTCTCTTCGTAATAGTCAGCAAGGCTTAAAAAACTCTCTTTTTCTAAAAAAGAAATACGCCCCTCTGCTAACATCACCTCATATCGTTCAACTAGTAATTTCAAATCGGGCTGTGGTTCTCCTCTATAATCATGTGCTTCCATCGACTAATAGTTTCGTTTTCCAATGACGCTTCCGCATCTCTTTCTTTAAAGATACAACAATACTACGACATAATCAATGCCCCTAAAAATCGGACAAAATAGCAGGTTGCTTCTTAATAACGCCTTATAAACGCTGTAAAGCGTAAGCACGCTCATACGCTGCAAACGCAATACCAGTACTAGTAGTTCTATTATTTTTGTCAAAATTATAATTGTTGTACCTTGCTTTATCTTCTCATTTCTACTCCATTAGTTTATGCAATTTTTTATACGATTTGGTAGTTTTATAGTAATATTGAATGCTTTATTGTTGATTGTCAATAGGGTACAGGCACAGGCTCGGCCATACTTCCAGCAAGAAGTAGATTACCAAATAGAAGTCAGCTTGGATGATCAAGCTCATTTTTTGCGCGGGCGCATTCAGATGAATTACCACAATAATTCTCCTGACACCTTGACAGCTATTTATTTTCATATTTGGCCCAATGGCTACAAAAATCAACAGACGGCGTTTGCGCAGCAATTGTTACAACAAGGCCGCTTAGATTTTCATTTTAGCCCAAAAGAAGCACGTGGTTTTTTGGACAGTTTGCAATTTACTTGCGATGGCGAGGAGGTTATTGCGTTAGAAGACGACACCCACATTGACATCATTCGAGTTCCCTTAGCAAAAGGACTAGCCCCCAACGACAGTGTGCAAATCGCCACCCCGTTTCGCGTGAAATTACCCGACGATTTTTCGCGACTAGCGCATAAAAAACAAGCCTATATGATTTGCCAATGGTACCCCAAGCCTGCGGTATACGACCGCGAAGGCTGGCACACCATGCCTTATTTGGACTACGGCGAGTACTATTCAGAATTTGGGAATTACGATGTGAAAATTACGCTGCCCAGCAATTATGTGGTAGGCGCAACAGGGCAACTTCAAACCGCTTCTGAATATGAGTTTTTGCGCAAACGCGCCCAGGCTACTGCCCAAAAGAAGTTTACAATACTAGACGCGGTCAATCAAGAATTTCCCGCTTCTAGCAATACGGCCAAAACGCTGCACTACAAAGCGGAGCAGGTACATGATTTTGCTTGGTTTGCCGATAAACGCTATTGGGTAGAATTGGATACGTTTCAGTTGGCATCGGGGCGCTCGGTGGAGAGTTGCGTACTGTATACCAGTGATCAAGCAGAGTTGTGGAA
>CAYUZF010000003.1:61292-69425 GCA_964449615.1 uncultured Aureispira sp.
CGTAGGGGAGTATCCTTATGATCATGTGACGGTGGTGCAAGGCTTGTACAAGGGAACGGATATGGAGTATCCCACCACAACTGTAATTGGCTTGGCCTGGAGTGCCGAGGGACTGGACAATGTGATTACCCACGAAGTAGGACACAACTGGTTTTATGGGGTTTTGGGAAGCAACGAGCGGAAGTATCCTTGGATGGACGAAGGATTGAATACTTATTTGGATGCGCGGCATTTGTCTACTTATTACGACTACACCACAGAAGGCGAACATTTGAGCTACCTCTTGCCCGCCAGCACACGCAGAGACGAACCAATCAACAGCCCTTCAGATAGCGTAAGTATGAGCAACTATTATGTTTGTGCTTATGGCAAACCCACATTGGCTTTTCGTTATTTGCAGCTGTATTTGGGAACCGAAGAGATGGATCGTTTGCTAAGTCTGTATTACGAACGCTGGAAGTTCAAACACCCACAGCCCAGTGATTTGCGGGCTATTTTTGAAGAAAACAGCAGCAAGGAGGTCGCTTGGTTTTTTGACCACCTCATCGACAGCAATGCGTACCTAGACTATGCAGCCACGCGTTACCAGTGTTGTCAACAGCACAACCAAGCCACCATCACAATCAAAAATAAGGGAGATTTTACTGCGCCTGTGCCTATAGCAGCGTTGAATGACAAAGGGGAGTTGGTCAAAGAAATTTGGATAGACGATTTACCCAAAGGCCGCGATACTACGGTACATCTACCAGAAGGCTTGACTTATCGCATTGATTATAAAAAAGAGCTGCCAGAAATCAACCGCAACAACAATGTGTTGCGCAGTCGTGGCCTGTTCAAAAGCCGAGAGCTTATTCAATTGCGCTTTGGGGGCGATAGCAAAAATCCCGAACAACCGCGCATCAATTTTTTGCCTCTGTTGGGCTACAACGCTTACGACGGCGTACAAATTGGGGCGGTAGCTTATAATTTACCCCTTCCAGAGCGGCGTTGGGACTATACGTTGGCTTCCTTTTTTACCACCAACACCCTTTCTTGGACAGGCTTTGGACAGGTCAAACACCAGTCGTACATCCGTCGGCACCGCTTCAGCCAGGGTATTCGTTTCAAAAGTTTTCACAAACGCCGCCAACGTCAAACGGACAGCCGTCCTTACCAATTTAGCGAACGCTATACTAAAATTGTCCCTTACCTGCGGCTAGATCTTGCCCCTTCTAGCGATATAAGTCCCGTAGAGCAGTCGTTGGAACTCTCGGCGGCGTTCATTTTGGAGGAGCAGGGCATAGAGCGGCGCACCGACCCTACCGTAAGTACCTTGTCTTTTGAGGGCAAAGAAACCACTCTACGCCCCGTGCTGCGCTTGACCCATTGGTACAAAAATAACCAAGCACTTTCCCCCTTGCGTTGGAAGTCGCAATTGGAGTACGCCAGTTACCAAACGCCCTTCCGACAAGAGCAATACCTCCAACTTTCGTCGGAATTAACTGTTAGATTCTTGTACGCCAAAGAGTGGGGTGTAGATTTGAGGGTTTTTGCAGGCGGTTTTTTGTGGCATACCAACCGCGAGTTTGGTGCTTTTCCGCTGGTGCTTATTTCGGGCAACCGAAAGGATTACCATTACGACGAGTTATTGTTGGGTCGGCGGGAACAGGAGAATATCTGGGCGCAACAAGTAGCGCTGCGGGATGGAGGATTTAAAACAGCTATTGAAGAAATTCAATTTGCAGGAGCGAGCAATACCTTTATTTTTGCGCTTAATTTTAAGACCGACATTCCCATTCGGTTGCCGTTTCGGTTGTCGTGGTTGCGCTTGAAACCTTTTGTAGATGTTGGGTACCACCACATAACCGATCCTGTTGTGCAGATACGTGATTTGAGTACGGCTTTTATGGCCAATGCAGGCCTGATGTTGGATATTGGCAATGGGTTGGGCGGTATTTATTTGCCCTTATTTTCTACGGAGAATCTACAACAGAAGGTGAATTCTTTTGCGGGCGATGCGTTTTATAAACGGATTACCTTTAGTCTGAATTTGAATCATTGGAATAAAAAAACGGTACTCAAAACCTTTGTTGATTTTTAGGTGGCCTTTGTTAAATATTATTCAAGAGACTGACTAAGAATAGCTTGGAATAATTTATGCAGCAACAGGTACGGTTTGATTTACAAACAAAAATAGTATCTTTAACAACCCACCTTATTGTAGTGCTATTTATTAATTTACAACAAAGAATAACAATGAAAGTAGTTTTAGCAATTTGTATGTTGGTATTGGTTTGGAGTGGCAGTGCTTACGCGCAATTTCCAGACCATGTAAAAGTATTGGATGTAAACGTAAATGGAAGTACGTCGGTTAAGGGTGATCTTTCGGAAGGGCGCTTTGTAGATTTGCGTTTTGGAATGCGCGGCTCGGTGGGCTGTTTTACAGAAGCAGATAAGATAAATTACAATGGGCACCACCGTTTTTATGCCTTTGAAGTACCTGCGAATACTAAAGTATTGGTAGAAATGAATACCCCTAGCGATATGAGCTTGTATGGGTATATGATTACTACAGATCGCTACGATATTCCTCCTTATTTGGAGAATGTAAGCAAAGCAGGGTGTAGTGCTAGTGCGCAGCCAATGGGCAACAAAGAGCGCATTATGATGAAAGCAGGCGCTACCAAGATGTATGTCGTGGTGGCCGTCGTCGGTACCCAATCCAACAACTCTGGGGCGTATGATTTGAAAATAACTACGCGTCTGTAAAGAATGGAGAGTAAGCCGTAGAAAGGAACCTCTCGACGTCACTAGATGATCCTTTCTACGGCTTATGTTTATACCTCGGGTGCGGCTGCCGCCGACTGTGGTGGGGTAATGCCGACGCTCTGGGCGCTGGCCAACGCGTTCATAACTACTGAAATATTAGGGTTGTTGTGCCAAATTTCGCCGTGCAATTTTTCTAAGAAAATACTTCCAATCACATAATTGTAGTCGTGCGACTCAAAGCGCTGGTGTATGCTCTCAAAGTCGTCCCAATTGACCACACTTTTGTCTTTATAACGCACGTACACCTCCAACAATTGCCGTCTGCCTTCGCGGTATTGAATGGGCTGATGTAGTTTTTTATATTCATAGCGATACCCATAGGTTAAGGCGCTAATATCGGACAAAACCGCTGATCCTGTAGGGTCACTTCCTGCCCCCTTACCGCCAAAAAACTGTTGGTTGGCAAAAGCCGATTCCATTAAAACACCGTTGAACTCGTCGTTTACCGTAGACAACGGGTTGTCCAAACCTACAAACGTCGGCATCACAAAACCAATAACCGCATCGTCTTGGCGCTGGCCGTGTACGACCAATTTAATAACTTTGTGGTGTTGCTGGGCATAGACAAAATCTTGCTCATTGAGGCGCTCAATGCCAATGTTGAGCATATCATCTGGCCGAATCCAAACCCCAAAGGCATGCATCAAGGCAATACACAATTTATACTTGGCGTCCAACCCGCTTACATCTAAAAAAGGATTGGATTCGGCAAACCCTTTTTCTTGCGCTACGCGTAGGGCTTTATCAAAATTCCAACCTTCGTTGCGCATTTTAGAAAGAATATAATTGGTGGAGCCGTTAAAAATCCCTGAAATAGAACTTAGCAAGTCGTTGTCGTAATACTCTTCCAAATTGCGAATAACAGGAATGCTTCCACAAACAGAACCTTCGTATAAAAAAGGCGTGTTGTACGTTTTTTGCAGTTCTAAAAATTCTTCCAAATGTTCGGCAATTAGCTTTTTATTGGCACTGACAACTGCTTTGCCCTTCATCAAGGCGGTGCGTACAATGTCGTAAGCAGCAATGGGATCGTCAATTAATTCTACGACCACGTCAATATCAGGATTGTCCAAAATTTCACGAGCATTCGTAGTAAAACAATCGCTGGGTAAGATGCGTTTTTTGTCGGGATGCTTGATACAAATGCGCTCTATGTGTGCATTGATACCGTTGGTTTTGGACAAAACATTGTGTAGTCCTTGACCAACACAGCCAAACCCAAATAAACCCAAACGCAATACCGAATTCTTATTCATAATACTTGTCTTTTTCTTAAGCGTGCAAGGATGTTGTTTAATGAGACCGCAAGAAAGGAAAGAAAACTTTTAGACAAGTTGTAAGTGTTAATCGTACCAAGTGGGCACCAACACCAATCGCTTATCTATCTTCGGTCGAGTTCTCCGAAGCAGGAAGTGGCACCTTTCCACAGGGGCAGGTTGCCAAGGTTTCGCAGGGCCTATTCCCTCCACCTTTCTTGATAAGAGTATAACCACTATTTTATAAAAACAGTGCCTATGAACAATAAAATTGTAGCGTAAAGATAGAGCAAAATAGAGCGCAAAACCAAAGACTCGGAATTTTATTAACAATTTATTAACTTTACTAAGGCCGTTGGTTCAATGGATCGTTCTCCAAAAGTCGCTGTACATCGTCTTGTGCCCAAGATTGTACTAAACGTTCTAAATCAGCGTATTGGTCAGGGATGTACGTCTGAACTAAACGGCCTTCTTTGAGGTAGCTGATGTGTGTGCAAGACTGGGTAAGCGTAGACAAAATATGAGAGGAAAGCAGCAAGGTACGGCCCTGGTCGCGCCAATGTCGAAGTACTTGAATAATTTTTTCGTTGCTCTCAATGTCCACCCCATTAAAAGGCTCGTCCAGTAGTAGAATGGCTTTATTTTGGGCTGCAATGCCTAAGAAGGCTAGTTTTTTTCTCATACCAGTAGAGTACTGGCTGATGTATTGGTGTAGGGGCAATTGAAAAAGTTGATTCCAGTGTTGGACGTCAAAATTAGGTTCATTTTGAGCAAGGAGCTGCAAATATTCGCCGCCCTTCATAAATGGGTAAAAAGAATGCTGCGTTTGGAGGTAAGCAATGTCATCGTGCAGCAATTCTTGGCCGTTGTACAAACATTTGCCCGAAGTGGGGCGCAACATGCCATACAAGCTGTTGAACAGCGTACTTTTGCCCGCGCCGTTTTGTCCCAAAATACCGTGTACCTCCCCCTGCCGAAAACGCTGGTTGATTTGATGCAAGACGGTTTTGTCTTTGTATCCGACTGTCCAATTGCTCAATTCAAGCATAATAATTCAATTGTTTGTGCGCTTTGCGCCAATAATAAATCCAGAAAAATGGCAACAACAGCCAGAAAAATGGCAACAGCGTCCCGCCTACAAACATTCCTAGCGGCAATAGATTGGTGACTTGTTCTGATTCATAATCGTAGGAACTGTACTGCAAACAAATGCTGAAACTGATCCAACTTGCACTGACAACCATCAAAGCAACTACCCCAAGAGCGACTTGCCAAGATCCCTGCAAAACAATAAAAAGTAAATAATGCGGCAACAACAAACCCTGAAAAAACAACAGACTCTGCCCTACCTTACGAATTAGAAAACGACCATCGGAATTGCTGGCTTGTATGATTTCTAGCGGAGCAATGGGTTGATAAAAAGAACTCACTACCAGCGCAAAGAGCAACGCCAATACAGGTGTAGCAGCCGTGTAAGAAGCCCCCCACAAGCCGCCCAAATACAATGGCAATAGCCACCAAGCATGCTTGCGTAGTCCCATACGCCACTCCCACAAAAACGGTGGAATCCAAGCCACAGGAAACTCCAAGACACTACGCCGCGCCCGCTGCCGTTGCCGATACGGCGGTCGAACAAGACTCAACAGCAACAACCCAACCAGCACCAGCCCTACGTTCCACCATTGCCCCCAGCGCCCAAAGAAAAACAGCAAAGGACTGCTCAATAATCCGTATTCTAAGGCATAGATTCCCAACAAATGCGGCGTCAACTGCTCTAAGAAAAAACGATCGCCGCGCTGGTAATGCACCGATAGCAAGCCCCCCAGCAACAGCAGGCCCCCTATGGGAACTGCAGCCGTCCACAAAAATTGCAACAGCGCCAAAATCCCTAAAACACCCAACGGAATAAAGACCAACAACACTCCCAGCCCTATGCTCTGTAGCATGCGGAATCCTTGTTTGAATCGGAATTGGAAAAGAGGAAAAATAAGAGACATACGTAAAAAGGGCGGTGAAGTAACTACTCAAAGCTAAGTTACCGCTATCGAGTTACCAAGCTTTGTTCCCTATTTTAACATTCTCATAAATAGCCATTTACTCCAACAAACGAACGCCCAGAACCTGTTGAGTACCTTTAAAATCTGTAATTTTTCCTGTCAACACATCGGTATGAAACAAATTGATGTCAGAAGATTTGCGCCCACTAAACCCATCGATCACCACATCGTAATTCTTATCTTTCAAGGCTTCGTAAGCTGCTTTAGGAATGCGTTCTTGAATCGTGATTTCTTTTGGAAATTGTTTCATCGGATATTCTTTGTCCAGCAGATAAATGCCTTCCTCATGCGCATCGTAATAGGCCTTGTCCGCTACCTCGCTTGGGTTGGCCGCTCGACCCAACAATACCACCGATAGCACAAAGGTTTCTTTGCCACTTGCCAGCAATGCCCGCACTTTGGCTGTAGGACGCAATTGTATGGTAAACAGTGGAACGTCTAAATATTCCTGTTCGCCTTGTTGAGCGTATTGTTGGGCTGCTGTCCGAACGCTCGTAGGCAAACTATCTGCGTCTTTGATTTCTGTGTAATAAGTATTGGCACGTGCCTTGCCCACTTGTAAAACAGTGGAGTTGTGGGGCGTTTCTGGATCGGAAGTAGACTCGCAAGAGATTAACAAACAGCTTATTAATAAGATAAGAAAGCGCATAGGAATAGAATTGTAGAGCGGTAGTAAAAGAAATTAGTTCAGTGGAAACATCGTTGAAAGCTTTAATGTCGATTGGGCTAAGAAAGTTGTTAAACAACGCTGAAAGTTGTGCGGCATCAAAAATAGACGGCTTCTTGTAACGTATCGTTATTTGTACAAGTCTACGAATGAGTGGTTTGAGGAGGACTGTAGGAGGAAATACCAATTATGCAAAGTAGTGACTATGAATTTATAAGCTTACTTGGTCACAATCCGACAGGTTTCAGCAGTTTTTTTGATTGGAAAGCGTACTTTTTTTGTTTATAATGTTTTAATAGTGACGACAAGTCATTATAAAGCTTATCTTTGTAATTGAATCTATTATTGAGTATCTAATCAGGGGAATAGAGTAGCAAATAGGCTGGATAAATTGCTGCATTCTAATACTAGGTTTTCAAACTATTGGCTTCTGAAAACAAGATTAAGAAGGCGATTATACCTAAAATAAATGACAATAGTTTTTACACATTCACTTATTAAAACAACAGAATTTTTAACGTTGAACAGATAAAGCAGCAGCCCGCTCTTCTACCTTTGATACAAGGCTTTTGATAGATTTACAGCGCTGGATAGTTGCACCAAATATAGTCTTAAAGCGTGATTTTAGTTTTCCTTTGCTTCGGCGATGGAGAGCAGCAGTAGTGTTTGACCAAATGATGTAGCGCTATTGCATTACTTTCACTTCCCGATTATAAGCCAACCGTTTTTATATTTTTTCACAACCCGACAATATGATTTTAAGTAAAAAAATACCTCCGAAGGGAATAATTGGACGTGCCTTGTCCATTTTACTCCTATGCACTGTCCTTGTCGCCTGTCAGGACGATGGCCTACGGCTCGCTAATAATGAAGTAACGTTTCAACAAAATTTATCCGATTACAACATCTATACAGGGGCATTGGCCGATTTGCAGCCCTCGATGGATTACCACCTTTACAATTTGGGTTCTAGTTTGTTTACCGACCACGCTGAAAAACGGCTAATTAAGTTGCCCGCAGGCACCCAGATGACGGAACAGGGCGACGGCTTGCCTGATTTTCCCGATGGCACTATTATAGTCAAAACATTTTATTACTACAACGATGCTAGAAATTGGGTGCTTGGGAAGAAGGTAATAGAAACGCGTCTAATGATCAAAGAGGCGGGCAAGTGGAACGTGGGAACGTACCTATGGGACGACAGCCAAACCGACGCCCGTTTGGTTCAAAGCGGTTACAACCGTTTGGTCAATTTTGTAGATAAAAACGGAGAACCGCAAGTAATTGCCTATCAACTGCCGAGCAACCGCGCTTGTGCGTCTTGCCACTCTATCGACAAAGAATT
>CAYUZF010000003.1:69435-72545 GCA_964449615.1 uncultured Aureispira sp.
TCAGAATATCGGACTGCTCAATCAGTTTGATGTAAATGCACATGCAACGGTTCCCGATTACCACGACGAAAGTTTGCCTTTAGAGCAGCGCGCTCGCGCTTATTTGGACATCAACTGTGCCCACTGCCACAATGAAAAAGGGACTTCATCCTATGAAAATATGTTCTATGCGTACGATTTGCCATTTGAGGAAACGAACATAGAGCAACGCAAAGAAGACATTGTGCGTAACTTGGTTGAAGGAAGCATGCCCCAAATCGGTACTTCTGTCATTGATGAAGAAGGTGTCGCATTAATTGAAGCCTATATAAACAGTTTGTAATGAAAAATTTAATCTTAATAGTACTGAGCTGTAGCTTCGCGCTTGCGGCTTGGGCACAACCCAATACACCCACTACAAAAACAGGCCGTGTAGGAATTGGTTTGTACTACAATCCCTCGTTTACCTATCGCTCTCTGTCCGCTAGTACCCCAAGTGAAACGTTCTTAAAGGAACAACGCAACCAAAATGAAATTTTTGGACTATCGCAAGCAGCAGGGATGACCTTTGCTTACCGCATTGGCGAAAGATGGCGTGTACAACTGGGCGTTTTGTACGGCGACCGCACTTACCGTTCCAAAAAAGAAAATTTGGAATGGCCTTCTGGAACCGACGGCGTAGCGCAAGAAGCTTATATGTCTTTTCATCATTATTACGGTGATATTCCACTAAAAGTAACCTACAAATTCTTGGAAAAAGGCCGCTTTGATTTTTTTGCAGGGGTGGGCGCTTCGGCAGCTATTTTCGGGCAGTACAACCGCAACACGCACATCCGTACGGAAAGTGGTTGGGAAGTGAGCAACAAAGATCAAAACTACTTTGTCAATTTTGATGAGGTGAATTTCTTTGCGTTGGTAGATGCAGGCATAGAATACCGTTTGAGCAAGGCCTTTAAACTCTCTTTGGCTTTGACAGGGCAAATTCCACTCAAACCAAGCAATTCTAACCTAGACTTGAAGGAGCATTTGTATTCTGTGGGCTTAGGAATTGGCTTTATTTACAATCCTTTGGTAAAAGTAAAATAGATGGGTTAACTTTGCAGCACTCGTTATAGATAAAGCGGGTATCTGCCCTGCTCCTAGTCCTAATACAGCGAAAAAAGGAGTAGGGTGGATGTCATTTCTATTTTAAAAAAAGTCCCATGCCCCGCGCCCTGCTTTTGTGTATCTGTGTTCTCCTTTCTTGTCGTATGCTGGCGCAATCGCTGGGCGAACACCCTTACGGTCGCTACCACTTGGGATGGGCGGCACAGCGCAGCCAGCTTTTTGGCGAGCGCAGTTTGGGGAAGTTTGTGGTGTTTAACAACCTGCCGCGCCGCTGGGTGCAAAGCTATGAGCGCGAATATGCGCTAGAGGGTATACAGGGGCTATTTGGCGATTGGCAAGTGCGCGAAACGCTTCTTTTAGATCAAAGTGCTCTGGTGCAGTTTCAAGGTTCCGCTTTGGGCGAATTAGACGCCAATGTAGAAACCAAAATAGATTTTAAAAAAGTAATTGGTCAATTGCGGCTCAATGGACATTGGCTACAGCAAAAAAACGACGCCAACGGCGATAATTTCTTAGATGTTCCGCTCAAAAAGCGGCTGGTTCTACACAACCAATGGGCCATTTATCTCAAAAAATTTACCTCCCTCAACTACGTCCAGTTTTTGACCTTAGAAACACAAGGTGGGCAGCTGAATTTTGACAAACAACGCGATTTTCTAACGCGCCGTGCGTATGGAATGGGCCGCTCGGTGGCGCATTTGGTGGGTGCGTCCGACAACTACATCACCACCAACGACGACAACATGTTGGTGATCAATTTACGCGTCAGCGACCACAGCCAGAACGACTATTTTGGACTGCGCCAGTACGAAGGCAAGGAATGGACCGTGCGTTCTTATGCAACCTACAAATACCGTTTGGAAGAGGACGCGGGTTTGTTTGTTGTGGGGTTGAGATACCATTCGAATCGACTGCGGGAAAGTCTAGACAGCAGTCTGGTATTGGAGCGGGAGGAAGTATTCGGAGGCGGCCATGTGGGGTATGAGAGTTATTTGAGTGAGCGGGTAGAGCTGTCGACGCGGCTCAATATTGGCTACCACAATTTGGCGCGCTGGTTGGTGTTGCCACAAGCACAATTGCGGTTAATTTTATCCGACCAGTGGGAGTTGGCCTTGATGAGTGGTTCGGGGATTCGCTACGCCAATGTACTGAACGAAAATGCTGCGCTGTTGCAAAGCAGTCGGCGCGTGCTGGTACGCGAAGCGTTGTTGGGGGAGCGAGCTTGGTATTATGGCCTTTCGGCAAATTGTTACCAATGGCTGGGCAAAAAACAGGGTGTAGCGCTGGAATTAGAAGCGCAGTTTTATCACCGTGTCTTTCAAAACAAGGTCGTAACGGATTTGGAGGCCAGTCCTTACGAAGTGATTTTTTACAATACGGATGTAGCGAATGAATGGAGTTTGGGAATAGATGGACAGTTGGCATTTGCCAGTTGGCAACTGCACGTAGATGTGGGGTATCGCTTAGATTTATTCTACAGCAAAATCAACGAACAATACTTACAAGAGGCGCTGTATGCGCCCCACAACTTGATGCTGGGCGTGGCGTTTCCGCTATACGTCAAAGGCTATCAATTATTTAAATTAGAAAGCCAATTCTATCTACAAGCTGGACAACGCTTGCCCGCTAATTTAGAACTTAAAACCGATGCGGCGAACATGGCGGCTTATCCTGTATGGCCTGTTGCGGGCACGCGCTGGGATTTGCGCTTATCCTTGGGGGCTAGGTCGTGGCTCAATCGGGTACTGCGCTTGGAGCGCTTGACGGTATTTGTCGGCATGGACAATGTATTGAATACGATACAACCGCGCAACGCTATTGGTCTAGAAGCACCTTTTGGAAATAATTTTGATGCGGGCATGTTTTGGAATAGTACGGTAGGACGGCGGTATTATGCTGGGCTATCTTATTTGTTTCGGTAGGGCATCTCGACTACACTCGATGCCCTACACCTCTATAATTGAATCGTTTAAATACAGTGTAACAAAAGAAAGCGAATATTTTTACAGAGGATTTTTAGTGCG
>CAYUZF010000004.1:0-4084 GCA_964449615.1 uncultured Aureispira sp.
CCAGATTTTAGCCCACGAACCATGCTTCAGGGAACACCGCCGAACGGACCGATTCTACACGATTGGGGATTTACCTCTGATGTAGGAGATGTCACTTTAGTTAATACTTGGATCTATGGGTTTTCAACCGACGTTAGCGAATCCATTGATTTTAGCTACTCTTGTGACGGAGATTTTGACGGAGCGCCCAACAGAATTGATATTGATGACGACAACGATGGTATTCCTGATATTGCGGAAGTTTATACAGGAGACCACGATGGGGACGGCATCGCAGATTATGAAGATCCTGATTTTTGTGCAGCTTTTTTTCAAGGGGTGAATGGGTACGATTGTGCAGCCACTGGACTGCCCGACCCAGAAGGGGATCTGGATGGCGACAACATTCCTAATTTTGCAGATGCGGATTTTCCTTATTGTAATGGTATTGGAAATGCTTCCTTGTGCAGTACCTTTGACAGCGACCAAGATGGCGTTCCCAACCACCGTGATTTAGACAGCGACAACGATGGAACACCCGACTTGATTGAAGCTGGAGGCGCGGATATTAACGGCGATGGTGTGGTCGATGATACCAACGATACGGACGGCGATGGCCTGGCCGATATACACGACAACGACGATAGAGATGGCCCTTCGGGAACTTCCCCCTGTACCCCTTTCCCAGGATGTATAGAAATTAATTCTACTTCCAATATTTTAGATGCGGATGGGAATGGTCTGTCTGACATAGTTATAGATACAGACGGTGATGGATTTGCCGATTTTCAAGACTTGGACAGCGACAACGACGGAATTCCCGATGTGGTGGAAATGGGCGGTACGGATGCCAATGGAGATGGGTATGCGGACAATTACAGCGATGGCGACAACGACGGCTTTATTGATGTTTTGGACGCGCAGTTTTGTAGGAATATACGGGGGAATGGGGTCTATGATGCGCCCAACTCTGTGGATATTGTAAACGGTACCAACGCTACAGGCGGCCCAGACGGAACCTTTGCAGAAATCTACGATGCAGGCGATGTGTTGCGGATAGACTTTGGGCAAGTCGTTCCTGCGGGAACAACGTATACCTTGTCTTGGCGGCGTAAGAACAGCTACACCAATACCGCGACCGCTGCTTTATTGCTAGAAGAGTTTGACGGGAGCAACAACAGCAACGGAATCAACCCCACTAGTCCCAGTACAACCTCTAGAACAACCTTTATAACATCTGATTTGGTGACGCAAGGCCCTACGCGGTCTATTGCAATTCAAATTGCTGGAAGTGCAGACAACGACGCCGATTTTGATGCCGTCTTCTATGCCAACGCAGGATGTACGCCATTGGGTACACCTATTTTTATAACAGGAGCAGATACAGATGGGGACGGACGAGCAGACAGTTATCCGCAAGGAGATACAGACGGCGACAACATCCTCAATTACTTGGATTTGGACGCGGACAACGACGGCATCCCTGATGTAGTCGAAGCAGGGGGAACCGATAGCAATGGCGATGGGCGTGCGGACAATTACGTAGACAACGACAACGATGGGTTCAACGACAATGTAGATGGTGATCCTACCAATATATTAGGGAAAGGAGACGATGGATTTGGAACCAACAGCAACAATGCTTTGCTGCGCACAGGAACAGACACGGACAACGACGGAGCGCCAAACAGTTTCCCCAATGACGATCAAGATGGGGACGACATCGTAGATTATTTAGATTTGGACGCGGACAACGACGGCATCCCTGATGTAGTCGAAGCAGGAGGAACTGATGTGAATGGGGATGGCCGCGCCGACAATTACGCGGACGCAGACGACGACGGGTTCAACGATGTGGTGGACGGTGATCCTACTAATGTGTTGATTGTAGGCAACGACGCTACGGCTGCCAACACCGTCAACGCGCTGCTCACTACAGGTTTTGATGCTGGTGGAGACGGAACGCCAGATGATTATCCTATTGGCGATCTAGACGGCGATGGTGTTTTGAACCACTTAGACCTAGATGCCGATGGCGATGGCATATTGGATATTTTGGAAGCAGGAGGAACCGACAGCAACCGCGACGGGATAGAGGATGGGTTTGTAGATGTCGATGGCGATGGTTTTAATGATAATGTAGACGGCGATCCTACCAATGCACTGGCTGTTGGCAACGATGCAGCAGGTGCGAATACAAGCAACGCAACCCTAACAACAGACGCAGACTTCAGTGGCAATGGAAAACCAAACGGCTACCCGAATGGCAACAATGACGGAGATATCAAACCCGACTTCCTAGACATTGACGCCGACAACGATGGAATTGTAGACAATACAGAAGGGCAACCTACAGGTAGTTATCTTGCTCCAAGCGGTGTGGATGCCGATGCCGATGGTATTGACGATGCTTACGATAACAATACCAGTGTTTTTGGTGGTGCGAATTCGGGAGTTGTACCCAACGACCAAGAGGGTGATTTAATCCCCGATTATTTGGATTTGGACACCGATAACGACGGTATACAAGACCGCATTGAAGGACACGATACCAATGGCGATGGCGTGGTCAACGCTTCTGATAGTCCCAACGCCAATATAGGTATTGGTGGAACGCTAGACGCCGATCGCGATGGTTTATTGGATGGTTTTGACAACGATATCAATATTTCTACAACAGATGCCACCAACAGCGGTTTACAACCCAACAGCCATCCCAACCAAACCAATACTTTTACCCCAGAGCGGGATTGGCGAGAATTGAACACGACTTATGCCACCAATGACGTCAACACAACCATCGTAGAAATACCTGTTAGCGGACAAGTGTTGACCAATGATGACGATTATGAGGGGGATCAACAGACCCTTACGCAAATTCGTGTTGATACAGACGGCGATGGGGTGCCCGAGACAATAGCCGCTTTAGGTATTGGGCTAACAACAGGCGGGGTCAACGAAAATCAAACCGCAAATTCAAACGCAGGGATTGTTGAATTTAATCCAGATGGTACCTATACCTTCATCCCTACAACAGGATTTGAAGGAGAAGTAACGATAGAATACGAAGTGTGCGACAACGGTATGCCACAGGCCTGTGCTACAGCGGTGTTGGTCTTAGATGTTGAGCCGACGCCCACCAGCCAAAACGGCAGTGTAGCGCCAGCACCTGATGTAAATAAAACACACGTAGGGCTACCAGTTAGTGGACAAGTATTGGCCAATGACAACGATGCCGAAGGCGATAATCTAACGGTTACAGGTGATATCGCTATTGATACCGATGGAGATGGTAATGTGGATACAAACGTACCTGTAGGAAGTTCAACAACAGTAGCAGGCGTTGGCACAGATGGCAGCGCGGTAGGCAATGCGGGTACACTGGTACAAAACACCAACGGTACCTATACTTTCACTCCAGCACCCGATTTTACTGGTGTAGTCGAGTATGGATACACCGTCTGCGATGATGGGGTACCACAAAGCTGTGAACCGACTTTTGTAACCCTCCAAGTACTTCCCACGCAAAACAACAGCACCAATGCCAACGACGACGAGGAGTTTGTCGATCGAGGGACAATTTTACAAGACAATGTTCTATTAAATGATACCGATGTAGAAGGAAATACCCAGATTGGTGGCGTAAGGTTGGTCACTGGCCCAACCAATGGAACGCTGGCGCTCAATTCAGACGGAACTTATGAATACGTACCAAATAGCCCCACATTTGTAGGCAACGACGCATTCGTATACAGTGTTTGCGACAATGGAACACCGCAAGTGTGTGATACCGCAACGGTTTACATTACCGTATTAGATGCCAACAGAGATTACGGCGATGGCCCAGGAGTATACGGCGTAGCGTACCACCGTGCAACGGTAGATGCCAATGGCGATAATACCCCCGATGGTGGCAATGATATTTGGCTAGGTGCAGGAATAGATTACGAAGAAACATCCTCGGCAGTAGGCACCGATAACTTTGACGATGGCATGGAGCTGGGAACCAACACACCAGGTGCCTTTCCACGAACGGTGTCGCCAAGCACAACCTACAGCGTAGAGATAGCACTGAGCGCGGCACAAGCGGGAACAGGACACTACG
>CAYUZF010000004.1:4123-8409 GCA_964449615.1 uncultured Aureispira sp.
ATGGCGTATACGATGATTTTTACGACGGTGCTATTCCATTAACAACAGGAAGCAACAACGCAACAATAAATGTGACTTCACCAGCGTCCATAGGAACCAACTTAGTAAATATCCGATTGCGCATAGACGATGAGCCGTTACTAGCGGGAGACTTTTTGGGAGGACGTACAAATGGAGAAGTAGAGGATTACCAGTTCTTGATGAACGATCCACTGCCCATCGAATTGCTGTATTTTGAAGCGAGACTGGAGGGCTGGAACACAGCGGCACTAAATTGGGCTACGGCAACAGAATTGAACAACGAAGGGTTTGAAGTCGAACACGCCTTGCCAAACGAAGGGGCACCCGACTTTCAGCAAATCGGTTATGTCGCAGGCGCTGGCACTACTTTAATAGATCAATACTACCGATACGAGGTCTCCGAACTGGTACCAGGCATTCATTATTTTCGCCTCAAACAAGTAGATACAGACGGCAGTTACAGCTACACACCTGTACGAGCAGTGGAAGTTAAAACGGGCAGCGTTGGACGAATATTCCCTACTTTACTGCACCAAGGAAGCGAGACGGTCTACCTCAAAGCACCTATATCTGGGTTTTATCAGGTTAGTGTATTAAATATGTTGGGCGAGCAAATCGAACAACACCGAGTTTCTATTGCAGAAAATCAATACCATGAGTTGAGGTTATCTACAAATCGCTACCCATCAGGTATTTACATTATTCGCTTAGAGCGTAATGGCGTAGCGTATACAGAACGCATCCGTATTGAATAAAACACAGCGAATTGTACCAATAACAGCAGCAAGAGTAGTCCCCAGCTTTGGGGGGTACTCTTGTTTTTTGAAGCAATCGTTAGAAGAGCTATTTCTTGATGGGATAATCGCTGTTGATGATCTGCCAAACCAAATGGCTCTCGTAACCTTTGTCAGTAGCAAATTTGACGAGCTTCTGGCGGCGCTTGTAAGGATTGGATTCGTGTAGAAGCCTATTCTTTTTTTCCAGTACTTGACGCAGGCTTAGTTCATACTCCTCATCAGGCAACTCGCTTTGCAACGCTTTTTTTATAGAATAGGCAGAAACTTGGTTGAATTTAAGGGCTTGAACAATGCGTTTTTTACCCCATTTTTTGACGCGAAACTTCCCACCAGCAAACGCTTTGGCATAACGCAATTCATTCAAAAAATTAGCAGTAATTAATTCACTGATGATTTCATCCACCTCATCGCCCCAAATACCCAAGTCACGCAATTTTTGACGTACCTCTTTGTGGCATCGTTCTTGATACGCACAATAAGCCTGTAGTTTGCTCAATGCTTCGTCGTAGGAGTGGTATTTTTTTTTCATAACAATGGACTAGAAATACAGCGCAGCTTCCCCCGCTTTGAAATCAAAACATTCTGTCAAAGTAAGCGCTTTTTTTTCCGATCTGGGGACAAAAAAGTAGTTTCTTATTAAAAGTAAGCGAACAAGCCTTTGATTTGCTGTAATATATTTGTATATTTGCGCTAGAATTAAAGATGCGTAGAAAAGAGGGAACAACAATTGTTCCCTCTTTTTAATACCTAAACTTAGGCAACAGGCCTACGAGAAAGAATAAGAACAGGATGGTTTCATTGACGGAGAAATTGACAGAATTACTAGAAGAAAAATTCCAAGAAGACGCTTTTAGTCATTTGTTTTTGGTGGAAATCAAGCAATTACCAGGCGATGTGATTCAGCTGTATTTGGACAGTGACGAAGCTGTCACCTACGAACACTGTGTAAAAATTAGCCGCTACTTAGAGGCAGCAATTGAAGAGCACGGTTGGCTGGGCGAAAAATACACTTTGGATGTTTCTTCAGCGGGGGTTGGTACTCCTTTGGTGATGAAGCGGCAGTACCACAAAAACGTTGGCCGAAATGTCAATGTAGAAGTGAACGACGACCACAAGCACATCAAAGGGAAATTAGAAACAGTCACCGATACGCACATTACAGTAGTTTACGAAGAAAAAGTTCGTATAGAAGGGCGCAAGAAAAAAGAGTTGCGTACCATCAAACGGGAGATTCCGTTTGAAAACATCAAAAAAACGGTGGTTACCGTGTCTTTTAAGTAACAGCGGAAGCGGCAGCAACTCGATCTGAAAATAGATTGGCAAACAAAGCAGCCTTAGTACCTGTTTTATATTTGGATAAATATTAAATATTATGAAAGCATGAGCATCAATTTAATAGATTCTTTTCAGGAATTTAAGCACATAAAAAGTATTGATCTTCCGACGATGATTCGCGTGCTAGAAGATGTTTTTCGCACCTTGATTCGCAAGAAATATAGCACAGATGAGAATTTTGACATCATTGTAAATGCCGATGAAGGGGATTTAGAGATTTGGAGAAAACGAGAGATTGTACCCGACGGCGAAGTAGAAGACGACCGCTTTCAAATTACGATAATAGAAGCTTTAGAAATAGATTCCGATTATGAAGTAGGCGAGGAGTGTTACCAGCGGGTACACATCATAGATTTTGGCCGCCGTGCAATTATGGCTGCCCGCCAAACGCTGATTTCTAGGATTTTAGAGTTAGAAAAAGATAAGATTTTCCAAATGTACGTCGATCGCGTTGGAGAAGTCATTCGCGGAGAAGTACACCAGATACTAAAGCGCGAATTAGTAGTAGTAGACGACGAAACAGGCGTAGAATTGTTGTTGCCAAAAAGTGAAATGGTGCGCGGAGATTTTTTCCGCAAGGGAGATACCCTCAAAGGCATCATTCGCAAAGTAGACATGCGCAACAGCAATCCTGTTATTATTCTGTCTAGAACAGACAACAGCTTTTTGGAGAAGTTGCTGGAGCAAGAGGTTCCAGAGATTGAAGATGGTTTAATTACCGTGAAAAAAATTGTTCGGGTGCCTGGGGAGCGCACCAAAGTTGCCGTAGAATCTTACGATGAGCGCATTGACCCTGTAGGGGCTTGCGTGGGTATGCGGGGATCTCGTATACACGGAATTGTGCGCGAGTTGCGCAACGAGAACATCGACATCATTAATTATACAAGCAATGATTCGCTGTTGATTCGCCGCGCCTTGACACCAGCCAAACCTTCTTCGGTAGATTTGGACGAAGAGCGTCGCCGCGCTTCGGTTTATTTGCAACCCGAAGAGATTTCTAAAGCCATTGGTAAGAAGGGAATCAACATCAAGTTGGCGAGTAAATTAACCAATTATACCATTGATGTGTACCGCGAAGGTTTTGAAGAATCAGATTACGATGTTGAACTCGACGAGTTCAAAGATGAAATAGAAGAATGGATTATTGACGAGTTAAAATCAATCGGATGCGATACCGCCCGCAGTGTGTTGAAGTTGAATGTAGACGAGCTAGTTCGACGCACCGATTTAGAGCGAGAAACCATCACGGAGGTCGTTACCATTTTGAATACAGAGTTAGAAGAAGATGCTTCCGATGAAGAAGAGTAATTATTGCACTAAAAAACAATAGATATGACGCCATAATTCAGTAGCCGGTTGTCCCGCGCATTTGCGGAATCTATTTAGCCGAGTCAACCGTGTTCTCGTCCCTTGCAATGGGTATTTCTTTCAGTTGGAGACATTAGATACTAACGTTATTATAAAACACCATTTCACTTTTTTAAAATGAGCAGTGGAATGTTCATATAAACGAAGTAGTATAGTATAGTTCGCTTTATAGCAATTTGTTATCTCGTCAACAGCCAGTGAACTATGTATTTTAAAGTTACCTAAAAATATAGGATGTCAAAACGTTTAGTTAAAGTAGCTAAAGAATTGAATGTTGGAACAAAAACTATTGTCGAGTTTTTGAACGGCAATGGCTTCTCTGTTAGCAACAAACCCACTGCAAAGATTTCGGACGAGATGTACGATGCACTTGCCAAAAACTTTCAGAACTCTATTGCCATTCGCGAGAAAGCCGATAAAATTACCATAGGCACCCGCAAGACAAAAGAGGAACAACAAAAGGAAAAAGAACTCCAAGAGGCTGCCGCCTTGAAAGAGCAACAGGAGCGTGAGGCCATAGAGCGCGCCCTGAAGGAAGCTAAAAACGCTCCCAAAAAAGAAACGCCTACGGTAGAAGAAAAGACCGCTCTTACACCTCCTCCCGTTGAGGAAAAACCTGTTCAACCTGTTGTCGATAAAGACAAACAAGAAGAAAGCAAGGAGGTAGTGCAGCCTAAAGTCGAAGAAAAAACGACAAAGGACAGCAAAGACGAAAGCAAAAATACGCTTTCTGGACCAAAAATCTTGGGTAAGATCAACTTAGAT
>CAYUZF010000004.1:8419-23493 GCA_964449615.1 uncultured Aureispira sp.
AGACCACTCGCCGAGGTAAGCGCAAGTCTAAGAATACGCGCAATAAGCAAAACAACCAGAAAGTAGAGCAGCAGCAAAAAAGCAGCCAACAACCTCCAAAACAGAAGGAGAAAAAGGTAGAGCCAAAGCCCGAGCCAAAGCCCGAGCCTGTCGCCAAAGCACAAGACAAACCTTTAAAAGGGCCAGTTATAGACGAGCAGAAAGATAAAAAAGAGGCCAAACCTCAAGAACAGCCGATCAAAGATGCTGGACCTCAAAAAGAGGAGAAAAGCGTAGAAGAAAAAGACAAGGATAAAGACAAACCTAAAACAGCCGATCATGAGTTGGACATCAAAGTAGATGCCCCCCAACTCAAAGGCCTCAAAATTTTAGGTAAAATTGATATTAGCTCGTCCAAAAAACGCAAACGCCCTCGTGTAAAAACAAAAGGCCGTGTCAAAGGCGACAAAAATAACAATAGGAAGGACGATGCCAGAGATAAGAAAAAAAGCACCGCCAACAAAGAGGATCGCAAGCCAATTAAGAAAGAAAGCGAAAACAAAGAGGATCGCAAACGCAACTTTAAGAAGCCAGATAAACCCGCTGCTAACACAGGCAAACGCGGTAAAAAGAAAGGCAAACGTCGTGAAATCAATGAGAAGGAAATTGGCGATAAGCTAAAACAAACCATGAACCTCATGGGCGGTCGTGGCAAAGGCAAAAAGCGTTTTGGAGCTTCTCGTAAAGAACGCGATGAACAGCGTGCCGAGCGTCTGAAAGAAATTGAAAACAGTTCAGAAGAAGCACCCAAAATCCAAGTGACAGAGTTTATCTCTGTTCAGGAATTAGCAGGCTTGATGAATATCTCCCCAACGGAAATCATCATGGCTTGTATGACTGAAAAACGCATGGTGTCGATCAACCAACGGATGGATCGCGAACTCATCGAGCTAATGGGTATTGAGTTTGGTTACGAAATCGAATTCGTCTCGGCAGAAGACCAGATGGAGAAAGATTACCAAATCGAAGACGACGAACTAGAAGACAACATGCCGCGCTCACCAATTGTAACGGTGATGGGACACGTTGACCACGGGAAAACGTCATTGTTGGATAGTATTCGAAAAGCCAACGTGGCCAGCGGTGAAGCAGGGGGGATTACCCAGCACATCGGAGCCTACGAAGTAAAAGTAGGCGAGCAGGGAACCATCACGTTCTTGGATACACCTGGTCACGAAGCCTTTACGGCGATGCGTGCAAGGGGAGCCAAAGTAACCGATGTTGCGGTGATCATCATCTCGGCAGACGATAGCATTATGCCTCAAACTAAAGAGGCGATCAGCCACGCCAAAGCGGCTGAAGTACCGATCATCTTTGCCATCAACAAAATTGATAAAGAAGGGGCTAATCCCGAACGAATCAAACAAGAATTGGCCTCTATGGATCTCTTGGTAGAGGAATGGGGTGGAAAGTACCAAAGTCAAGATATTTCGGCCAAACAAGGACTCAACATTGATTTGTTGTTGGAAAAAATCTTGTTGGAAGCTGAAATGTTAGAGCTGAAAGCCAACCCAGACAAACGCGCCGTAGGTACTGTCCTAGAAGCATCGTTGGAGAAAGGGCGTGGTTATGTTGCCAAAATATTGGTGCGCAACGGTACCCTAAGCGTAGGAGATGCCATGGTGGCAGGGCCGCATTACGGTCGAGTAAAAGCCATGTTCAACGAGCGTGGCAAACGCGTCAGAATTGCTGGACCTGCGATTCCCGTACTAGTATTGGGCTTGCAAGGTGCCCCACAAGCAGGAGAAACGATGAACGTATTAACTTCTGAAAAAGAAGCCAAAGATTTGGCAGGCAAACGTGCCAACTTGGTACGCCAGCAGCAAATCCGCGCTACCCGCCGCGTAACATTAGACGATATTACCAACCGTATCAAGATTGGTAACTTCCAAGAGTTGAACCTGATTGTGAAAGGTGACTTTGACGGCTCGGTAGAAGCCCTATCGGATTCTTTGCTTAAACTTTCGACCGACCAAGTACAAACCAATATTATTTACAAAGCAGTTGGACCGATTACGGAATCAGATGTTAACTTGGCAGCCGCTTCAAATGCCATCATCGTTGGTTTCCAAGTACGCCCCAACCCAATGGCAAGACGCCTAGCGGAAAACGAAGGGGTAGAAATCAATACGTACTCTATTATCTACGATGCCATCGACGAAATCAAATCTGCCCTAGAGGGTATGTTAGAGCCGAAGCAAGTAGAAGAAGAAGTAGGGCTGGTAGATGTACAACAGGTCTTCAAAATTTCCAAAGTGGGAACCGTTGCAGGGTGTTTTGTAGAGCGGGGTAAAATCACGCGCAACAGCTACATCCGCGTCATTAGAGGTGGTATCGTGGAATATCCTAAAAAAGAAGGGGTACACGGAGAGCTATCGAGTTTGCGCCGCTTCAAAGACAACGTTCAAGAAGTCAAAAGTGGTTTTGAATGCGGTTTGACTATCAAAAATTATAACGACCTCAAAGAGGGTGACCAAATTGAAGTATACGAAATCAAAGAAGTGAAACAGACGTTGTAAACCTACTTTTACGCTCTGTTTTAGAACATACAGCAGCCGTTCTCATTCCGATTCATTCGGAGGGAACGGCTTTTTTTATCCGTAATAGAGCTAATCGCACTAGACTATTGACTTTTTATGTAAAATGACTTGTATTTGCAATCCAAATCTACTTATATGTTAATAAATTACAATATAAAAAAGCGGTACAGATGCTCAATTTTTTTGCTATACGGGAAGGGGGGCGCTTAAATCGTATGAAAGCCGTAAAGCTAGTGTGGTTGGCTGATAGATTACAGCTACGTAAATATTATCGGTCAATTACTCATGACGTATATGACAACTTTGGTCACATGAATAAGAATTAATTGTCAAGAGTATCTCATAGGTATCCTGAATGGACACGGCATGAAAAGGCGTTAGAAACGAAAGAGGGTAAGCGATTTATGATTGATTGATTAGACTTTTTTACAAACCCTATCCAAAACAACGCCCCTATTTTTGAGCAACCCCATGATTTACTAACGCTTACTAAAGAACTTTACCTAGAGCAACGAGCTTTGTATGATTTTTTATGAAAATAGATAGAACCCAACTACGGGAGGCATTTATTCAAGCAATAGAAACCAAAAAAAATATATAAATTTAGCAGTAGTAAGATTAATACACCTGTTCCCCATTTTTTTGTCTGTGTTGCAATAAATAAGGAAGAAGCAGTCTTGTTTACTTGTTGTACAAGCCAAATCGAAAAGTAAAAACGTTTCATAGATAGTACAAACGAAATTCCTAATAGTACCTTAGTATGGATACATGCACCTAATGAAATCAATAAATTATACAAAGAGACGGTCGTCAACTGCAACAACAAGGTTGTGTATGAATACGATGAGCTTAGAACCATGTATGATGAGGGTAATTTTTCTTTTGAAGGAGAAATAAAGGAAGAAGAATGGTTACAAATTTTACGGGGAATATTAGACAGCCCAAAAATCGACGATTCGACTAAAGATTGGATACGACCGTTGTTATGATTAAAGGTGTGCAATACCGTTTGTACTAAATCGCTAATAATTTAAATTAAAGAAGTGCATGTTTTGAGGAGAAGCTAAAATAGATGATACATTACACTTTATGGAATTAGTATTCTGTTGGGTAATATAAAATAATTAAATATATATCATAAACAACGTTAAACAAGAAAGGACATCCACCCAAAAGGTAGTTGTCCTATAATCTCTTCGTCTGTATGCTGTTTAATGCCGCTGTACTTTGCCCAAGTACATCAATTCCCAAAGGGCATTGGGACTGTCGTATTTCTCTTTTAAAACACCATCTTTATACACCCGAAGTTTAGCGGTACCAAAAAAGCGGTAGTAAGCGCCGTCATCAATATCGGTTAGCAGCGCAACGATAGTACGAATGACAGGATCGGGAAAAGCCACAGAAATTAGATCGCCCGCAAAAATAGTCGCTTGTTTGTCCAAATAATACTCGTAGCGGTAGCCCGTGCTGGGATCGTCGTACAAATAAAAGAACTGATCGCTCACATCTTTGCCAAATTGATCGTCTAGTTTGCCATAAGTGCGGTAGAGCGTGACGGCTTCCTCGTCATCGGCTTGCAGCTTGCCGCTTTTTGCCAAATAAATAACGTTAACCGCTTCTTTGTTGTATTGTTTATCCGCAATCATTTCGGCAGCAACAACGGTGTACGGCCCTACCGAAGCGCGTGACCAATACCAATGATTAAACAAATCTTGGATGCGGGTATTGGCCCAGTTGTGGTCGTGGTAACCGAGTCCAGCAAGGTCTTCGGTGTTGCCATCGGTGGTAATGGACACTTGAGCCAAACCACTAGGTACTGCAACCAGCCCAAATACTCTTCTTGGTTTTCTCCAAAAACAATGTGCCCCGTCTTCGGTCGCCAGCTTTGCGTACTGGTACGGGTTAGGTCAACGGTGATAGAAAAACCTGGCTCTTCGTAGTGAATTTCATACTGTTGCAAATTGCCTCTAAAATAATTAGAACCCATTTGTACGTTGCAAGAATCTGTAGCGAAAGAAGATTCACTAACGGGAAACTCTACTCGACGAGAAATAACCGTCCCGTCAGGACGGCTAACCGTGACCGCAATAGTAGGTGTCTTGCGGCGTTCAGCAACAGCAAAATCTTTAGTATAAAAAATAATAACTACTGCCGAGCCATCCTGTAAAAAAGCATCAAAATACCACCACTCGAAGGTGCCTGGCGCGCCTGTAGTACGAGCGCCGTCTTCAAATTTTTCAGGAACATTGCCTGGCTTTAAACCAAAACGGGCATAATCATCGCTCACCGAAGCCAAATCAGGTGCAGGTGTTGGGGGAGGAATTTGTGCAGAAGAAAAGTTCGGTAGGAGCCATAGGCACATAATAAGGAGGCTCCAAATAATTTTGAACGTATACATAACTCAAGGGATTTTGTCGTAGAGGCCGACGACCAACTTGGGAGGGTTTAATCGCTGAAGTCTACTTGATGATAAAATGTCACTGAAAAGGGGTTCTTTTCAATAACTGATAGGTAGTTTTCTGAAAACTGTGCAACGGCAAACGTATATTTATACCGAGACCAACACAGTCCTATTATAAAAACTATAAAGAATAATGCCGTATTGCCTAAATTAAGTCTTAAAATAATTTATTAACATATTTTTAGCAAACGACTTTTTTTGTTAAGAAATCCTTAACAGTATATTGTTATTTATCTTTTATCGTTGTACCTTTCCAAAATACATCAACTCCCAGATAGAAGCTTCTGTAACCTGTTCTTCCTTCAATTCTCCGTCCCGAAATACGCGCAATTGGGTCGGCCCTGTGAAGCGATAATAAGAACCGTCGAAGCCTGTTAGCATCCGTACGAAAAAGCGCAAAAAGCCGCTTGGAACGACTACGGCTAACATATCTACTTCCAACATGCTCTTTTCTCTAAATAAGGAGTACTCGTAACGACTGCTGTCTTTGGGATTGTCGTATACCCACAGTAGATCGTCGCTGATGTCTTTTTTTAGTTTGGGATGTACTTGGCCATAACTGCGGTAAGTCTTTACCAATTGCTCGTCGTCGGCTACCGTTTCGCCATCTTTGGAGATGTTGAACATAACTATTGGCTCTTTACCGTACTCTTTTTCTGTAATCATATCAAAGGCAATAACGTTGTAAGGGCCGACTTTTGCCCGCGACCAATACCAATGATTAAACAAATCCATAAGACTTACATCGCCCCAATTGTGGTCGTGGTAGCCCTCGCCTTGTAGCGTTTTTTGTTCTTCGCCCAAGCTGTAGCTAAAATTGACTGTTCCATACGGAACAGGAACCAGCCAAGCGAAGTAGTGATATTTTTTACCTTTTAATTCTATATGCCCCGTCTTTGGCCGCCAGCTGTTGGTTTGGCGTGTTAATCGGGCATCAATGATTAAGCCTTCGTCCTCAAAGTGGATTTCGTATTCTTTTAGGTTGCCCTTAAAATAGCTTTTGCCAATTTGTACATGGCAGGAATCTTTTAAAAAAGTGGCTTGGCTTTCTTTGTACTCGATGCGCCGAACAATTTTGCTGCCGTCGGGACGGTCGATGTTGAGGCTGATGGTCGGCGTTATCTTTCGGTTGGCTTGCACAAAATCTTTGGTAAAAAAGACAATGACTGCCGAACTTCCGTCCTCTAGGTGGGTGTCAAAGTACCACCATTCGTAAGAACCTTTACCGCCCGTGGTGCGCAGGCCGTCTTCCCATTTTTCGGGGACACTGCCTGCTTGCAAATTATATTTTTGGTAGTCGCTGCTCAAATAAGCTTTTTTATCCGTTGAAGTAGCTTGCGCGTGCAGGGTTGGCAGCGTTACTGCAAATAATAAAACGGCGCTGATTGCGGCCATAAATTGCTGCATAATGGTTGGATGTTTTACAGGGGAGTGGATTGCCGAAGCAAATAAAAACGATTTTTGAGAACAACTTCTATATAAAACAATAGGGACCTTGCTGCGTAAAGGTAAAGATTTTATGGAGTTATCAATAATTTATTTTTAGCTCTATTTTAGGAATATTACGATTTTTTCAACCAGCGATCTTCTAATTGTGCTAACGCATCAAACGTAAGCAAAACAACATCACCTGCAGTAGTTTGGGCTTCTTGGTTGAGGGCTTGTTGGTACACCTGCTTGGAGTCGTTGACGACGGCAATAAGTAATGGTCGCTCCGCCAATTGCACCCCGTAGTCTCGGTTCAATTGCTCGGCTTGTGCTTGGTAAAATGCCAGTTGTGTTTTTAGCGCCAACACCTGTGCCGATAAGCTGGGTTTGCTCTTTTTGCCTTTGCTCTTTTTGCCTTTGCCCATTTGTTGTAGGTACAAGGCTGAAGAAAGCTGCAATAAATCGTAAGTGCCCGAAGCCCGTTCCAGCAGCAAATCTACCGAACCTTGCGGACTGTCCTTTAAAACTACGCCCGATTTGGCCGATTGGTAGCCTAGCGCCTGTGCCAATTGGTTGCCCTGTTCTGCCAGTAACGTTTGAAGCGTCTTGGTATCGGCTTTTTGCAATTGTGCGACCAATTGTTGTTCGATTTCTTTGTCAAAAATACCAATAATATGGTCGCGCTTTGGAAAAGTTTCGTTAAGTCGGGCAATGACAAAATGCACCAGGCGAATGGGGTCGGTTTGTTTGCCTAGTACCAGCACAAAAGACAAGGCGCGCAGGTGTAATTTGGGAGGAGCCAGCCGCAGTGTCAGCGCATTGGCCAGCAACAAACCGCCTACGTTTTCTTGTACGGCTAGTGGCAAGGCTGGTGGCTTTTGCAAGGCTGCTTGAAGCTGTTCGGGGCGCAATTGTTGTTGAGCCGCATCGTACACGTCGTGCGAGGCAACACAGAGGTTGGCCCAAACTTCGTTGGGGTTTTGAATAGTCAACTGGGCGGGAAGTTGGTGGTCGGTTCGTACGACCGAACCAGCATTGACCAAACTGTGCAGCGAAGCTAGTTTTTTAACTTTCTTATTAAAAGAAACCGTTTGAAAATCTTTTAAGGGGGTTGCGCCCGTCAACTCTAGGGCAAAGTAGGCCTCCGTTTCGTACAATTGTATGCTGTCTTGGCAATAGATTGTGAGCGGAGAAGACAAGCTGCCCGCCTGTTGGTGTTTTTTTAGGTTGTTGTACCAATTATCAAAAACAGGTTGAAGGGCGCTAGAGAGTTCGCTGGCAGTCATATAGAAATTGCGTTGTAAGTTAGGCTAAAAGCAAAAAAAAACAAAGCATCAAAATAATTAAAAAAATGCGTTCCTGTCTTAAAATAGAGGATAATTCTAATTTAACTTCCAGCAACAACCTGCCAAGCGAAAATAGAGCGGGCAGGGTTGCTTTTTATTAGAAAAACAGAAGTTTCTAAAAGTGTATAGAACAACCCTACCCCAAGACTGACCAAAGAGTTCTAATACGTTACTTGCCCAACTCCATACTTTGCGTTTTGATGGTCTGCAATTCCAAATTATCAAACTTAGCCACAGGCACCATCTCAGCCCGCGCATCGTCGTAAGCCACCATTACGGAATCGGCTGGGGCGGTAATGGGGAACTCGGGCGATACGATGGATTCGCTTTTAAAAATTTTGTAAGGATAGCGGTCTAAGGTGAAATAGTACACGGCTTTGCCGTCGATTAAGCCTGATTCAATGCGTTTTATGCGCCCGTATACCTGGAAATTGCCTTCTTTTTTGTCGTTGGTACGGCCTCCGCGATAGGAGCGCAAGGCTTCTTCTAAGGTTTCACCCACTCCTACAATGGAGTGGTCACGCACCGATACCATCGCCACCATTTTTATCAAACCCGCTTGATCTTTGAGCGACAAGACATAAGTAGGAACGTTGTTGATGTTGTACAAAATAGGGAAGGAGCCGACGTATTTTTTCTCCTGAACTTTGCCCATTGCAGAGCGTCGTGCAGCCTCTTCGGTAGCGCCTACTTGTTTGTAGCGGGTGGTTTCTTTGGTGCGGGTATTAACCAATACAAAACCGATGGTTCCTTCCTCTTGTCCTACCGAAGTTAGGCCCGTGTACCAATACGATTGATCGTCTTTGCCATAAACCAGAGACATGCCTTTGGTGGTTGTTTTTTTATCTAGGTTAGAAAAATTCCAATAGCCGTGGATGTACTCCCCCCAATAATCCAATTGTTCTTCTACCATATCCATGGGTTGAATGCGGTCAATCCAAGCGGGAGCCGTCTCGGGAGTGTATTTTTGAATGTCGCCCGTTTCCGCATTTACAACCGCAACGCCGTAAGCATTCATACCGCTGAACCCTACTTCGTGGGTATACAGCGTGACCACCCAATAGGGCGTCCCTTCGTCGTCGATTTCAAACGTAAAATCGGTTAAGCCTGTTGTTAGATAGCCGTGCAAGTACAAATGGCGGTGCAGGTTATGGTTAAAATACGCTTCAGGTTGGTATTTAATTCTCACGTCGCTAACCAGTTCTACTTCAGGGTCGGAAGTTGCTGAAACTTTGATGTAAGCAGGGGTGCCTTCTGTATTGTTTAGCCATTTAAAAAAGCCTGAATGCAACAGCGGCGCTACCCAGAACAGTTCGCCCTTAACATTCTGAATTCTAAAATCGCCCACGTAAGCTTGGCTTCCCAGAGTACGCTCTTGGCCAGGCAATTCCTCCCCGAGTACTTTATCCCCCAACCGGTGCGCTACCTCCTGGTCAATGATGCGAATCTGATCCAAGTCCACAGGCGGTACCTCTTTTGCAAAATTATCACTCAACTGCACCTCGCCAATCAAACCTTGGTATTTCATAGCTCGAAACCCCTCCCAACTCATCAAACTCACCACCATAATGTAAGCCAACGTTACCAAAGACAGCAAAGAAGCAATTTTAAACAGGATGGTTTTGCGTTTGTTGATGACACGTAGTTCCAAGCCTATAATTATTAAAGAAATAAAGAAAATACCGATGGGAAGACCAATAAACCACGGATTAAGCACAGGCATATTCATGTATAAATACAGCGGTGCAACCACAATTAAAAAGACAACGTAGATAAATTGCACCAAGCGATTCACAAAACGCATAAAGGGCGAGGTAACATCAGTAGTAGCATTCATAAAAGTAATTTTTTTTAAAAGAAGACCCAACAACAGGCATCAAAAACGGGCGTTTTCAACCCGCTCCAACAAAAAAAGATAAGCCATCATGCGCGATTTTTATATGCGGTGGCAACAATGCCGCCGTATCGGCATGGGTGCCCATACTATGACTCAAATGGGTAAAATACGCTTTGGGAACGTCCAGTTCCTCCACCAGTGCCACCGCTTCCTCTAACGTAGCATGTGAATGGTGGGGCAATTGCTGCAAAGCGCTGACCACCAAGACTTCTAAGCCTTGTAGTTTGGCATATTCACTAGTGGGTAAGGTTTTATAATCGGTCAAATAAGCCAAAGCACCCACCCGATAACCTAAGATAGGTAAATTTCCGTGGTTAACTTGTATAGGAGTGATTCGAATTCCTGCGGCAGTGAAATCCGCAAGGGGGCTTACCACATGCTGCTCAATACGGGGCACTCCAGGATACGTGGCCGCAAATATATAAGCGTGGCTCTCCCGCAAGCGAGCATGCACCCGTTCCAAAGCATAGATGGGCATGTCCATCTCGTAGCGAAAGTTAAACGGACGTACATCGTCCAAACCCGCCACATGATCGCTGTGTTCGTGGCTAATCAAGATAGCATCTACTCGTTGGGTGCCTGCGCGCAACATCTGTTGCCGAAAGTCAGGACCAATATCAATCACCAGCGTTTTGCCTTGTGTTTCGATTTGAAAAGCGGTACGCAGGCGCTTGTCGCGGGGATCGGGAGAGGTACAGGCAGGGCAAGTACAAGTAATCACAGGAATACCCTGGGAGGTGCCTGTACCTAAAAACGTTGCTTTCATACGATATTAATGGTTGTATGTACAATGATTAAACAAGGGCGTAAAAGTAGTACTATCAAAAAAATTCTGAAAACCCAACAAAGACAACTGTCCACGTTGGTAATGCAAGGGCAAATAATCTTGTTCAAAAGCGGCCAAAAATAAATCGCGCAACAACTCCACACAGTACAACGCCGTCGGATCACGGTCGTCAAAGCCGTAATCGAAAGGCAGGGCGGCAGCGCGGTAGCGTTCGGCGAGTTCCAGCAACCGCTGGCGCTGTACGGGATTCGCTTTGGGGCGGCAGGCCACTAGGCTGTGGGCTTGGCTGTGGCAAAATACCGTTGCGCTCCTCGTCCGAAGCGGTGTGCAACACGCCCAAGCTGCCGTCGGCCTGTGCGACCAACAGCCCACAATGGGTAACCGCGTAGGGTTCTTGAAGAGTAGCCAAAATATAATTGCTAATAAGGCCATAGCCGCGCCGTAGCAGGACATCGCCTGCCTGCAATAGTGCTTGCTCTTGGGTAGAAAGGGTATCGGGCGGCAAAACTGGGATCGGGCAGTGGAGGGCCCAACGGGGAAGCGGGAAGCGGCGCAGCGGTGGAGGGCGGTGAACTACAAGCAACAATACAAAGGACTACCGCAAGCAGTAGTCCTTTGTGAAATTGTATGAAGATCGTACTAGTTGTTGAAATCGAATCCATTTTCTTTAGACATATCGACCAGCCATTCGCCCTCTTGTTGAACCAAATTCAACGGCACACACTCCTTTTTTGGGGCATCAGGTTCGCAGCAGTCGCAGTTGGCTTTATCGCCCTCAACCGCACAGCTACAATTGGTTTGCGTATTTTTGAGCTTGTCTAAGTCTTCCTGGTCGCCCAATTTAGAAGCCATTTCTAACAAGCTGATCATTTTGTGGGTATCGCTAGTGGACACCTCCTTAGCTGCTTCGTAGTCCCCTTGTTTTACCGCTTCCATAAAAGCATTGGCGGCATTATCAGGTGAGCCTGCACAACTGCTACAAAGCAGCGCAAGAAAAGCAACATACGTAAATATTCTCATAGTTATTGGTTTATAGAAGTTGTGTTGAACTTCTGTTTTTGGGCTAAATCAACGCCCTAGAATGCAAGCACTAAAAGCTTACGGTTGTCTACTGCGTTACGGTTTCTTTGGGTTGGTGGATTACCCATTGCCCGTTTTCTTTGATTAAATTAAAGTTGTAAGAAAGCGTTTCGTTGCTTTTGTGGGTGCAGGCGCAGGTAGCTTGGTCGCCTTCTACGGTGCAGTTATAAGTCAGGTTGTCTTCGTCGTCTACCTGTGCCAAGCCTTTGAAGTTTTGTCCTGCTTGATTCATTTCTGCAAAAATGTTCATGCCCTCTTTTAGCAAATCCAAATAAGCATCTGTTGCCCCAGAAGTGTATTTTTTGGCAGCCTCGTATTCTTTATCTGCCAACTTATCAAAGAATTCTTCACAAGTTTCTTCGGGCGAACGACTATTGCCCATGTCGTCGCAACTGCTGTAGAGCGCTAGACAAAGGAGCGCGAGAAATAGCTGTTTCATAGTGTTGGTGTTTTATGAGTTTATTATTAAAAATCAAAGTCCATTTGCACGAACCATTTTTCATCTTGCTGTACCAAAGGAAGGACGCCATCGCCCTCAGGCGTTGAGAAACTACAACGGGTTTCTCCTTGCTGCTCTTGGCAATTAATTTCTCCAACAGGCACTTTGTACGCTTCCAACAACGTCTTTTTTTCCTCTTCACTAATCATATTGAGATTGGTGCGAAAGTTCTGCAACGATTCTCGGCTGGAGGCACTGACGTAGCGCGCTGCCAAATCGTAGTTTTCTGCATTCATCGCCTTCAAAAAACCTTGTGCCGCTTCTTTGGGCGTCGCTTGTTGAATGGGCGTTTCAGTAGATTCGCAAGCCAAAATAACCAGCAATAAAAATAGACTTACAGCAATTAATAGACGCATAGGAGTGTGTTTTATAAGTGTGATGTTGTTTGTATAGTTAGAATAAAACCAGTTGTTTACCAATTTGCTGTCCCGCTAAATTGTTTTAAGAAGCGTACGTCGTTCTCAAATAGCAACCGAATATCGTCAATCTGGTATTTGAGCATGGCAATACGCTCTACACCCATCCCGAAAGCAAAACCGCTGTATTTGTCGGGGTCAATGCCACAATTGGTCAGCACCGCAGGATCCACCATTCCACAACCCAAAATTTCCAACCAACCCGTTCCTTTGGTAATGCGCTTATCGGCTTCGGTTTCGCAGCCCCACCACACGTCTACCTCTGCGCTCGGTTCTGTAAAAGGAAAGAAAGAAGGCCGCATACGGATTTTGGTGGCACCAAACATTTCTTTAGCAAAGTAATAAATAGTTTGGCGCAAATCGGCAAAACTTACCTTTTCTGCAATGTACAGTCCTTCTACTTGGTGGAATTGGCAGTGCGCACGCGATGAAATGGTTTCGTTGCGGTACACGCGGCCTGGCGCGATGATACGGATGGGCGGCTGTTGCTGCATCATAACATGCGACTGAACCGATGAGGTATGCGTACGCAAAAGGCGCGTAGGATCGTTGAGGATATAGTAGGTATCCTGCATATCGCGCGCAGGGTGGTCTTCAGGCGTGTTAAGTGCCGTGAAGTTGTGCCAGTCGTCTTCAATTTCACTGTCCTCTGCTACGGTGAAGCCCAAACGGTCAAAAATCTCGATCATCTGATTGAGTACGAGAGAAACGGGGTGTCTGGAGCCTAGCGGCAGCGGCTCGGCAGGTGCCGTTAAGTCCAACGCTTCTACGTCGTTGGCGGCCTGTTTGGTCAATTGGTCTTGTGCGGACTGAAATTTGTTCTCAGCTCCTTTTTTGACTTCGTTGAGCAGTTGCCCGTACTCTTTTTTGCGCTCGTTGGGAATATTTCGTATTTCTCCGAACAACGGCTTTATTTTATTTTTGGTGCCTAAGTACTCAATTCTAAAGGCTTCCAACTGGTCTTTATCTTCAATAACAGCGGCTTCGATAGCCTGCTGCATGGTTCTTACGCGTTCAAAAACTTCTAAATCCATAGTCTAATTGTACAATCCTACTTAGGTGAACTATAAAAGTAGCGCGGCTACTTCTTGTTAAAGTTACAAAAATAGGTTTTCTTTAGGTAGTATCCAAGAAACAGCCGTAGTAGGAGTTGTAAGGGGTAAATGCAGTGCCTTCTTACAACTCCTACAAAATCCTTATTATAACTAAAAAAGGACACCATGAAAAAAGTAATAAATACGCAACCCCTGGTCTTTTACTGCTCGCCCGTTTGTACAACCCACCGCAAAAGACAACTAGATGAGCAAAACTGCCAGCACCAGCATTGTTATAACGGCGCCTATCGAATCCGTATGGGCTGCGATGACGCAAACCGCTAATTATCCCAATTGGAATCCTTTCATTTATGCCGCTGAAACAAGTGCAACAGGGCTTCGAATTACAAGCGGCAGCCCTCAAAAAAGTTTGCGAATCCAGTGCGGTGTAGATGGCGAGGAAACCGCTGCCCACTCAAAATGGACATTGAAGGGCCAATACTCTCAAAAATAACCGCCTACTCAAAATAACCGACCTTAGAACGCGTTTTTTTTTGCGCCACTGTATAAAATACTATTTTTGCAATTGCCAACAAGGCAAGGAATGGCTTACTAGAGAACGATCGATCACTAAGCCTTTTTATTTTTACAAGAATTATAAGTACTACTCAATCAGAACAACAACATGGCCGAGCAATCTACTACTGTAACTTTTAAAGAAGTTGTTTCCTATTGTAATAAAAATGGATTTGTTTATCAGTCCAGTGACATTTATGGCGGTCTGGGTGCCGTGTACGATTATGGACCCTATGGTATTTTGCTCAAAAACAACCTCAAAGACTATTGGTGGCGCGCTATGGTGCAATTGCACGAAGAAATTGTAGGTTTGGATTCGGCTATTTTTATGGAACCGACAGTTTGGAAAGCTTCTGGACACGTGGATGCCTTTAGTGATCCGTTGATTGACAACAAAGATTCTAAAAAACGCTACCGTGCCGATGTATTGATTGAGGATTACATCGAAAATAAAATTACCAAAAAAATCAACAAAGATGTTGAGAAAGCGCGCAAACGCTTCGGAGAGACGTTTGATGAAGCACAGTTTAGAGCAACGGATAAGCGGACACTCGACCGCCAAGCCAAAGCCGACGCCATTCTCAACCGTATGAACACCGCGCTCAACGAAGGAAAATTAGACGATGTAGGAGCGCTAATTGAAGAATTGAGCATTGCTTGCCCTGATTCTGGTTCTAAAAATTGGACAGAGGTGCGCGATTTTAATCTGATGTTTTCTACACAGGGCGGGGGCGCCACCAGCGACGATAAATTGTACTTGCGCCCAGAAACGGCACAAGGTATTTTTGTTAATTTCCTAAACGTGACCAAGACGGCTCGCCAGAAAGTACCGTTTGGCATTGCGCAAATCGGAAAAGCGTTTCGCAACGAGATTGTAGCGCGGCAGTTTATTTTTAGAATGCGCGAGTTCGAGCAAATGGAAATGCAATTTTTTGTGCGTCCTGGCACGCAATTGGAGTTTTACGAGCAGT